>CAZZBK010000017.1:40879-50785 GCA_964652155.1 uncultured Planctomycetaceae bacterium | reverse complement strand
GAGCAATAACAACCCGGGCGTGACGACCGCGCTGGGTTTGGCGAGCATGGCCAGCACAAAGCAGACGAGTGCGCCAAGAGATGCGCTCGGAGATCGTGAAGCGCACTCGGGCCGATAGATGAGCAGGCACAGCAAGACGAGCAGCGTGCTGAGCAGTCCGCGTTGCTCGCTGACCCAGGCGACGCTTTCGATCTGTAGTGGATGCAGCGCGAACAGCAGTGCCCCGAGCAGAGCCGCGGTCGGCTCCTGCACAAGTCGTCGCAACCACAGCAGCGCGAGCACGCCATTGATCGCGTGCAACAGCACACTCATGGCATGAAACAGACTCGCATCGAGGGGCGCATCGACACCATGCAGCGCCTGCGACAAGGCCACTTCCGTGGCGAAGAGACCGTAGCTCAGTGGAATGTAGAGCTTTTCGTACGGGTATCGCCAGAAGTCGAGCACGCCCGACCACGTGAGCGGCCGCAGTCGCGGATTGGCCGTGACATGCAGGTCGTCGTCCCAGGTGAGAAACTCGAAGCTCAGTGTCTCGCCAAAGACGGCGAACACCAAGAGCACAAGCAGCAACGAGTACCAAGCCGAAAGCGGACAGCGGACAGCGGATGACACACGTTCAGAGCGCTCCGCGTTCATCATTCAGCATTCCGCATTCAGCATTTGATTCATCATTCCTTGATGAGATCCTTGACTGTCTTGCCCGAGGGGATCATCGGCAGCACGTGCTCTTGGTAGGGGACCTCGACATCCAGCACGTAGGTGCCATCGTAGGCGATCATCTCGTCGATCGCGCCGGACAAGTCGGCCATGTCGCGCACATAACGCGCGCCGCAGCCAAAGCCCCGGGCAATCTCGACGAAATCGGGATAGCGTTTCTTGGGGCCGAGTCCGTCCCCCTTGCCGATCGCCTCGGGGTCGTCGATCGGTCCGAGGTAGGTGTGCGCGCGGTTGCTATTGTGGAAGCGGTCTTCCCACTGCACGACCATGCCCAGATGCTGATTATTGAGCAGGAGCACCTTGACCGGCAGCTTTTCGCAGACACAGGTGGCCAGTTCTTGGATGTTCATCAAGAAGCTGCCGTCGCCGTCGATGTCGATCACGAGCTTGTCGGGGTGCGCGCTCTTGGCACCCATCGCGGCGGGGAGACCGAAGCCCATCGTGCCCAAGCCCGAAGAGCTCAACCACGTGCGCGGCTTCTTGAATTGGTAATACTGGGCGGCCCACATCTGATGCTGACCGACACCGACGCTGATGATGGTGTCCATTGCGGCGGTCTTTTTCGAGAGCATCTCGATGGCCGACTGTTGGGTAATGCCCTTGAACGAGCGGTCGAAGCTGAAGGGGTCGCTCTTCTTCCAACTGGCGATCAACTGGTGCCAACTGCGGAGCGACTCCTGATCTTGCGGCGGCTCGACCACCTTGTTCAACTCGCTCAGTGCGTAGCGCACGTCGCTCACCACGCCGATATGGGCCACCTTGTTCTTGTTGATTTCCGAAGGGTCGATGTCGACGTGAATGATCTTGGCATGTTTGGCAAACTCGGCCACCTTGCCGGTCACGCGATCGTCGAATCGCACGCCCAGCGCAATGAGCAGATCGGCCTGATCGACCGCGTAGTTGGCGTACACGCTGCCGTGCATGCCGAGCATGTCGAGGCACAGCGGCTCGCCGTTGGGATACGCCCCCAGGCCCATGACCGTGAGCGCGACGGGGATGCCGGTCTTCTTGATGAGCTTGCGCAGTTCGTCGCTCGCTTCGCTGATGATGACGCCGCCGCCGGCGTAGATCACCGGTCGCTTGGCGAGTTTAATGGCCGCTGCGATTTGGGCGATCTGCTCGGGCTTCGCCTGACGAGCTTCGGTGCGGTAGCCCGGCAGGTTCATCGGCACATCGTAGTTGGGCGTGGTCATCGACATCTGAATGTCTTTGGGCATGTCGATGAGCACCGGGCCGGGTCGGCCCGTGGTGGCAATGTGGAACGCCTCTTTGACGACGCGCGGAATGTCGTTCACGTCGGTCACGAGGTAGTGATGCTTGGTGATGCCGCGGCAGACCTCGACGATCGGCGTTTCTTGGAACGCATCGGAGCCGATGACGCGCGTGCCGACCTGGCCGGTGATGGCGATGAGCGGAATGCTGTCGAGCTTGGCGTCGGCGATGCAGGTGACGAGGTTCGTGGCGCCGGGTCCGCTGGTGGCCATGCAGACCCCGACCTTGCCGGTGGCCCGCGCGTAGCCTTGAGCCGCGAAGCCGCCCCCTTGCTCATGACGGGGGAGCACGGTGCGCAGGCGGTCTTTGACGCGCGTCAGGGCTTGGTGCATTGGCATGCTGGCCCCGCCCGGATAGGCAAAGATCATCTCGACGCCGTGGTTAACCAAGGCCTGAATGAGGATATCGGCACCACTAGCGACCTGCGGCACGGTAGACGGCTTATTAACGGTAGCCACGAGCGAAACGCCTCCCAAAGAACAAAAAGCCCCGTGCGGTAAAACGGGGTGACTCATCTGAAATCAACCTAAAAGGGCAGAACACTTTAGGATAAGCGGCCGGGCGCTCTTTTTCAACGGTCAAAGCGGCTGGAGCGGTCGTACCAATCAACCGTTTCAGGCCACAAACTCCGCCCGGAGCACCCGCTTCGAGCGGGCCGCGCTTAACTACATTGCCCGAGGCGGGTTCGCGTCTGGGTGGCTGGTGTTTTGAGTCAGAAAAACGCCTGCCAACACGATCGGCTATGCGAACGAGGTTGCGAACCTGACTGACAACGCGAAGGGCCGGGTTTTGCTAACGCAAAACACCAGCCACCCACAACGGTGACGCTCACACACCCTGAGGCAAAACGCCTGCCAACACAATCGGCTATGCGAACGAGGTTGCGAACCTGACTGACAACGCGAAGGGCCGGGTTTTGCTAACGCAAAACACCAGCCACCCACAACGGTGACGCTCACACACCCTGAGGCGCTGCTGCTGTGCAGTGGGAGAACATCGTGACAAGGCGAACGACCCTCATCCGGCCTGCGGCCACCTTCTCCCGGTGAGAGAAGGGCGTGCGCGCGGAACCCTCGTCCGCCGGGAACCGTTTCGCCACCGCCTTTCATGGTACCCAGAGCGTGAGATGAATGACCAACAGGCCGCGCGGGCGAGAAATTTCCTTCAGCGACGACCATTCGTTACCATAGGATGGCGTGCCCCCGGCCTCGACCCCCTGGCGTGGCAATAGCGGCCCCGCTCACCCTCGGATCACCCTCACGGAGTTGTTTCTCATGTTGCGATCGTTCCTGCTCACGCTTGCGTGGCTGTCGCTCGTCTCGCCGTCGTTGGCCGACGTGGCTGACGTGATCTTGCACAACGGCAAGGTCGTCACGGTCGACCAGGCATTTTCGCTCCAGCAGGCGGTCGCCATCGGGGGCAACAAGCTGCTCGCCGTCGGTACGAACGACGAGGTGCTCAAGCTGCGCGGACCCAAGACCGAGGTGCTCGACCTGCGCGGAGGCATGGTGCTGCCGGGGCTGATGGACTCGCACGTTCATCCGACCGGCGCGGCGATGCACGAATGGGATCATCCGATTCCCGACATGGAAACCATTCAAGACGTGCTTAACTACATCGGCTCGCGGGCCAAGACGCTCGACAAGGGGCAATGGATCGTCGTGCGGCAGGTCTTCATCACGCGGCTCAAAGAGCAGCGCTATCCCACCAAGGCTGAACTCGACGCGGTCGCCCCTGAGCATCCGGTGATGTTCTCGACCGGCCCCGACGCGAGTGTGAACTCGCTGGCACTCAAGCTCAGCGGCATCGACAAGGACTTCAAAGGGACCGGCACGGGCAAGATCGAAAAGGACCCGATGACCGGCGAGCCGACCGGCATTTTGCGCAGCGCCGGCCATTACATCAAATCGAGCAGCAAGTCGCGCAGCGCGACTACCGAGCAGCGTGACGAACAGTTGCGCGCCCTGTTTGCCGACTACAACTCGGTCGGCCTGACGACCGTCTCGGATCGCAACTGCGGCAACGATAGCCTGACCCAGTACGCGCGGCTCAAAGGGGCCGACAAGCTCACCGTCCGCATGAAGGCCAGCATGGGTGTAAGTCCCGGCGGCAAAGTGAGCGAGGTCGAGCAGCGGATCAAGCAGGTGGCTGCCAACTCGCTGCGGCAAAAAGACCCCTGGGTGCAAATCGTCGGCATCAAGATGTTTCTCGATGGCGGCATGCTCACCGGCAGCGCCTACATGCGCGAGCCCTGGGGCGTGAGCAAAATCTACTCGATCGACGACCCGCGCTATCAGGGGCTCCGCTACATCGAGCCCGACCATCTCCAGGAGATCGTTCGCATCACGGTCGAAAACGGCTTGCAGTTCACGGCCCATAGCGTCGGCGACGGCGCGGTTCACACGCTGCTCGACGCCTACGCCGAGGTCAACAAGTCGCTCCCGATCCGCGCCACCCGCCCGTGCATTACGCACAGCAACTTCATGAGCCTGGAAGCGGTCCAACAAGCGGCAAAGCTGGGGGTGGTGCTGGACATTCAGCCCGCCTGGCTCAATCTCGACGGCAAGACGCTGCTGGCGCAGTTCGGCTACGATCGGCTTCGTTACTTTCAGCCGCTGAGCACCATCTTCAAGTCGGGCGGCATCGTCGGCGGCGGCTCCGATCACATGCAAAAGATCGGCTCGCTGCGGAGCATTAACTTCTACAACCCGTTCCTAGCCATGCAGACCGCCGTGACCCGGCTCGCGCGCGGCCTCGAACAGCCCTTGCACCCCGAAGAGGCGCTGACCCGCGAGCAGATGATCCGCTACTACACGATCAACAACGCCGTGCTGCTCTTCTGCGAGGACCAACTCGGCTCGCTCGAAGTGGGCAAGCTGGCCGACCTGATCGTTGTCGATCGCGATTTACTCGAGTGCGACGCGATGAAAATTCGCGACACGCAGGTGCTCCGCACGTACCTCGACGGCAAGCTGGTCTATAAGAAATAGTGACTCAAACGGTAGACGCCCGGGCCCTTTCAACTGCGTTCAATCGCCGCAAGAAACACAAGGAATCGCAAAAAAGTATCGAGTCATGTCGCGAACGAGGGGGGGCGTGATTCCCATTTGTTGCTTTGCAACTTTTTGAGTTTTTTGCGGCCAGCACTCTATCAATTGCGGTTTTTTCGGTGCGATGACCGTGTGAGTCGTGATTGTTTGCCGAGCGGCGTCACTTGGCCTTGGGCGGCGAGGGGGCGTGTTTGCGCAGCGCGCGGCCGGCTAGAGCGCCGGTCGGCACCCCCTCATGCACGGCACTCACGCCGTCGACCAGCACGTACTTCACGCCCGTCGAGTAATGATACGGCTGCGCGAAGGTGGCGCGATCGCGAAACGTCTCGGGATCGAACACCACGAGGTCGGCCGCGAGCCCCGGCTTGATGTAGCCGCGATCGGTCAGGCCGAGAATATCGGCCGGCAGGCCACTGGCGCTGCGGACGGCATGCGCGAGCGAGACAACCTTGTCTTCGATGGCGTAACGCCCCACCTTGCGGCTGAAGGTGCCGAACGATCGAGGATGCGGCTGCTCGCTGGTCATGATCTTGGCGCTGCCGTCGCTGGCCGTGGCGACCCAGGGCAACTGCATGGCGTAGCGGACATCGTCCTCGTGCATGCCATAGTTGATGATCCCCGCGCCGCCGTGCTGCTCAATTTCGATTGCCAACTCGGCGAGCTTGTCGCTGCTGGCGAGTTCGTCGAACATTTTGCCGACCCACTCGGGTCTCCAGCGACAGGCGACAATTTGCAAGCGATGGATATGTGCGAACTGTTTGCGGACATGTTCGAGGATTTTTTCGCGCGAGGTGTCGTCATTCAAGCGTCGTTCGAGTTCTTGGCGGCCCCCTTCGCGGGCCCAGCCTGGCAGCACGGTCGCTTCGAGTGACGTGCTGCTGGCCGCGTAGGGATATTGATCGGCGGTCACGCGTTGGCCTTTGGCCCGGGCTTGCTCGATGAGCTCTCCCGCCAAGCGGAGCGTGCCCCAGACATGCTTGCCGCTGGCTTTGAAATGCGAGATATGCACGGCGGCCTGGGCTTGCTGGCCGATCGCGAGCGCCTCGCGGACGCTGTCGAGCAAGTCGCTCCCTTCGCCGCGAATATGGCTGACGTACAGACCTTGCTGTTGGGCAACGACCTTGGCAATGGCGACGATCTCGGCGGTGTCGGCGTACATGCTGGGGACATAGATCAAGCCGGTCGACATGCCGAACGCGCCGTCGCGCATCGCCTGCTCGGAGAGCCGGAGCATCTCGTTGAGTTCGTCGAGCGTGGCCGCGCGGCGAGCGCGTCCCATCACCCGATCGCGGAGCGAGCCTTGCGGCAGCAGGTGCATGACATGCGTCCCCGCCCCGGCCGCGTCGATCTTGGCAAGGTACGCCGCCACGTCAGTCGGGCCCGATCCGCAATTGCCCGTCACGATCGTCGTGCAACCTTGGGTCAGGTAGTTGATATTGGCCCGCGTCAGCGGCGCGACAATGCCCGCGTCGCTATGCGTGTGCAGATCGATAAAGCCCGGCGCGATGACCAACCCCCGGGCGTCGATCACCCGGGCCGTGCCGACCTCGTCGATCTTGCCGACTGCCGTGATCTTGCCATCTTCGATCGCCACGTCGGCCACAAATGGGGCATTGCCCGTCCCGTCGACGACCTGGGCGTGGCGAATGATCACGTCCGGTGCCCCGAGCGCAGCCGACGAGCAAAATAGCACCGACCAAACAAGCGTGTTCATGGACGTGACCCTTGGTCGTTATCGTTTCTTCAACCGCTCGGCGAGGTACTTCGCCGTCTCGTCGCCAATCACATGGTAGCCCGCGAGGTTCGGATGCCGATCCGCGAACCAACCCGGGAGGTCACGAAAGTGCGCGTCGAGACGGTTGTCCATCACGACCACCGAGCCGGCCAGCACAAACGGCTGCACCCAGCCACGCTGCGGCTCGGGTATTTTATCGAGCGCGTAGCGACGGTAGTTGAGCATGTTTGCGCCATGCGACAACTCAGCGCTGTAGCGCGTGTACACATCGAACACGGGCAACTGTTCCGCCGCCGCCCCTTGCTTAATCAGGGCGTTGATCTGCGCGTCCTTTTCGGCCGAAATGTAGGGGATGATCGTCATCGGCACGATGACCGCGCGCGGAAAATCCTGCCGCAGTCGGGCGATCAGCGCGCGAATGTCGAGCGGAAAATTCTCCGCGAAGTTCTCGCGCTTGCTGTTGTCGTTCAGCCCATAACGAAAAAACACGTAGTCGATCCCCTGGAGCGACGCGATGTCTTTGGCGTACCGTCCTTGCAACAGGCCGTGAATGTATTCGCCGTCGCGGCCTTGGTTGATGACCTGAGTCGGCGGCAGCGAAGGGTCGGTCGCCAGCAACAGCCGGATCACATCTTCGAGGTGCGGCCCGTCGGGATTCGTCTTGCGACACACGCTGCCGATCGTCGTGCTGTCGCCCAACAACAAGACCTGCACCTTGCCATCTTTCTCAGCCCAGGCGAGCGACGGCAAGCAGAAGAGCGCAACCCACGACACCAGCAGCCGGCGAGACAACAGGCGAATCATCGAACACACTCCTGAAACCAGATCACGATGGCGAACGATCAACGTGCTTACCAGGGTAGTCGATCTTGCCACGCGATTCACCTCTCGCCCGGCACATACCCCTCCGAGCCCCGACCGAGCGGTCGGGGATGAGTTCGCGCAGCCGATACGGTCCGTGTTCCTGGGCTGGTTGCTCGGCAACCTCTCAAGTCGTCACGACTTCGGACGGCGACGCTGAGGCTGGGCTTCGCCGGCCGTCCATGGCGCGGCGGGTGGCTGGCGGTTTGCGTCTGCAAACCCCGGCTCACTTCGAGGCGGTGTCTCATGTCACTCGCCGGGGTTTGCTTCGCAAACCACCAGCCACCCACAACGGTGACGCTCACACAGGGGAGACGCTCACCGTCAGCGTCGACGAGATTCGGGGCTTGAAGCTGTAACGACAACACACGGTGCCGCCCCCCTTCGAGCTACTGAGAGCATGTATGCATAAGTAATTGCAAATGCAAGATAGCTTGATTGGCGGATCAGACTTGGTAATCTGACTTAGCTGAGAAGATTGGCGAGACAACACTCCCCGGCGCGCGTCGGGTCTGGGTTCGCTGTTTTGTTCCGAACCATGTAACCAAGCCGTCGATTGTGTCAATGTCTTACGGGGCAGCGGGGGGCCCCGCGCTCGCCTCGCGCGTGTTTAAGAAGCCCACCCAAGTATTTTCCTGCCGTTGGTGAGTGGAATATGCCGTTGCATGCTGAGGGTTGCCGTCCGTTTCGCACTGCGCTGAGCGCGGGTCGCCGCGACTTTTTACGCGCCGGCGTGTTGAGTGCCGGGTCGGCCTGGGGTCTGTCGCTGCCGCAGTTGTTGCAGGCCAACGAGGCCGCGCCGCGCCATGCCCGCAAAGACACCTCGGTGATCATTCTCTGGATGCGTGGCGGCCCGAGCCATATCGACATGTGGGACATGAAGCCCGACGCGCCCGTGGAAATCCGCGGCGAGTTCGATCCCATCTCGACCGCCACTCCTGGCATTCAAATCTGCGAGCACTTGCCGCTCACCGCGCAGTGCATGAACGACTGGTCGATCATTCGCAGCATGCACCAGCGTCCCGAGGATAAAACCGATCACAGCACCGGCGACCAAGTCTGTTTTACGGGCTACAAGTCGGGACCGGCTGCGGATCAGAACATGCATCCGAGCGTGGGCTCGATTGTCAAGAAACAACTGCAAGACCGCGACCCGCGGCTGCCCGCCTATGTGATGGTGCCGAAGATGGTCCCGGGGACCGACGCCTCGTATCTCGGGCCGGCCTATCGTCCGTTCGAGACGCTCTCCGATCCGGCCGCAGGCAGCGGATTCAGCGTGCCGAACATGGCGCCCCCCGAAGGCATTTCGGTCGAACGGCTGGGGGGCCGCCGCGAAATGCTCGCCGCGCTCGACACCATGCGCCGCGACGCCGACACCTCGGGCATGATGGGGGCCCTCGACAAATTCAGTGCCCAGGCTTGGGAGATGGTCACGGGCTCGGCGGCGCGCAACGCGTTCAATTTTGATGCCGAGAGCGACTCCGTCCGCCGCCGCTACGGTATCTATCCCGGCTATCAGTCGACGCGCGTGGTCGCCGGCGGCGACGCGCCCAACTGGGGGCAGCGGATCCTACTGGCTCGACGACTCGTCGAAGCCGGCGTGCGGCTCGTCACCGTCGACTGCCGCTGGTGGGACACGCACGAAGACAATTTCTGGTCGCTGCAAAATGTCTTCCTGCCACGCTGGGACCTGGCGTACTCGGCGCTCATGAACGACCTGCGCGAGCGCGGGCTGCTCGACAAAACGCTCGTGGTCGCCTGGGGCGAGATGGGCCGCGCGCCGCGGATCAACACCCGCGCCGGGGCCGACAAGGCCGGCCGCGATCACTGGCCACAGGCCATGAGCGTCGCCATCGCCGGTGGCGGCGTGAAGGGGGGCCGCGTCGTGGGCTCGACCAACAGCAAGGCCGAGGCCCCCAAGGACAACCCCAAAATTCCGCACGACGTGCTGGCCACGATCTACCGGCATCTAGGGGTCGACACCTCGGCCCACTTCCTCGACAACGCTGGCCGACCCAATCAGGTGCTCCCCATCGGCCGACCGATCGACGAGTTGTTCTAGGCCATCCCGATTGCGTCGACGGGCGACCCGCAGGCAGCGTCTTCCCGAGCCGGACAGCGTCTCGGGCCCTACGTGAGCGGCTCGACGATCTCGCCATGCCGCTGCGGACTCTCACACCACCGGTCCGAGACGAACCGGCTCTGGGGACGGGTGAACGATGGCTACTTGCGGTTCTTCCAGTCGACGCCGGCCATGTTCGCGAGCGCGAT
>CAZZBK010000017.1:22435-40779 GCA_964652155.1 uncultured Planctomycetaceae bacterium | reverse complement strand
ACGATGGCTACTTGCGGTTCTTCCAGTCGACGCCGGCCATGTTCGCGAGCGCGATCTCGAGCGCGTGGGTCCCGTGCCGGTTGTAGCCCTGCGCGGCCAGCGAAATATACAACTGCTGCGCGAGCGCCAAGCCGGGCATCGCCAAACCCATGCGACGCGACTCGGCCAAGGCGATCCCCATGTCCTTGATGAAGTGCTCGACCACAAAGCCGGGGTCGAAGTTGTTGGCCATGATCCGCGGGGCGAGATTGGCGAGCGACCAGCTACCGGCCGCGCCGGGGCCCACCGACTTGAGCACGGTTTCCAAGTCGAGGCCCGACTTGTAGGCGTACAGCAGCGACTCGCAAACGCCAATCATGTTGCTGGCGATGAGAATTTGGTTGGCCATTTTGGTGTGCTGTCCGGCACCGGCCGCCCCCTGGTGGATGATCGTCTTGCCCATCGCGTCCCAGCAGGGCTGCAAGGCATCGACGACCTGCTTGTCGCCGCCAATCATGATCGAGAGCCGGGCTTCCTTGGCGCCGATATCGCCGCCGCTGACCGGCGCGTCGACGCTGTGAACCCCCTTGGCCTGGGCCGCCTGATAAATCTCGACCGCCAGCGACGGCTCGCTTGTGGTCATGTCGACAAGGATGCTGCCCGACTTGCTACCCGCCAGCGTACCGTTGCTGCCCAGCGTGACGTCGCGAACGTCGCTCGGAAAACCGACGATCGTGAAGATGACATCCGCCTGTTCGGCGACCGCCTTGGGGCTCTCAGCCCAGCGGGCTCCCTTGGCCACGAGCGCGGCGGTGCGGTCTTTGGTGCGATTGTAGACGGTGCAGGCAAAGCCCTTGGCGATCAGGTGACCGCACATGCTGCTGCCCATCACGCCGGTGCCAATCCAGCCGAGTCGAGTTTTGCCAGGAACAATCGCGAGGTCAGTCATGGTGAGGGTATCCGATGGTAAAGCAGTGGTAGGCAGAGCTGGAGGTGGGGCGACATCATCCCCTGACGTTAGCCGCGACGCGGCTAACGTCGAACGTCACGGTCAAAAAACCCGCGCTGCGAGCCCAGTAGGTTATCGCCCGAGCGGCGAACGATCAACCCGCCCCCTACCAACGATGCTCGGGCCGAGCGAGGATTTCGTACATGATGACGGCCTGCCGCACGCTGACGGGATTGGCCAACATGCCGGCCGTGATATCTCCCAGCGACACCGGAGTTTCGGGGCCCTCGGTCCGCTGCTCGCTCATCGCGGACACGTCATGATCGAGCTTGCCGAGCTGATGATCGAACACCTGATGGACGTGCGAATCGATAGCCGCCGCTTCGCGATCGACGTGCGACATCGAGTGGGCCCGCGCCTCGAACTCGGCAGTGCCGACCTGCTCATCGAGCCCCGGGCGCAGCCGTCGCCGGGTCGGCTCGACGACCTGGGCCGTGACCACCTCGGGCGATTTTTTTTTCTTGTTTTGCTTGCGCTGGGTCGGGGGCTGATTTCCCTGCGAACGATTTTGGCGCTGCGCAGGCTGCTGGGGCGAGCCACTCGACGCGGCAGGGCGATTCTTCACGTTCTGCACGAATTGTCGCACTTCGTCTTCGAGTTGCTGTCGAGCCGGATTCGCGGGGGGCACGGGGGGCATCTGCTGCGAGAGGTTCTTGACCACGCTGCTGAGCTGCGTCGCGATCCACTTCAGGATCGAGAACACAATCAGAATGATGACGATCGTGACTTGAATATCTTTCATCACACGCTCAATTGCTCATGCGCGGTTGGCTGCTGGCGCGCGAGGTGTTGCTCGCGCCGGCAATCGAGCTGCGCATCTCGGTGTCGGCGAGCAGATTGCGAAGCTTGTAGTATTCCAGGATCGACAGCGAGCCGCTGGTGATCGACTCGCTGATCGCCTTGGGCAATTCGGATTCGGCCTCGACGAGCTTGGCCCGGCTCTCTTCGATATGGGCGACCATTTCTTGCTCCTGGGCCACGGCCATGGCGCGGCGGCTCTCGGCCCCGGCCCGCGCCACGCGCGTATCGGCCTCGGCCTGGTCGGCTTGCAGCCGCGCGCCAATGTTGTCTCCCACGTCAATGTCGGCAATGTTAATCGAGACGATCTCGAACGCCGTCTGCGAATCGAGCTTGCGATCGAGCACGGCCCGCGAGATCAGGTCGGGATTCTCGAGCACGTCGTAATGCGAGGTCGCCGAGCCAATCGCGCTGACAATTCCCTCGCCGACGCGGGCAATGATCGTCTCTTCGGTTGCGCCGCCGATCAACTGTTGCAAATTGGCGCGCACGGTCACGCGGGCCTTGACCTTGAGTTGAATGCCGTTCTTCGCGACGGCGTCGAGCGTGTCCTTGCCTGCGCCGCGCGCCGGACAGTCGATCACCTTCGGATACACGCTCGTCTGCACCGCTTCGAGCACGTCGCGGCCAGCCAGGTCGATCGCCCGAGCGAGCTTGAAGTCGAGGTCGATGATCTTGGCCTTGTTGGCCGCGATCAGAGCGCGGATCACCTGCGGCACGCGGCCGCCGGCCAGATAATGCGCTTCCAAGGCTTGGCCCGTGATGCCGGTCTCCTCTCCCAGGCCTGCCTGCACGGCCATGATCTTGCTGCGCACGATGACGTCGGCCCGCACTTTACGAAACCACATGCCGAGCAGATCGAAGATGCCGATCCCCGCCCCGGTCGTGACCGATTGGATCCACAGTCGCGCGAACCGCTGGGCGATCACCAAGAAGATAATGCCGAAGATCAGCCCAAACAGCAGGACAAAGATAATGGCGATGGTGGTCCAATCACTGGACGGATTATTGAGTTGGGCGAACCATGTAGCCATCAGAGCGTTCCCTTCGCAGCACGTGCTTGATGAGTCTCAAAGAGAATCGTCCCGCAGGGGGGCTCGCTTGTCAAGGAACGCATCCATTCCCGCCGGGGGGATCGACGGGGCAAGCTCGCACGAGGGACTCGATGGGTTAGTTCCGCGTGATCGCCTCGTCGAGATTGAGCAGCATGTTGGCCAGCAGTGTGTAGGCGGCCAACTCGCCCGGCGGCAAGTCGCTGGGGCTCTTCAGGTCGCCGACATGAATCACCTTGTCGGCCGCCGCCGCGTCGGAGCGGAACCGGTCGAGGTGGGCCAACAGTTCGCGCCGCACGATCGCCAGCTCGGCGGCCTCGGGTGACCGGGCCAGCACGAGCCGGTAGGCGTGTGTGATCCGTTCGTCAGCCGTCGCGCCGCCGTCACGCAGCATCCGCTGGGCCAAGCCCCGCGCCGCCTCGAAATACTGCACGTCGTTCATCAACTGCAAGGCTTGCAGCGGCGTGTTGCTACGCTCGCGGCGGGTGCAAAACTGCTCGCGGTTCGGCGCATCGAAATTGGCCATGAACGGCGCGGGGGCGGTCCGCTTCAGGAACGTGTACAGACTGCGGCGATACAAGGCCGCGCCGCTATCGGGCTTGTAAAAGCGTGTGTTCGAACCGGCAAAACCCACCGGCTCCCAAATGTTCGGCGGCTGATACGGCTTCACCGCCTTGCCACCCTGGCTCAACTCAAGCAACCCGCCGATGAACAACGCCGAGTCGCGGAGCGGTTCGGCGTCGAGCCGAAATCGCGGGCCGCGGGCGTACAGTCGGTTGTCGACGTCCAGCTTGAGCACCGCGGGGTCGATCCGCGACGACTGTCGAAACGTGGCCGACGTGACCAGCAGCCGCACGAGTTGTTTGACGTTCCAGCCCCCTTCGCGAAACGTGACCGCGAGCCAGTCGAGGAGTTGCGGATGGCTGGGGATCTCGCCTTGCGAGCCAAAGTCGTAACTGGTTTTGACTAGCCCGGTCCCAAATAGCTGTTGCCAGAACCGATTCACGGTCACGCGCGCCGTGAGCGGCTGCTCATTCGACACGAGCCAGCGAGCCAGATCGAGGCGCGTGGCGCGGCGCGCAAGAGGCGTTGCCGACAGCGGCGGCAGTTCAGCCGGCGTGTTCGGTTCGACCTTGTCCCCCTTGCGGTCGTACTGACCGCGCAGCATGACAAACGCGTCGCGCGGCTTGGGCTCGTCGCGGAAGATGTAGCTCGACGGGATCGATTGGTCGAGCGCCTCGCGATCCTTCGTCAGCTTGTCCCGTTCTTTGAACAGCGGCGCGAAGTCGTCGCTCGTCTCGGCACAAACGTGCTGCACGTAGTACTCGAGCAACCGTTTGTCGAGCTTGCTCGTCTCGACCCGTTTGGCTTTGCTCCCTTTGAAGGGGCGCAACAGCCCTTGCAGATCTTTGGGCGCTTGGTTGATCTCTTTGTCGCCAACGTTCAACAGCCAGGCCTGGAACGAGTAGGCCGGGTCCAAGGCTCGCTTCTTGAGTTCTTCTTCGGCCGGTGTATCGTTGCCATCGTCGTCGGCCACGCTCGCGGCGGGGTCGTTGTAGGCCAGCTCTTTGTTCAGTTTTTCGATGCTCTTGCCCAGCGTGGCGATCCGCGCCGCCATGTCAGCGAGCTGCTTGTCCTGCTCGGGTGTGCTGAGCTTGACGACGGGTTCATGCAGCAGTCGGTTGCCATCGAGCGGAGAACCCGCCGCCGAGTAAAAGAACGCATACATCGAGTAAAAGTCACGCTGCGTGAGCGGGTCGAACTTGTGATCGTGACACACCGCGCAGCCTGCCGTGAGGCCCAACCACGTCTCGGCCATGGTCGAGGTCCGCTCGACCGCGTTGCGGAAGTACCACTCCTCGGTGATCGAGCCCCCTTCGGCGGTCGTCACGCCGCAGCGATTAAAGCCGGTGGCGACAAGCTGCTCGCGCTTCGCATCGGGCAGCAGATCGCCTGCCAACTGCTCGATCGTGAATTGATCGAAAGGCATGTTGGCATTAAAGGCCTGCACGACCCAATCGCGATAGGGCCACATCTGTCGCTCGTTGTCCAAATGCAAGCCGTGTGTGTCGGCGTAACGGGCCACGTCGAGCCAGTGACGGGCCATCTCCTCGCCGTACCGGGGCGAGCTGAGGTACCGATCGACCATCTGCTCATACGCCTGCGGCGACGTGTCGCTCAGGTACTGATCGATCTCGGCAAGCGTGGGGGGCAGCCCCGTGATGGCCAGCGCCGCGCGGCGAATGAGCGTCGCGCGGTCCGCCTCGGCCGACATTTTCAACCCCGACTGGCTAAGCCGCGCCGCGATCAACGCATCGATCGGATGGCGACTCGTCTCCGACTTGTCGACCACCGTGGGCACGGTCGGCTTCGTGGGGGTAATGAACGCCCAATGTTTCTCATACTTTGCGCCTTGATCGACCCAACGACGCAGCAAATCCTTCTGCTCATTCGAGAGGGTCTTGTTCGCTTCCTCGGGGGGCATCCGCTCGGCCGGGTCGGTCGACAAGATGCGGCGGATCAGCTCGCTCGCCGCGCTCTGGCCCGGCACAATCGGCACCGCGCCGCTCTCCCCCTTGAGCTGGGCCAAATCGGCCCGATCGAGCCGCACCCCAGCCTTGTGTGTGCCCGGCCCGTGACAGTGCCAACACATATCGGACAAGATCGGCCGGATATCGCGATTGAATTCGATCGTGTCGAGGGCCGCGGCGTACGTTCGGCCCGGCGTCGCGCCGAGCGACACCAACAACGAACCCAACAACACACACAGTTTGCGTGCGATCATCATGCCATGCTCGCCAGAATCGTGAGAAAAGGAGACGTTCTCGTGGTAGGATAGCAGAGCAGCGGAGGCTCTCCGTATTTGATTCAGTATAATCGACACCAAGAGAAAGCACACGTGCCGAAGAAGCCCGACCTGGAAGTGCAGGACGACCCCGCCGCGATCGCTTTGCCGCCGTTCCCTGCCGAGCAACTGCTGAGCGAATTACTTGCGGGCATCCCTGGCGACCGGCTGCTCTGCACCTCGTTGGGCCGCGCGCAGTTGGCGCACGCAGCCGCCCGCGCCGGACGTCGCCGTGTGGTGTGTTGGTATCTCGATCAGTACCGCGCCGCGCTCGTGCCAGCGTTCACCGACGCCTCGGCCATTCCGCCCCAGATCGTCTGCGCGGCCGATCTGCCGACCGACGAGGTCGACGTCGTCGCGCTCCCCACCTCGTCCAAAGGCGAGGCCGAGTTGACCCGCGATCTGCTGCAACAAGGGCATCAGCGGTTGGCCATCGGGGGCACGCTGCTCGTCTCGACCGACAACCGCGCCGATCGCTGGTTGGCAGACGAAATGCACAAGCTGTTTGCCTCGGTACGCCGCTACGACGCGCCGCAAGGCGCAGCCTATGTGGCCATCAAGACCGCGCCGCTCAAGAAAGAAAAGAATTTCTCCTGCGAGTTCGTGTTTCGCGACGGCGAGCATCTCATTCGGGCCTACAGCCGCCCCGGTGTGTTTGCCCACCGGCGAATCGATCCCGGCGCGCGACATTTGCTCGCCGCCGTGCAGCTACGTCCCGGGGCTCGGGTGATCGATATCGGCTGCGGCTCCGGTACCGCGTCGCTGGCCGTCGCCCTGCGCGAGCCGAGCGCGACCGTGCATGCCGTCGACAGCAATGCCCGGGCCATCGAATGTACGACCCGCGGGGCGGCGCTCAACGACGTCACGAATATCACCACCGAGTTGAATGCGTTCGGGCCGTATGTCGGCAGCGGCGAGTATGACGTGGCGCTGGCCAACCCGCCGTACTATGCATCGTTCCGGATCGCCGAGCATTTTCTGCTCGCCGCGCGCGAGTCTTTGCGACCCGGCGGCATGATCTGGGTGGTGACCAAATCGCCCAACTGGTTTGCCGATCGCATGAGCGATTGGTACGACAACGTGATCGTCTATCACGCCAAGACCTATTACGTCGCGCAAGGTCAACGTCCACGCCACTAGTCGTGACGCGATTGATTGAAACATCGTGCGGGCACGTTCACGTATTCGGGTGCCCTGCTCACGTCTGCGTGAGCAGGCTTCGGTGTGGACGCACATGCCCTAGCGGACGTGGGCATGGCACCCTCCAGGCTGTCTTCAATCGAGATCTCAGACATCACACAGCCGGACGGCCTGTTGCAAGCCGGCGAGCGGATCGCGCGTCGGGATAAACTCCTGCCCGACATAACCTTGATAGCCAATGTCGAGCAGCTTGCGCATGATGGGCGGATACTGAATTTCCTGATTCTCGTCCAGCTCGCAGCGGCCAGGATTGCCCGCCGTGTGTATGTGACCGATCACGTCTTTGCACTGCTCGATGCGACGGATCACGTCGCCGTTCATAATCTGCACGTGGTAAATGTCGAACAGCACTTTCATCCGCGGCGAACCCACTGCCCGGGCGATATTGCAGACGTAATCGATATCGTCCCCCTGATAGCCCGGGTGCCCTTTCATCGGATGCGAGTCGTCGCGTGAGTTGAGGTGCTCGATGCAGACGTTCACCTTGTGCTTTTCGGCGAGCGGCATGAGCTTCTTCAGACCGGCGACGCAGTTCTTGAACCCCTCGTCGGCGCTGATCTCGCCACTCTTGGGATCCTCGGCTTTGCGCCATTTGTAGCCGGTGAAGGCAATCACGGCGGGAATGCCGGCCGCGCCGCACTCTTCGATCCGCTTCGACGTGACCGCGAGCACCTCGTCGTGATAGTCGAGGTTGTTAAGCCCGCGCATGAACGGCGGTCCGCTCACGCCATTGCCGGCGATGGCGCAGGTCAGGCCGTGCTTCTTGATCGTGTCCCAATGCTCGGGCCCCACCAGCTCGATGCTCTTGCAGCCGAGTTGTTTGGCGACCTGGCAGGTCTTCTCCATGTCCCATTTCTCGCCCATCAGATTGAAGCACCAGAAGACGAGCGACTGCTGGATGCGACCCTTGAGCTCTCTTGCGTCGGCGGCCGAGGTCGTCGAGCCGGGGGCGGTCAGCGCGACGGCCGTCCCCGCGAGCGTGGCGTGTTGCAAGAGTGCGCGGCGGCTATAGCGGGCCTGGAGAGATTCGTGCGGCATGAGGCGGTTTCTCGCGATGGGGGGACGGTAGCTTGATCCAGAACCGTGTGACGTGAGCGCGACACGATTCCGGCCGACGCCGTATCATAACCGGTCGCCAAGCGTCGAGCGACACACAACGTTTCGAGAGCGAGCGGGGGTCGTCAGGCCCCCGATTTTTCCCCGCCTTGGTGATCACTCGGGCGATTCGAGCTTATCGGGAGGCTCACGCCTCCCGCTCGTTGAAGCGGATGTTGCCTCTCTCGCAATGCGAGCGCGTCACTGGCCGGCGGCGGGGCTCTTTTCGGGCCAGGTGACAACGCGCGTCTGCGTGTCGTAGATCGCGCCGGCGGCCAGATCGTGATACGCGCTCCGCTCGGGAGCGTCGGTCGGCAGCCGGTCGTAAATCCGCACGCGATGGACGCCAAGCACCTCGACCTTCGAGCCGAAAGCCAAAATCGCGGTCGCCTCGTCGATGCCAATCCCCAACACGCTCGGATACGCCTGCTTGACCTTGGGCATGTCGTCGAACCGTTTGCGCTGGGCAAAGTGCTGATCGATGGCCGCGCCGGGAAACAAATTCAGCCCGCGATCGTAACCCTCGACGAGCACTTCGAGGTTCCCCAGCGGGTTGCCGCGGAGCATCACTTCGGACACGATCGAGGCACCGGCCGACGAACCGCCGACGACCCCGTCGCGGTCGAGCACCCCTTGCAACAGTTTCTCGGCCTCGGTACGGGCCAGGGCGTCGACCAATCGCCACTGTCGACCGCCGCCGAACCAGACCGCTTTCGCCTCGCGCAGCGCGGCCAGAAATTGAGGGTTGTTTGCCTCGCTGGGCGTGCGCGGATGAAACACGCTGATGTGTTTGACCCCCGCGGCGCGCCACGGTGCCTCGCCTGACTTTGCCGACGGGGCGGGCTCGTTGGCCGACGTGATGACGACCAGCGGCGCGTCGACTCCGCCGGCGGCATCGATGAAACGACGCACAATGCTCGACGGCATCCCCCCTCCGCCGACCGCCAAGACCTTGCCGCGTTTGACCTCGGGTCGACCCAATGACGGCGCGGCGGCGTGCAGCGCGCGATGCTGGGCCGCGCGGCTGAGCAGCATCACGTCGAACGGCGTACCTGGGGAGAGCACCTTCGTAAACGGAGCTTGCCCAGCCCCGGCCGCGAGAGCCAGCGTGACGTTCCCTTCGCCGATGGGCGTAAGGGTTCGCCCTTGCACGAGCAGCGCCGTTTGATCGTCGACCCCCAGCCCGACGAGCCCCGGGTACTGGTCGAGGATTTTTTGCAAACGCGCGAGGCGATTGCGTGCCGTGAAATGGGTATCGACAATCGCGCCGCTGAGCAGGCCGAGGCCGCTGTCGACTTTCACCTCGGGAATGCCGCGTCGGATCATGGGGTCGCAGAGGAACATGGCTCCGGCCGAGGAGCCGCCGATCACGCCGCCTCGCGCGTGCAGGGCGCGGAGTTCGCGCTCGACACGCGTGCCGAGGTACGTTTCGGCGAGGCGAAATTGTCGTCCGCCGCCGAGCCAGACCCCCGTCGCGCTCTCGAGCGGCTTGACGAACGCGGCCGAGTCGGCCTTGGCGCGATCGAGCGTGTGCAGCACGTCGACCGCCGCGACGGTGTGTTGCTTCCAGAAGTTCACGAGCGCCTGGGCGTCGTCATCGAGCGCTTCGGCATCGAGGCCGGCGGTGGGGATAATCACCAGGCGCGCTTTCTCGCCGCCGGCGAGCTTGATGAGCTGTTGCTGGATGGCGTCGACCGTGCCACCGCCGCCGCCGAAGATGAGCGGGCCCAGCACGCTGGGGGTCGGCGAGCTGAGCGGCCGGTACACAAATTCCTCTGCCGCGACCGGAATGAGCCGCAGGCCAACGAGCGCTAACAGCGTGAATAGCCAAAACAAACGAACGATGGGGCGATGCGACATGGGTGGGCACGTCCGGGTCGTGGCGGCGAGCATTTTGTAGCGGCAGCTTGAGTGTCGGCGAGGGAGCGCGTCAGGTCAAGCAAAAGTCGCGCTTCGCCTCTCCCACGCGACTCGATTGTCGTGTGAGCGTCTTCAAAGTTGGTAAATCGTAGGATCTGACATCAAGGGCATCATTCAGCGGGTGGCTGGTGGTTTGCGAAGCAAACCCCGGCTCACTTCGAGGCGGTGTCACATGTCACTCGCCGGGGTTTGCTTCGCAAACCACCAGCCACCCACAACGCTGACGCTCACACTCGATTGCCCAAGCGCCGTGGGTGGCCCTGACAACGGGTTGTCAGGGTGGCGCAGCCACACGAGGACATGGAAGCGTGACCAAGCAGCGCCTCTTGTCGCCTGCGGCGACCCCGACAACCAGTTGTCGGGGCTACCCAGTTGACGTGGCAGTCTTTCGCCTCACCCACGCGACTTGATTGCCAGATGACGGGACCAACCGCTAGACTTGCCCGCGGCGACGTTGCTGTCGACCGCTCTGCCTACGCCCGTTGCTCGATAAGGATTCACCGTGACGCAACCATCCAAGGGAAAGCTGCTGCGCGACGCGGTGGCCGATTCGACGATCCTCGTGCCCGGGGCGTTCAACCCACTGGTGGGGCGGATGATCGAGCAGGCCGGGTTCGAGGCGATGTATTTATCGGGCGGAGCTTTCTCGGCCGGCACGCTCGCGCTGCCCGATATCGGGCTGTTCACGCTCACCGAGTTGGTCGAGCACACACGCTTGCTCACACGGGCGACCGAGTTGCCGGTGATCGTCGACGCCGACACCGGTTTTGGCGAGGCGGTGAACGTCGAGCGCGCGGTGCGAGAGTTGGAAGCGGTCGGCGCGGCGGCCATTCAACTGGAAGATCAGCGACTACCCAAACGCTGCGGACACCTGAGCGGCAAGTCGCTCGTTGAGCCCGCCGAGATGTGCGCGAAGTTGCGCGCCGCCGCCGCCGCGCGTGACGACAGCCAGTTGGTCATCATCGCCCGAACCGACGCCCGCGGGGTCACCGACCTGGACGACGCCATCGCCCGGGCGCGGCTGTACCTCGAGGCGGGAGCCGACTGGATCTTTCCCGAGGCCCTGAAAACGCCCGCCGAGTTCGAGGCGTTTGCCCAGGCCATCGACGCACCCCTGATGGCCAACATGACCGAGTTCGGGCAGAGCCCCTTGCTGTCGCTCGACGAGTTAGCCGATCTGGGCTACTCGGCGGTGCTCATGCCGGTGACCCTGCTGCGGGTGGCGATGAAGGCCGTCGAGGTGGCGCTCGACGTGATCGCCGACGAGCACTCGCAGCGCTCGCTGCTCGACCTGATGCAAACGCGCCAAGAGCTGTACGATTTGCTCCGCTACGACGACTACCAACGGCGCGATCAGGCGTATTTCGGCCTGCGCGACGCGGACGCGGCGGGGCCTGACTCGGAGAGCGCATCATGAGCGAACCAACCTACAGCCCGGGACTCGAAGGGATCGTGGCCGGCGAGACGGCCGTCAGCTCGTTGACGACCGGCTTGAACTATCGCGGCTATCCGATCGACGAGCTTGGGCAACACGCGGTGTACGAAGAGGTCGCGTATTTGCTGCTGCACGGCGAGTTGCCCGCGGCCGATGAGTTACTCGCGTTTCGCAAGCGGCTGGCCGACGCGGCCCGCGTGCCGGAAGAGATCATCCGGACCTTGCGTCAGATTCCCCTCGACGCCCCGATGATGGATGTGATGCGGAGCGGATGCAGTCTGCTGGCGCATTGGGAGCGTGAGGTGAACGACAACGCGCACGAGGCGAACGTGCGCAAGGCCGAGCGGCTCGTGGCACAGTTACCCGTGTTGCTTGCCGCGCGGGCGCGAATGGTGCAGGGCCAAGAGCCGGTGGCGGCCGACCCGCGGCGCACGTGGTCGGAGAATTTCTTGTGGATGTACTTTCGCCGCGAGCCCGACCCACGCTGGGTCAAGGCCTTTGACGTGTCGATGATTTTGTACGCCGAGCATGAGTTCAACGCCTCGACCTTCTCGGCGCGGGTCGTGGCGTCGACGCTCGCCGATCTGCACTCGGCCGTGACCGCCGCGATTGGCGCGCTCAAGGGACCGTTGCACGGCGGCGCCAACGAGCGCGTGCTGGAAGTGTTGCAGCAGGTCGGCGCGCCCGAGAACGCCGAGTCGTGGATCCGCGACGCCCTGGCCAAGAAAGTGCGGATCATGGGCTTTGGGCATCGGGTCTACAAGGATCGCGACCCGCGCGCCGAGTTCCTCAAGGATTGGTGTCGGACATTGGCCGCCGAGACCGGGCACGCCGCAATGGAGCAGACCGCCGAGGTGATCGAGGGGGTGGTGCACGCCGAGAAAAAGCTGCCGCCGAACGTCGACTGGCCCAGCGCGCGGCTGTACCACTACATGCAGTTGCCCGTGAGCATTTACACGCCGTTGTTTGTGATGGCGCGGGTGGCCGGCTGGTGCGCGCACATCATCGAGCAGCTCGATCACAATCGACTGATTCGGCCCTCAGCCCGATACGTTGGCGTCGCGGCGCGGAGTTGGCTGCCGCTCGCCGGGCGTTGAGCGGCCGATGCGTGTTTTTCAAATAATTAGCCACGACGCGCCATCGTCACGCGCTCCGCTGCGCGTCGCGGCTAACGAGGATGAAATCACAACGTCGTTCAACTTACGAATCGAGCGGAGCGTCGGTGGGTGAGGCGCCGTGGACGCGGAGTTGCCGCTCCAACTCGTGCCCCAGCACGCTGTGTCGCATGCCGTAGCAGAAATAGATGACGAGGCCCAACGCCAGCCAGGCGAATAGTCGTATCCAAGTGTCGACGGGCAAGAAGAACATCATGAGCAGATTCACCGCGATGCCCAGCGGCGCGACGACAATCAGCAGCGGCGTGCGGAACGGCCGATGCATGTCGGGCCGACGGAAGCGCAAGATCAGCACCGCGGCGCAGACCACCACAAAGGCGAACAGCGTGCCGATGTTGACCATTTCTTCGAGCTTGTGGATCGGCGTGAACGCGGCCACCAGGCAGATCACCACCCCCGTGCCGATCGTCGAGATGTGCGGTGTGCCGTACTTGGGGTGAATGGCGCCAAAAATCGACTGCGGCAGCAGCCGATCGCGGGCCATCGCCAGGAAGACGCGCGCCTGGCTTAAGAACGTGATCAGCAAGACGCTCGTCATGCCGGCTAGCGCGCCGGTCGAAATGAGCGCCGACGAGAAGCGGAGCGTCGGGTTGTTGTCGATCTTGGCGCGCTCGCTGAACGCCGAAGCGACCGCCGTTTTGGCGTTGATCTCGGGGTACGGGACCATGCCCGTGATGACGGCCGAGACCGCCAAGTACAGCAGCGTACACAACACGAGCGAGGCGATGATGCCGATCGGCACGTCACGTTGCGGCTTAATGGCTTCTTCCGAATGGGTCGAGATCGAGTCGAAACCGATGAAGGCGAAGAACACGATCGAGGCACCGAGCATGAGCCCCGAGATGCCGAAGGGCATGAAGTTGCTGCGGACCGAGTCGTCGATTTTGGTGAGCGTGGTGTTTAGGCCAAGGTAGCCCAGGATGCCCCATTTGTCGGTCAGGGTCTCGTGCGCCTTGGCGCGCACGGTGGTGAGCGCCTCGTGGACGAAGGCTTTGTCGGCATCGGTCTGGGGTCCGAGCGGCTGATATTTTTCGCGGTTCTTTTGGGTTAGGCGTTGGGCTTCGGCATCGTCGAACTTGCCGAGTTGGTGCAGTCGCTCGACCTCGTCGGGGATATGTTCGAGCCGGTACTCGGCCGAGACCATCGCGATCATCGCGGCGACTTCCTGCTCCTGCTGTTCTTGGGTCAACTGGCCGCCCGCTTTTTCGTCACGTGCTTCGACCAGAGTTTTGACCACGCCGGGTATGACGAACGACTCGGCGGGGGTGCGGCGTTCGACCATCGAGACTTGGGTCCAGTTGTCGGTGCTGATGTACTGATAGCCGACGGCGATGACGAACAGCACGACGCCGAGTTTGACGCAGGTGAGGATGGCGTTGGCCACGGCGCTCTCGCGGATGCCAATGACCAGGATGTAGGTGACCAGCGCCATGATGACCACGGCCGGGACGTTCATGGCAAAGCCGCCGCCGGTGTAGTCGAACGGGTTGGTGATGAACCGCGCGGGTATTTGCCAACCGAAGACGTCATGTAAGAAGACGTTCAGATAGTTGCTCCAGGCCGAGGCGACGGTGGCGCAGCTCATGGCGTACTCGAGGACCAGGTCCCAGCCGATGATCCAGGCGAAGATTTCGCCGAGCGTGGCATAGGCGTAGGTGTAGGCCGAGCCGGCGACGGGGGCCAAGGAGGCGAACTCGGCATAGCAGAACGCGGCCAGCGCGCAGCCCAGGCCCGCCACGCAGTAGCTGAGCATGATGGCGGGTCCGGCGTCTTGCATGGCGGCGCGGCCGGTCATGACGAAGATACCCGAGCCGATGATCGCTCCGACCCCCAGGGCGGTGAGCGAGATGGGGCCCAGGACCCGGTGCAGGCGGTGTTCGCCGGCCATTTCGGCGAGCAGGGTTTCGATCGATTTGCGTCCAAAAATTTGGTTCCACGACATAGCGGCATCACACGTTCATGGGGCTAAAAAAGATCGTTGCGGGCGTGCGATGAATGTACCGCCCCCGGGCGGGAGTGTACACGTCGATTTTGTCGGGCGCGCCCGCGAGCGCTCGGCGCGGTTGTAGCGATTGGACGGGGGCAAATTTGCCTCCAATGGGGTTGTGAGCTATGAGTTGTACGGTGCACTTCAGGTCGAAAGTTTCGTGTATCGCACGCAGGACCGCATGGCAATGAACCCAACGACGAATTATGGTGTGTCGGCCTGGGGTGGCTCGGCCGAGAATACGGCGGCGTATGACGCCAGCTTTTTTCAGTTGGTCCACCGCATCCTCAGCGAGCCCGAGGAAGACGATAGCGATCGCCGTGGCAAAGGCCGGAACCGCTTCGCGGTCGAGCAGGAGGTGGGGGCGATCGTCGACGGCCGACTGCCCCGCCGCGACGACATGCACAAAGTCTTGTGCCGCGATCTGTCGTCGGGCGGATTCTCGTACTTCTCGCCCCACGTGCCCGAGTCCGATCGGCTGTTGGTCGCGCTCTCGGGCTCATCGCAGACGCTGTATCTATCGGCCGAGGTGATGCACTGCCGGGCGATCGAAGACGGCGGCGACCAAGCGTTTTTGGTCGGCTGCAAATTCATCCGCCGACTGGAATTCTAAGCGCAACGTACAAGCTGAACGAAGACGGCATTGTGCGTTCAGGTCCGGTCCCCGAGGGACCGGCTATGGAACATCGATCCACGCGCTCACGTCAGCATCGCGATGGTTGTTTGTCGAGCTGGTCACACCCCTCGCGCGCGCTCAGTCTCTTGCTGCTCGAGGTTCGCAATGGCGTCGAGCAGGCGGCGGCGGACTTCGTTGAGCCGATCGCCTTCCTCGAGCTTGTGCTGCGACTGATCGGTCACATAAAACACGTCGACCACCTGGTCGAGATACGTGCCGATGCGGGCGGCCGCCACGCTCAACCCCAGCTCGAAGAGCGTGTGCGTGATGGTGTACAGCAAGCCCATGCGGTTGGCGGCAAAAATGTCGAGAATCGTGTACCGATCGGACGTGCTGTTGTCGCACAGCACGCGCGTCGGCAACGGCGCGACACTCTGCATTGGCAGCGTCGGCGCGGCACCCCACAAGCGGCGAAAGACCGGCGCTCGGTAGTCTCGTGCTTGCAGTGCGCGGGTCAGCGAGCGGCACACATCTTCGATGCGCGACAGCGGTGGCTCGCCGCGAAAATCCGGGTCCTGCACGCTGAACCGGTCGAAGACCAAGCCATCGGAGAGCGTGATGATCTCGGCCGAGAGGATCTGCAACCCTTGACTGGTGAGCGCGCCGGTCAGCTTGTGAAAAATGCCCGGCGTGATGCTCTCATAGGTGCCGACACGGTACTCGACCGTCCCCGTTTCGCTCTGGTAGCGGCCCCGCGCAAACGCGGTCTCGGTGGTCAACGGTCGGAGCTGCTCGAGGTCGTCGGCCAACACCTGGGGCTCGATCGTCCGCAGCAGCGCGCCGGGCATCGCGGCCACCTGCCGCTCGTACCAACTGAAGTCGATGCAGTTCCTGAATCGGCCCAACACGTCGTCGCGGCGACGCTGATGCGCGGCGTCCATGTCCAGCGTGGGGTCGTCGCTGCTCAGGTGCCGCATCGTGCGATGGAACAGGTCGGCCAGCACTTCAATTTTCCAGGCGTTGAGCGTGCCCGGGCCGACGGCAGCCAAATCGGCAGCCGAGAGCAGGAACAGCATTTCGAGGGTTTCGACGCTGCCCACCTCGACCGCGAAGCGCACAATCACGTCGTTGTCGCTCGTGTCGCGGCGGAACGCGAGATGCGACATGTGCAGATGTTTGTGGACCAAAAACTTGAGCGTCTCGGCGTCGGCATCGTCGAGCTGCAACCGCTCGGCAACATCGGCGGCGATCCGCAGCCCGACGTCGCTATGATCCTCGACAAAGCCTTTGCCCAGGTCGTGCAATAGCAGCGCCAGATGCAACAGCCACTTGCGTTTGAGTTGCCGGTAGACGGTGCCCAGCGGTCCGGTGTCGTGCATCATGGCCGTGGCGGCCTCGACCGCGCGCAGGCTGTGCTCGTCGACGGTGAACTTGTGATAGGCGTTGAACTGCAACAGGCCTCGCGCGTGACGGAAGTGGGGCACGAGCCGCTCGAGCACGCCCAGATCATAGAGGTGCCGCAGCATTTCACCGAGCCGGGCCGGCTGTTGCAGCAGCGAGATAAACCGCTCGGCCGCGACGCTCGATACCCGATCGCTCAGCGTGGCCACCAACGGGCGGATGCGCTCCAAACTCTCGGCGGCGATGGATTTGTCGTACAGGTTGGCGATGTCGCACAGGCGGACAATCTCGGACAGGTCTTCGCCCATCCGCGGCAAGGCATGTCGGTTCACCGAGATATGCTGCGGGCCGACGAGAAAGTCGCGCTCGAACTGATGCGCGATGAGCGGCCGCAAGACACGCCGCCACCAGCGGACAGGCCGGGCACGGGTCATGAAGCGGGTGACGATGCTTTGCACCCCCTGTGTGAGCCGAAAGTACTCGCTCATGAACTGCTCGACCGCCAGCAGCCCTTCGCGATTCTCAAAGCCCATCACCGTGGAGAGCCGCAATTGCTCGCCGCGATCGAGTTGATCGTTGGGCTTTTGCGCGGCAAAGTGCATTTCGTTGCGCAATCGCAATAGGTAATCGCGGGCACGCTGCAACAGCTCGTGATCGTCGCGCCACAAATGCCCTTGCAGCTTGAGCGTGTCGGGGTCGTTCGTGCCGTAGGCGGCATAGCCAATCCAGCGGAGCAACTGCAAGTCGCGCAACGCGCCGGGCGAGCGCTTCACGTTCGGCTCGAGCAGATAGACCGTCTCGCCGTACTGCGAGCGCTCTTGTGCCCGGGCGTGTTCGATGTCGGTGATGAGCTTGGCGCGGTTGTGCTGGGCCATGCGGCTGAAGCGGCGTTGGAAGTCGGCGAACAATTCCGCGCTGCCGCAGAGCAACCGCGACTCGACGAGCGTGGTGAAGATCGTGGCGTCCCCCAGTGCCAGTTCGCAGGCCTCTTGCGGCGTGCGGACGCTCTGCCCGAGGATAAAGCCCACGTCGTACACGTCGCGCACCAGCCGCTCGGCGAGCGGCGGCAGCCGGCTGGCCGCGGCGCGGTGGTGCAGGATCATCAGGTCGACGTCGCTGTAAGGGGCGACGTCGCCGCGGCCGTAGCCCCCCATCGCCACGATCGCGATTTGCTCTTTGAGCGCGTCGGGGCGGTCGTCAAACAGCTCGCGGAGCGCGTGCTCGAACAGCTCGACCAGGATGCCGTCGACCAGCTCGGTGAGGGCCCGGCAGACTTGAACCCCCGGCGAGCCTTTCTGATGCCGCTGTTGCAGCTTGGCTCGACCCGCGGAGAGCCGCTCTTTGGCCGACACGATATAGGGACGCAGCGCGGACATGGCGGCAAGAATCGACTCGGGTGGAAAAAGGGCTCAACACACCGCGAGCGATTCTAGAGCGGAAAGACGAAAGCGGAAAGCGGAGTGGTCCGGTCTCACCGCTGGGGTGAGCGTCTCGAACGTTCGTGAAGACTCGGCGGTCGAAGGGGGAAAGACGGCCGGGTGGCTGGTGTTATGCGCAGCATAACCCGGCTCGCTCTGCAGCGGTGTCAACCGTCACTTGCCGGGTTTTGCTTGCGCAAAACGCCAGCCACCCCAAGCGCGTTGCTTCCACGCACCGCTTTCGCGAGTTCCGCTGGCGGCTTTAACTACAGGGCTTCGTCACCCGTTTCGCCGGCCGGGTGGCTGGTGTTATGCGCAGCATAACCCGGCTCGCTCCGCAGCGGTGTCAACCGTCACTCGCCGGGTTTTGCTTGCGCAAAACGCCAGCCACCCCAAGCGCGTTGCTTCCACGCA
>CAZZBK010000017.1:0-22335 GCA_964652155.1 uncultured Planctomycetaceae bacterium | reverse complement strand
TTCGCGAGTTCCGCTGGCGGCTTTAACTACAGGGCTTCGTCACCCGTTTCGCCGGTGCGAATGCGGACCGACTCGTCGAGCGTGTAGACAAAAATTTTCCCGTCGCCGATTTGGCCCGTTTGGGCCGATCGCATGATCGTGTCGATCGTGCGGCGGACGGCATCGTCGCCGACGACGACCTCGACCTTGACCTTGGGCACGAAGTCGACCGAGTACTCGGTGCCGCGATACATTTCGGTATGGCCCTTTTGCCGGCCGAACCCACGGACCTCGGTGATGGTCATGCCGTGGATGCCTTGTTCGGTCAGCGCGTTCTTGACGTCTTCCAGCTTGAAGTGCCGGATAATGGCTTCGATCTTTTTCATCGCATGATCTCCCACGGATACTTGATTGATAACAAGGCGGCACACGCGGCGGACGTTACATGAAGATGTAACCTTCCTCGCCGTGCTGCGAGTAGTCGAGACCTTGGACCTCGTCTTGCTGGCTTACGCGGAGCCCCATCGTGGCATCGAGCAGTTTGAGCACAATGAATGTCACCACCACCGAGTAGACCATCGTCACGCCGGTGGCGATCAATTGGGCCGTGAGCAGCGAGCCCCCTTCGATCGCGCCGAGCTTGTTGGGTCCGCCGACAATGTGTTGCGTGGCGAACACGCCGGTCAAGATCGCGCCGAGCGTCCCCCCCACGCCATGCACGCCGAAGGCGTCCAGCGAGTCGTCGTAGGCGAACGTGCTCTTAAGCTTCGAGCAGGCCCACAGGCACACGACCCCGGCCGCCGCGCCGATCAGCAGCGCGGGCATGGGCTGCACGTAGCCCGAGGCCGGGGTGATGCAGACCAACCCGGCCACCGCGCCCGAGCACGCGCCGAGCACCGTCGGCTTGCCACGCCAGAGCCACTCGGCCACCGGCCAGGCCACGGTCCCCGCGGCGGCCGCCAAATGGGTCGCGGCAAACGCCGTAGCCGCCTGATGCGAGCTCATCAACGCGCTGCCGGCGTTGAAACCAAACCAGCCGATCCACAACATCGCCGCGCCAATCACGGTGTACGTGAGATTATGCGGCGGCATGGCGTTCTGGCCGTAGCCCAGACGCTTGCCGATCACGAGCGCGCAGATCAGCGCCGAAATGCCCGAGCTGATATGCACGACCGTGCCGCCCGCAAAGTCAAACGCGCCGGCAATCGCGCCGTCGAACGGCTTGTGGTTGGCAAAGTCGTAGGCGAGCACGCCGCCGTCCCAGACCCAATGGCACAGCGGGCAGTAGACCAATGTGGCCCAGAGCACCGAGAACACGACCATCGTGGAGAACTTCATCCGCTCGGCGAACGCGCCGCAGATCAGGGCCGGTGTGATGATAATGAACATGCCCTGGAATAGCATGTGCGTGAGCCGCGAGATGGTCCCTTCGAGCGGATAGACGACCTCGCCGTTGACGTATTGCGGAATCACGTTGTTGAGGAACAGGTAGTCGCCGTTGCCGATCCACTTATTGAAGGTCGCTTCGCCATTCGTGCCGCCGAAGGCCAGCGAGTAGCCGTAGATGGCCCATAGGACCGACATCAGCCCCATCAGGAACAAACACTGCATCATCACGCCAAGCACGTTCTTCTTACGGACCAACCCGCCGTAGAACAGCGCCAAGCCCGGGGCGGTCATCAGCAACACCAGCGCCGTGCTGACGAGCATCCAAGCCTGGTCGGCCTGATTGAGCGTGGGGGGTGGCGCGGCCGGTGCCTCGGTCGTGCTGACCGTGGTCGTCGCGTCTTGTGCGACGAGCGGGCTCACGTCGCCCACCCCAAAAATACTCACCACCAGGGCCGCCAACGCGGTCCAGCGCAAAATCGATCCCATCTTGAGTGCTCCGCCTGCACGAGAAGAGTAACGAGGTCGAGCGACGGCGGGACCAGAACTGGCCGACCATCATCCCGTCAAAATCAGGTCCCCATTTTGGGCCGACTCGTCGGGCTTCACAAGAGGGGCTCGGGCAAGTTTTTGCGCGCGCCAAAGGCTGTCTATCCGAGCCGCTCGACGGGAGTCGTGCGGATAACGTTGCCAACGACAGGACCAGCTTATCCGGGGGCTCACGTCGAGCGGCTCGGAAATGCTCCGTGGCTAAAATATCCCCAACTGATCGCGGGCCGCCTCGGTCATGCGGTCCGGCGTCCAAGGGGGCATCATCACCAGCTTGACCTCGACCTGATCGACCCCTTCGATGCGGCTCAATACGTCCTTGCTGTTCTGCAACAGTTGCGGACCCGCCGGACAGGCCGGGCTCGTCATCGTCATCTCGATCGCAATGTCGCTCTTGCCATCCTCTTTGTCCGACACGCTCACCAGGTAAATCAAGCCCAGGTCGACAATGTTAACGAACAACTCGGGGTCGATGACCTTCTTCAACTCTTCGCGGACAACCTCTTCCGACACGCTCATGGTGGGCTACTCCCGACAAACTCAACAAGAATGGGCCTGATTACGACTGCAGTTGAACGTAAATGTCCTGCCCGTCAACCTTCACCTCATGGGCTCGGGTCGCGCGGGTGGCGGGCATGCACACCACCGCGCCGGTGCGGATATCAAACTTCGCGCCGTGCCGCGGACACGCAATCTCGAAGCCGCACAAAGCCCCTTCGCCCAACGGGCCGTCGTCGTGCGTGCAAACATCGTCGAGTGCGTAATACTGCCCGCCAACATGAAACACGACGATCATCCGGTCGTCGACCCCAAAAATCTCCTTGCCACCTTCAGGAATTTCCGATACCGAGGCCACGCGCACAAAACTCATAGCGAACCACTTCGATCGAGCGGAGGAACCCGTGACCCGGGCGACAAGTAACCGGCGTCATTCTACACGCTCTCGGTGAGGGTACGCGAGCCCTCCATCGAGCCGCGCCCCGAGAGATCGCCACGGCTGGGGGTGGCTGGTGTTTTGCGCCAGCAAAACCCGGCCAGTGACGCTCGACACCGCCTCGAAGTAAGCCGGGTTTTGCTGACGCAAAACGCCAGCCACCCGGATGCAACCATTCCCCTTCCAGCCTCACCCCGCACCCCGCACCCCCCACCCCGTTCCTCACTCCGGTGCCACGATCTCGATCAGCTCGATGGCCCCTTCGCCGTTGCACTCGATGATGGCCGTGCGGCCATACGTGATGCGCGGCGTGTCGAGGGCGAAGAACTTGCACAGCTCGGGGCCCGGCTCGACGCGCCACAGATGCAGCAGCCGCACGCGGCGCAGGATGTTGTGGTTGATCAGCACGCGCCCCAGGGGAATTTTCTCGCCGCGAATTTCTTGCTGCGTCGGCTCGTCGAGCCAGGCAAAGTTAATTCGCACCAGCCCGTACTGCACCACGGCGCGGTCACGCCGCCGACGCAGCAAGATCTTCCGCGCGTAATGCGGCGGCTGCTCCGCGCGGTCGACCACCTCGACGTCCACCAGACACCCATGATGCGCCTCGACCGTCACGGTCATGTGCTCTTCATGGGCCAACAGCTTGCGATACACGCTCGGAATTTCCTCGGCGCTCTCGAGCGCGAAGTGTCCCAGCGCGGACAAGTCGGGATAAAACAAATCCGAGAGCGCGGTCAGTTCACTCATCGGCTCGGATTCACGTGACATAGTCATTCAACAAGGAGGGGGGGCTCGGGACGGTATCGACCCACTACTGCTTTAGCCCCCGTCGATAGGACCGTAGGTCCGCACGCCGGAGGCCGAGTCGCAAGGCCGCTGACCGCGTTCAAATCCGTTGCTGCGTGGCGGGTGCCATGTTAGGCGGGGGTGGTGATCGGCAGGCCCAACCCAATCACGTTGGGCTCTTCATCCTCGCTGGGCCGTTCCAGAACCGTGTCGATCAGGTAATACAACAGCCGACGCAGGTCTTCGCCCTGCGCCTCGTCGGCGATCTTCTCGGCACGCTCCTGGTGCTTTTCGATCAGCCGCAGGGCTTTCTCGAACACGCCAGCTTGCGTGTACAACTCGCGGACCCGGGCCAACGTGGCGGGAGTAAGCTGCTTTTGTTGACTGATCGTGAATAGCTCGGCGCGGCGCGGTTCGTCGAGCCCCTCGAGCGCCAAGGCCCAGAGGACCGTCGGTCGGCCGCCGAGCACGTCGCCGCCCGCAAGCAGCTTGTTGTGATTGTCGCCGCGCCAGTCCCCCAAGTCGTTGAGGATCTGAAACGCCACGCCCAAATTACGCGCAAACGGGCCAACGAACGAGTTCTGCTTGTCGACCGGCCCCGCCAAGCGCAAGCCCGAGTACAGCGCCGCCTCGAAAGCCGGTGAGGTTTTCAGGGCGTAAATCTTCAGCGCGTCGAGCGGCGTGAGCCGCTTGTGCAACGAGTCGCGCCACAGCAGTTCGGCCCCTTGCCCTTCCGACAATTTCATGTGCGCGTCGGCCAGCTTGTCCAGGATGTCGGCCACCACGTCCGAGCCGAGCACCCCGGCATCGCGGCTCACCATCCGATAGCCGAGCCCAATCAGATAGTCCCCCACGTTGATGGCCGTGGGGATGCCGAACTTATGGTGCAGCGTCGCCTCGCCATAGCGGTATTGGTCGTTGTCCTCGATGTCGTCGTGCACCAGCGACGCCTTGTGGAACGTCTCGATCGACATCGCCGTCCGCTTGACGGCGTCGGCAATGCCCGCGAGGTGCTCCGCCCCGTCGGCCTCGGTCGCCTTGCCGCCGGTCAGGGCGTCATGCACGGCAAGCGTGATGAAGGGCCGCGAGTGCTTGCCCCCCTTCGACAAAAAGTCATACGCGAGCGCTTCGGTCGCCGCGACCGGGTCGAGCCCATGCACCCCTTGCCCGTTCATCTCGGCCAGCCGCGGGCCCCCTCGCAGACGCGGCGTGAGCCGGTCCAGCTCCTGCGGGTCGAACAGCGAGCTGGCCGCGCGCATCAAATGCACGTAGCTCTTGGTCCGCTGCTGCGGCTGAGCGTGTTGAGTCGTAATCATCTGCATGACCCAATCGTCGTCGACGCTCGTGTTGCGACAGTCACTCGATAGCAGCGGCACGGCCATGCACGGGATGCCCGCCAGCAGGATTTTGTCGATCGCCTTCTCGAGCACGTTCAAACAGGCGACGCCGCAAATGGCATCGATGTAGCCGCCGACAATGATCTTGAGCACGATCGGCGAGCCTTCGGCCACCAACACCTTGTAGCCGAGATCCTCGGCCTTGGTGCGAAAATCGGCGATCGTACACGCGCCGCACTTGCGGCAGTCGAGCCCAAACTCGTCGTACTCGGCAGGGCACCCCTCGGCATGCTTGAGGCAATGCGGCAACAAAAACAGCCGCCGATTAAAAGGGACCGCCGCCACTTGCTCTTGCCAAAATGCACTGGCAATGTTGACCATCGTCCAGCCAATGTACCCTTCGGCCAGGTTCAAGTGGCTGAGCATGTCGCGCGCGATCACTTCCAACTCGTCTTTCGTGACGGGTCGAGCCTTGTCGAGCTGACGGGCAATTTCAACGCACCGAGCCCGCAACGCCTCGCGCTCGTCGCGCGATTGCGGCACCATTTTCAGGTGGCTCGTGCTACGCCGTTTTTTACGCGGCGCGCCGTCGCTCATGATCAGTTCGGTTGCCGGCGGAAGCTCAATGGGTGCAGTGGCCAAAGCGGTCGTCCCTTCGACAAAAACAGCCGGCGATCGACAGGCCATGCCAACACAACGCCCCACCGGGACGAAGCGGTTCGCCGCAACCTGATCGAGCCGTCGACGTTGTGCTTAACGAATCGTGAATCTCGGAACCAGTGGTGGGGCGGGATGCGTGATCGCAACTCACTCGGGTCTCGAACCCGACGGGTCCGTCAATCGGTCCACAGCATGACGGAGCGCCGAGACTGTGAAGATTATCGGATATAACTTCTCATAATACCACAGTTTAGCGAAGTAAAAACCGATCGGCGACGGCTGACGATAGCAACCGCTCTCGACCGCCTCGATGAGCCAGTTAAGTCCCTTGCTGATGCTAACTTGCAACGATTCACTCGGCGCCGCAGCCAGCAACGCCTCGACCACCACCGCCGTTTCTTCGACACTCGACCGGTGCGGCCCCACGACCGCGCCACGCTCCAACACCGGGCCGCCCCCCCAACCTCCATCGGCATTTTGCTCCTGGAGCAAGTACGCGACCCCCCGCTGGGCCGCCTCTGTCTCCATCAACCGCAAGTCGCGGTAGGCCATTAACACCTTCGCCGTGCCATAGAGCGGATTCTCGTCATCACTCCGGTGCTGATTACCAAACCACAGCGGCAACCATGAGCCATCAGGACGTTGTTGGCGGGTGAGATACTTGAACCCTCGATTGATAAAACGGGCAAACGTCGGTTCGTTCTTCAAAATGCCCAAACCAGCCGTGGTCAACGCTCGGATGGCATGCGCCGTTAAATCACTACCACTTCGATCGAAGGGCAATTGTCCCCAACCGCGACAGAACGTGGGCCAGCCACCATCTCGATTTTGCAATTTCGCCAACCAGTTCATGCCAATTGCAGGCGCTTCGCCAAATGCTTCTGAGTAGTAGAACGTCTCACGCGGGTCATCGCTCAATTCTTTATTTCTGCTGTATGCCTCGTAGAGTGCCAATAATGCCCCGGGCGTATCGTCCGCATCGGGCACCGAGCCACTCAGGTCACTCCAGCCCCAGCCGCCCGGCGCAGCGCCGGTGAAAGGATGACGCGCGCGCATTTGACACCCGAGCAGCCAGTTGAGCAGTTGCGGCGTGAAGGCGTCATCCACACACCCTTCTCCCTCTGGGAGAAGGTGGCCGCAGGCCGGATGAGGGCCGGGCGTGACGCACCGATCAATCGAGCTCGTGTGAACACCATCGCGAACCAAGCTCCCCTCACCACCCTCTCCCGCCAGGAGAGAGGGTCGCGGCGCGAGTGCATTAATCGCCAGCGTCGTCACCCACGTGGCTAAATTCGTGTCGATCGGCCAGCTACCGTCACGCCGCACACCGTCGAGCAAGAACTTCATCCCCAGCCGGCTCACCGGATGCTCAGCCAGACCAATGCTCGCCAAGCTCATTACCACGAAACTGGTCAGGGGCGTCGCTTCGAGATACCCACCGCTCGCGGGTTGCATCTGCTGCAAGACACTCAAAGAGCGGCGGACACTTAAGCGGCGCACGAAACGCACGAGCGGGTTACGCGGCGGGTCGTGAGAGAATTTGGCCTGCCCAATCGCCACCAGCGCTGGGATCGCATAACTCACAACCGGCAACCGCGCGAAACGATACCACGACTGCGGCAGACATGCCGCCTCGAACGGCAGCGCGCTCACCTCGCGCCACGGCACCAACCCGGCGAGCGCGTAGTTTGTGAGGATCGGGACCGCGAACGTCTTGTCCTTGCCGTAACGCTGTCGCAAGCCGCTGATGCCCCCTTTCGACTCGATGTACTGCTCGGCAGATTTTAGTTGCGAGCTGCTCAACGAGCACGACAGGTTCGGCAGCTTGCGGGCGAGTTCCGCGGCGGCCCGGACCAGCATCGTGGTCGAGATATTCGAGACGCTGAGATCCGTGTCTCCCCAGCCGCCATCGTCGTTCTGCCGCTCGGCCATCCACCGCAGGCCCCCCTCGATCAACTCGACGAGCCGCCGCTGCATGTCGCCGTGGTGCTCAGGAAGCAGCAGCGACAACGCACTCACGGCCGTCGCGGTTGAGAGCGCCGACGACGAGAGCTCGCCGACCCAATGCCCGTCGGGCGTACGTTCGGCCAGCAGCGCCTCGCGGGCAGTTTGATAAGCACGGCGCAGTCGTTGAGCATCGATGTCCATCGAGCCAGCTTAATCGACGCCCATGCCCGAGGCCATGTCGCGGCGGATGGAAATAGCCACGCTGGGGTCGACCATCGCGGCGGTGGCGAGGTGTACGGCCGACGCGCCCACGTGTAAGTACCGTCGCACATCAGCGGCCGTGAACGCGCCGCCGACACCAATCACCTGCGTGCTCAGCCCGCGCTCGCTGATCAGCTTCGTCAGTTGCGCCGTTTGAGCGATCGACGCCTCACGTATGCCCGCGCCGCAAATGCCGCGTCGCTGGCCGTCGAACAACCGTTGATCGTGTGCGTCGCGCACCGGGAGCGCCACGCTGTTGGTGGTGGCCAGCGCGTCGCACCAGGGGGCGACCACCTCGACGAGCGCGGCCGCCTCGGCGTCGCTCTTCAGATGCCCGACCTTGATGATGTACGGTGTCGCACCGATCGCCTCTCGCACGCGCTGGGCGCAGAGCCCCGCGTCGCCGGGATGCCGGTACAGGTCGCCATCGACGGTCGAGACATTCGGACACGAGAAGTTGGTCTCGATGCAATCGGCACCCGCATCGAGGGCCCAACGCGCAAGCTGGGCATAATCGGCCGCGAGGTCGTCGATCGTCCAGTGCGATTGTTGCGTAGCGACCAACGACACACTGAGCAGCTTGTCTTTGCGCAGTTGTCGACGAGTCCACTCGACATCAGCCCGCCACACATCGGGTGCCTTCGAGGGCATGCCGAACGACACGGCCCAGGTGCCGCGCATCGATTGCGCCACGCGGAGGCTCGTCTCGCGGCCGTCGACTTGCTCACACTCGACGCTCAACAGGTTGGGGAGTGGAAAGCAGCCCCGCTCGACGCTCCGCACGGTCTTATAGGTCAGCACATCGAACCCGAGCGCGGCGTAGTACAGCACCCAAGGGCCGTTGAGCAACGGCCCGGCCGCGACCCCCAGCGGCGAACCCACCGGCCGACCCAAGAACGTGCAAGGGGTGGGCCACGGCGGCACGTCGAGCTGCACGGGCGACGGCGCGTGCTCGTAGTTCCAAGCATACGGTTGATCGACCTGATAGCGGTCGAGCCGCGCGGGCTCATTCATCCGACGTCTCCTAACTCGAGCACCTGACCGTAGCGCGTGAGGACCATGCGGCGCAACTTGGCGTGTCGTTCCTGAGCCAATCCCGGATCGGCCTCGACCATCGCTTGGGCGTCGCGGCGGGTCTCTTCGAGCACCGCGAGATCGCGTTGCAGGTCGGCCACACGGAGCGGCGGCAGGCCATGCTGCCGCGTCCCGAGTATGTCCCCCGAGCCTCGCAGTTTCAGGTCGAGTTCGGCCAACTTAAAGCCGTCGTTCGTGCCGACGAACGCCTGCAATCGTTCGAGCGCCGCCTCGTTGGCCCCTTCGGCGAACAACGAACAGTAGCCGCGATAGCTGCCGCGGCTCACGCGACCGCGCATCTGATGTAGTTGCGACAGGCCAAATCGCTGCGCGCTCTCGATCGTCATCAAGGTGGCGTTCGGCACGTCGACGCCGACTTCGATGATGCTTGTCGCCACGAGGACTTGCGTTTCGCCGCGGCGAAACGACTCCATCGCGCTGGCTTGTTCGGCACCGCTCAAGCGGCCGTGGATCATGCCCAAGCGGAACGCTTCGAGCGGGCCGTTACACAAGCGTTCGTAGAGCGCCTCGGCGCTGGCCAGTGTGTCGGCCTCGTCTTGGTGCTCCTCGGCAGCCGGGTCGACCAGCGGGGCAATGACGTAGCCCTGGCGTCCCTCGCGCAGCTTGCGTGCAAAAAAGTCCCACCAACGGTCGCGTTGCTCGGCGCTCGCCAGATAGGTGTGGACCAACGGTCGGCCCGGTGGCGTGTCGCGGATCGTGGTCACGTCCAGGTCGCCGTACATGGTGAGGGCCAGCGAGCGTGGGATGGGTGTGGCGGTCATCACGAGATAATGGGGCATCGCGCCCGCCTGACGCAGTGTGGCTCGCTGCCGCACGCCGAACTTATGCTGCTCGTCGATCACCACGAGCGCCAGCTTGTGGAACTGCACCGCCTCGCTGAGCACCGCCTGCGTGCCGATCACGGCGCTCAACGCTCCCTTGGCTAGGGCATCGAGCATTTCGCGGCGCTCGCTCTCGCTCGTGCTGCCGGTCAGGCACGACCACTTGACCTGACTGTGCGACAAGACCGCGCCGAGCGTGGCGGCATGCTGGCGAGCCAAGATCTCGGTCGGAGCCATGAGCACCGCCTGATACCCGTGCGCAATCGCCACGAGCATCGCGTACACGGCAACGATCGTTTTGCCGCAGCCGACGTCCCCTTGTAACAGTCGATTCATGGGCAATTTTCGCTGCAAATCCTCGGCGATCTCGGCAATGGCTTGGTTCTGCCCGGGGGTGAACTCGAACGGAAACAGTCGCCGGATGCGGGCGTCGATCTTGGTCGAGACCGCGAGCTGCGGCGCCTCGGCGCTCTGTTGCTGCTGATGCCGCCGCAGGGTCAGCGCCAACTGCAAAATGAACAGCTCCTGATAAATGAACCGCCGCTGGGCGAGCGCCAGGTGCTCGCGGTCCTTGGGGAAGTGAAGCTGCTCCAGGGCAATCCGCAACGGCCACAACTCGTGCGCGGCGAGGTACTCGACCGGAAACACCTCGTCGAGCGCGTCGACGTAATCGGTCACCGCGCGGCGGATGACCTTGCGCAGCGAGCCGCTCGTGAGCCCCTCGGTGACCGAGTACACGCTGCGTAGCGGGCTGGGGTCGTCCTCGACGCCGTCGTCGTCGAGCCACTGAATGTGTGGATGCGAGAGCTGCCACATGCTCCCCTTGTAGCGGACCTTGCCGACGAGCAACACCTGCTGGCCGAACACAAGCCGGTCGCGCATGTGGAGCTGGTTGAACCAGACGGCCCGCACGTGTCCGCGCCCCACCTCGACGAGCGCGCCGAGCACAAATCGACCGCTCATCGAATAACGCTGATCGACCTCGACCACCCGGCCCCGGAGCCGCACCAGTTTATTGTCGACGAGTTGATCAATTTGGGCCAGGTCGGCCAGATCCTGGTAATCGCGGGGGAAGTAAAAGAGCACGTCGCGGGCGGTGAACAGCCCCAGATGTTCGAGCAGTTCGGCACGTTGTGGCCCGACGCCGTGCAGGAATTGCACGGGCGTAGCGAGCCGCTGCAAGGCATCGCGCTGTGGATCGTGTGGCTCGGCGGAGGCGCTCATGCCGTGCATTGTACGCCCGGCGCGGGTGACGGCAACCGAGGGGTTATTATGACCCAAACGAGAGCTTGGAAGCGGTTGAGAGTGACCGATAGCGATGTTACTTACGACAGCGCCAAGAACGCGGCCGTTGGGTCAGTATCGAAATTGGAAATTTCGTTGAGGCGAGCTTTGAGCAGCGCGACAATTTGTTCGGTTGCGCAATTTCCAACTCGAATCCAAATCACCTTGGGCGGTGGTCCGAATAGCAAGGCCCGTTGCTGAAAGTCTTCATCCTTGGAAACAATCGTCAACGCATGTTTGGCCGCGTAATGCCAAATATCGGCATCCGGATGGGCTTTCAAGCCAATGTCGCGGACATGTGTCGAGTCAGGAAATTCGACCGCTAATCGTGCGACGAGTCGATAAGACAGATTTTGATCGAAGATCAGTTTCATGCTGCCGGAATTACGCGCAATCGCCGTTCACGGTCAGCAGCAAAGGCCAAGCAGGCTCGGATATCGTCGACGGTTAGGTCCGGGAAATCGGCAATAATCTGGTCAATGCTCATCCCTGCCGCCAGATATTCGAGCACGTCCTGGACCGTCATCCGCAGACCACGAATGCATGGCTGACCACTTCGTTTGCCAGGCTCGATCGTAATGTGGTCCATGTAGTTCATACTTGAAGCCTAAGCGGAACGCGATATGCCGTCAATGAATTTATTGTCAGGTTAGTTGTCTAGCGCTACGCGCTCTCGGCGCGGTGGCCGGGTCGCTCGTCTTCGTCGTCTTCGTCGTCGAAGTCGGCGTAGCGATCGTCATCCTCGTCTTCGTCGTCGCTGTAGTCCGAGGCGTCCGCGAATTCGTCGTCCTCGTCGTGTGAATCGAGGTCGTCGTCTTCGTCGTCCTCGACGTGTTGCGGCTTGGTGGGTCGGACCGGTCGCTTGGCGGCGGGTGGATCTTCATGCGGACGAATCTTTTGCCGCGCCGCAGCCGTCGATTCGACATCCAACGCCGCTTCACCGCTGCTGGCCTGCCCGCTCATCTGCTCCCACTGCTCGACGGTGATCATCACCTCGCGCGCCTGCGAGCCGTTGTAGGTGCCAACGATACCGTCCTCGGCCATGAAGTCGATCAGCCGCGCGGCGCGGCCGTAGCCAATACCCAATGCCCGCTGCAAGAGCGAGACGCTGCCGCGCCCTTCACGCACGACGAGATCGATGGCCGACTCGTACAATTCATCGCGGCTCTTGAAGCGGTCGGCGTCCCCTTCGCCTGTCGCGGCGGCTTTGAGCTGCACCAACTCTTGGACGAAGTCGGGCTCGCTGGTGCCGACAAAGTCGACGATCTTGTTGATCTCGTCGTCGCTGACGTAGGTCCCCTGGCCGCGGAGCAACGTGCTCGTGCCGGGCCAGAGGAACAGCAGGTCGCCGTTGCCGAGCAGCTTGTCGGCCCCCATCTCGTCGAGCACGACGCGGCTATCGGTCCGGCTGGCGACTTGGAAGGCGATGCGCGCCGGCAAGTTGCTCTTGATCAAGCCGGTGATGACATCGACGGTCGGCTTCTGCGTGGCGAGCACGAGGTGAATGCCGACCGCGCGGCTCTTTTGGGCCAGCCGAATGATGTGCGTTTCGACCTCTTTGGCCGAGGTCATCATGAGGTCGGCCATCTCGTCGGCCACGATCACGATGTACGGCAGGTGGGTGGGGATCGCCTGCTGCTCGTCTTCGTTCTCGGGCTGCAAACGGCTGATCAGTTCTTCCTCGCCAAGCTGGTTGTAAGCCGCAATGTGACGCACCCCGGCCCGAGCCAAGAGCGCGTACCGCTCTTCCATCTTCTCGACGGCCCAGGCCAGAATCGCCTCGGCCTTGCGCATGTCGGTCACGACCGGATGCATCAGGTGCGGCAGCGTTTTGTACGCGCTCAACTCGACCATTTTGGGGTCAATGAGCAGCATCCGCACTTCGTCCGGGCGGCGCGTCATGAGGATCGAGGCGATGAGCGTGTTCAAGCACACGCTCTTGCCCGTACCCGTGCGGCCAGCGATCAACAAGTGCGGCAGGGTGGCCAGATCGGCGATGAGCGGGTTGCCGGCGACGTCCTTGCCCAAGAAGATCGGGATGCGCATTTTTTGTGTCTTGGGGCCCGCTTCCTCGATCACCTCGCGGAGCCGCACGACTTGACGCTCGTTGTTGGGCACCTCGATGCCGACGGTGTTTTTGCCCGGTATGGGCGCGACGATGCGCACGCTCGGCACGCGCAGGGCGATCGCCAGATCGTCGGCCAGGCCGGTGATCTTCGACAGTCGCAAGCCGGCTTCGAGTTCGACCTCGTATTGGGCAATGACCGGCCCGGTCTCGATTTCGACGACCTTCACATTGAAGCCGAAATTGAGAAAGGTTTTTTCCAGGATTTTTGCCTTGCGGCGGACTTCTTTCTCTTGCTCGTCGAGCTGCATCGGCTCGCTCTCGATGAGCAAGTCGATCGGCGGCAGCTCGTAGTCGGGCGAGTCGTCGCTCAGCTTGGCCTTGGCGTCGAACTCCATCATGAGCTGTTTGCGCTCGTCGTTCTTGGTGCGCTTCTTGACCCGGATCGTGTCGTCGGACTGCGGGCGCGCGGCCACGGCGGTCGAGGCATTCGCCGTGGCGGCTGAGTCGGACGGCGAGCCTGACGGCGCGCTCTTGTCGGCCGCGGCGGTGCTCAGGGGCTCGTCTTCGTCGGCATCCGGATCGTCCTCATCGTCGGCGTCGTCCTGCTTGGAGAGCGCCGGCTCGGCGACCTTGCGGCGGATGCGCACGTTCACGTCACCATCATGCATGGCGATCTTCGAGCCGTCGGGTCGACGCTGCCAGGACTGACGCACTTTGCTGATCGGCTTGCGCAAGATCCAGGCCGTCAAGTACAGCAGCACATAGTCGGTCGAGAGCAACAGCCCGCCGACGATCAACGAGACGGTGAGCAGCAGCGCCCCGGCCGAGGCCACGTTGAGTTCCAAGAGACCGCGCATGGCCGCTCCCACGTAGCCGCCGGCACCAATGACCGGCCCGGGCGACCAGTGCGGGACGACCATCGCCGCCAGGGTCGTAAAGCCCAGCAGCGAGAGGAGCCACCCGCCGATGCGCAGCTTGGGCTCGTGGATCGGCTGGTGCGAGAGCAGCCGCGCGTCGAGCACGGCCAGCGAGACGAGTACGTAGTAGGCGCCGACGCCGAGCGTCTCGAACAGCAGCCAGGCGAGCCCCGCGCCGAGTCGACCCGCCGCGTTATGCACGTGCGCGTGGAGCGGGTAGACGACGGTGCTGGGTGGGTCGGCCGGGTCGTAGCTCAGCAGAGCAAAGGCCAGCAGCAGCGTGAGCGCCATGAGCAGCAGCGCTAACAGATCGGTCTTGACGTTACGTTGTTCGAGCATGATGCGGACGCCTCAATAACTGAGCGCCACGCACGGGTCCGTAGGTCCAGACCGTGTCGCGGCGTTCTGAGCGCATCCGTGCCCAAACGCTTCCGTGGAATCATCGATGGTCATCGGCTCGCGGGATGAGCGGGGCTCAATATTCTCGGGTCGGGCCAAAGCTCTTCGCTAGCTGGCGCGTTCGTTACACGAGCCAAGCGCGTTGCGGCCGTGCGAGGCGGCGCGATCGTTAGGCGCAGCAGGCCAGGGAGTCGAAATCTGGCCGAAACCCCCTGTTCAAGGCATGTGACCGGCCGCAGCGCGGCGGCGACTCACCTAATGACCCCCGAATCGCCCCTTGTGAGTCGCCACGATGAAAACCCTGACCAAGCCGCAACCGCCGACCGCCAGCAACTCGCCCCAGGCCGAGATGCGGCAACGACTACTGCAGATGATTCTGGCCAACGAGGCCCGGCGGCGCGTGAGCACCGTGCGGTAATCCAGGCAAGTCGCAACAAGCTATCACCGACAAATTGTCACAGTTTACCCGTCAGAGTGCCGATTATGAGAGTGCTTTCACAGGAGCAAGGAGGTCTCATGAGGCAAGCCACATTGAATACGACAACTATGCAGCCTCGTCCTGGTACGAAGTCCCCAAAACGGTCCGCACCGCGGGCGGTCGAGTACGACACCGAAGAGAACTGCCCGGTGATTGTGGCCCACGAGGTCTATCTGGGGGGCGCGAGCCAGCAATGCTTGCGCGTGGTGTGCTTCGCCTCGCCGGTAGAGCCCAACTCGACCCTGCACCGCTCGGCGTAACGTCTCGCCAGAGAAAGACGACTAAGAGTGCCTAAAAAAAGTGGCCGGGGACTGTCCCCCTCGCGGCTGCCCTTTTGTTAGACGCTCTAAGGTGCCGCATCGCCACCCGATGCGGTACCGAGATCGAGCTTGGCCCATTTCTTGGCCGCGAGCTTTTTCAGACCTGCAGCCGTCACATTGCCGTTGTCTTTGAACGTCAGAGTCGTCAGGCCGGGCATGGCCAAGAGCTTGTCGATGGCCGCATCCGAAATGCCTGTCTCGCGAAGCGACAAGGTCTTGAGGTTTGGGCACTGCGCGATCACGTCGATCGTCGCATCACTGAGTTGCGGCACGGACCAGATATCGAGCAATTCGAGCGATTTTTGGGCGGCGAGATGCTTCAGGCCTTCGTCCCCCACCGACGTTAGCTCATGTAGAAAAAGTCGCTTCATCTTGGGCAGATCGTCGAGGACTTCCATCGCGCGGTCGTCGACATTAGGTAAATCGCGGAGCGTCAGGCGCGTCAAGCCCATGCCTTTGAGTGCCAACACGCCATCGGAACCGAAGCCTTGGCAACGTAGAATTTCGAGTTGAGTGAGTTTGCCGAGTTTGGCCAGATGCGGTCCAGATTGATCGGTGATCGCGAAATCTTGCAAGAGCAGCGCGTCGAGCGACGGGTTCTGGCTCAGATACTCCATGCCAGAATCGGTGACCGCCGTGCTGCGATGCTTGAACGCGACCAACTTGGGCAGATTGGCAATGACTTCAATCGCCAAGTCACCCGCTTCCATGTTACCCCGCAGGTCGAGCACACGGAGGTCTTGCAGCTTGGCGAGTCGCTGAGCGCCGATGTCATTCACCTGATTTTGCAGCAACGTGAGCCGTTGTAGCTTGGTCAGATTGCTCAAGATTTTGACCATGCCGCTGGTGCAGTTTGTATTTGACGACAGATCCAACTCGGTCAACTGTGGAAACGATTGGACGATCATCTCGATCGACACATCGTTGATGACCGTGTTGGTCAGGGCCAAGCTCGTCAGGTGGCTCAAGCGACTAAGCTTGGCAGCGCTGGCGTCGTTGAGTGTGCGACAGTTGAAGATGTGCAGCTTTTCGAGATCGCTGAGCGTACCGAAGAGCGCCACGTCGTCGGCCGTCAGGTTCGCGCCGTCTTCAATGACGATTTCCGTCAGCCGATCGCCACTTGCCAGAGTGCATTTGGCTCGCGCCCCGAGCGCCGCGATACGGTCTCGGGCAGCTTGGACGTCGGCCGGCTTGGCCGTAGCCCGCGGGGTGGGATCAGCCGCACGAGTTTGGAGTACGGTGGTCAAACTCGCCAGCCCCAGCGCCATGAACGCCATCCAACCACGGAACCCTTTCAAGCTCAGCATGCTGTGTCACTCGTTCGTTATCAAGCGGATGAAATGCGATTCAGGCGGGGCGAGCGAATCTGGCTGTGCGTTGGGCGCACGAGCGTCACCATGCACCCAACGCCACAACGAATCGTTAGTCAAGGCGATGGCCCGAGGCATAGGCCGGCTTGATCAGGTCGGCCACGCGGGGCGTATTGAGAGCCGCAAGGTTGGTGACCTTGAGGTTCTTTGCATCCCACTCGACCTTTTCACCCCATTCACCCATCTCACCGTTTTCGCCACCTTTGGCGGCGGCCCAAACGGCCAGATTGCCGAGCAGAATGGTTTCGGTCAAGGGACCAGCCCGGTCGACAAAATTCGACATGCAGATTTTGGGATCGCCGGCACGCTTGGCGCGGAACAGCTCGTACATGTTGTTCAGGTCGTTGTTCCCCTTACTCTCAGCGGCCAGGAAGTCGACCTTGACCTTCTCGACCCCCTTGAGTTCGTACCGACCGCAGTAGTCGTCTGAACTGTAGAAGGCACCCTTCTCGCCGACAATGAATACGCCACTGTCGGAGACGTTCTTGATACCATGCTTCTCGAACAGTTCCATCGGCGGCTTGTTTCCCTTGCGGTCGTACCAATAGAACGGGATTGCGGGGCGCTCGGAGGTCGATGGAAACTCGAACTTAATGACCGAACTTGCCGGGAAACTGTCGAAGTCGTGGCCCGTGGACCGAGCGACGACCGAGATCGGATCACGCAGCCCGCACGAAGCAAACGGCACGGTCAACTGATGGCAGGCCATGTCGCCCAGCGCGCCGGTGCCAAAGTCCCACCAACCACGGTGCTGGAACGTGTGATAGAGACCGGGCCAGAACTCGCGAGACGGGGCCACACCCAGCCAGTTCGGCCAATCGACGCGCTGCAACGCCTTTTCAATCTCTTCCTTCTTCTTGGCGATGAGCTTCTCAGCCCCTTCAGGACTTTCCTTCATCGCCTGGGCCGAGAACTTCGCCAGCGTCATCCGACGACCGGGGCCTTGCGCCCAAATCGGACGATTCGACCAAGCGTAAACAGCCTGGAGTGTCCCGAGCACGCCCGAGCGGATTTGGGCAATCGCCTCGCGCGACGAATCGAGCGCGGTGCCTTGGTTACCCATTTGGGTGCAAACGCCTGTTTCTTGTGCCACCTGGGCGAGCTTGCGGGCTTCGTAGATCGTACGGGTCAGCGGCTTCTGCGTGTAGCAGCTAATGCCGAGGCGCATGCAGGCCAGCGTGATCGGTCCGTGCATGTGGTCGGGGGTGCTAATCGTGGCAATGTCGATCTTCTTGCCGAACTTGGCAAGCAACTCACGGTAGTCGGTAAAGCGTTCGGCGTTTTCAAAGCCCTTGGCCTTCCCCTTGTTTTCAAGCGTGTTGCGGTCGACATCGCAGATCGCGACAACATTGCCGAACGCGGCCGCGTTGTTCGAGTCGCTCCCCCCTTTGCCACCAACACCGAAGCAGGCAACGTTCAATTGCTCATTGGCCGATCGTTCCTGGCCGCGCAGATCCAGCGATTGACCAAGGAAGAACGAGGCACCGATGGTCGTCGCCGTGCTGGTGCGGATAAAATCGCGACGGGGCGTTTTACGACTCATGAACATCTCCTGGCAGAAAGAAGGGAGGCTGCGACCGTTCCATGCGGTAATGGGGTGTTTGGGTCGTCACCCATCGGTCTGACTTGGGCGACCCAAGAGAGTCACTGTAATCAGGCGCAGGGGGGCAATACAACAGGCTCGCCCTGGAAATCCGGGCAACTTCAGCCCCCTGCTTGGTCGGTACTTTCCCAGTCGCCTTGAGCCCGGTACCGGCTCGTGTCGGCCGTTTCTTTTGACGACGACGCGGTTCATTCAGCCCGAGCGACCAACTTCAGGCACGGTATTTTCCGGTTTCACGTGGCTCGCCGATGCCCATCCAGCCCACGCTTTGCGTTGGTCCTCATTGGACGGCGGGTGGCTGGCGGTTTGCGTCTGCAAACCCCGGCTCACTTCGCGGCGGTGTCACATGTCACTCGCCGGGGTTTGCTTCGCAAACCACCAGCCACCCCCAACGCTGACGCTCACACCAGACAGCCCACGCTTTGCGTTGGTCCTCATTGGACGGGTCGCCTCGCCAATCTGGGACGGTCTCCATCGGCAAGCTATAATCGTTCGGAAACTCTCAGCCGAGCTCCGTAGGAACCCGCACGATGGAACCGAAAAAGATACTGGCCTTGTGCCGCGAACGGAACGTCAAGGCGGTCGACCTCCGCTTCATGGACTTCCCCGGCCTGTGGCAACATTTCACCATCCCTGTCAGCAAGCTCGACGAGAACGTGTTCGACGACGGGCTCGGCTTCGACGGCTCGAGCATCCGCGGTTGGCAGGCGATCAACGAGAGCGACATGATCCTCGTGCCGCAGGCCGACTCGGCGTTCATTGACCCGTTCACCGAAATGCCCACGCTCGTGCTGCTGTGCAACATTCAGGACCCGATCACGCGCGAAGATTACTCGCGCGACCCGCGCAATGTCGCTCGCAAGGCAGTGAACTACCTGCAGAGCACCGGCTTGGCCGACACCTGCTCTGTCGGGGCCGAGGCCGAGTTCTTCATCTTCGACGACGTCCGCTTCGACCAAAACGCGCACGAAGGCTACTACCATCTCGACAGCATCGAAGGGGAATGGAACCGCGGGCGGGTCGAAAGCCCGAACCTGGGTTACAAACTGCGGCACAAAGAAGGGTACTTTCCGGTCCCCCCGGCCGATCAGTTCATGGACCTGCGCAACGAAATGATGCAGGCCATGATCGACTGCGGCATGGATGTCGAGGCCCAGCATCACGAGGTGGCGACCGCCGGTCAGTGCGAGATCGACCTGCGCTATCAGGACCTCGTGAAGATGGGGGACTATATGTGCATGTATAAGTACATTGTCAAGAACGTCGCGCGGCGGCATAACCGCACCGTGACGTTTATGCCCAAGCCCCTGTTTGGCGACAACGGCAGCGGCATGCACACGCATATCTCGCTCTGGAAAGCCGGGCAACCGCTGTTTGCCGGCAGCGGCTATGCGGGCCTGAGTGACATGGCCTTGTACGCGATTGGCGGCTTGCTCAAGCACGCGCCGGCGATCCTGGCCTTTTCCAATCCGACGACCAATAGCTACAAGCGCCTGGTGCCCGGCTACGAGGCGCCGGTCAACCTGGCCTACTCGCAGCGCAACCGCTCGGCAGCCTGCCGCATTCCGATGTACAGTCAGAGCCCCAAGGCCAAGCGAGTCGAGTTCCGCTGTCCCGACCCGAGTTGCAATCCGTACCTGGCCTTTGCGGCGATGTTGATGGCGGTGATCGACGGCATTCAGAACAAAATTCATCCCGGCGAACCGTTGGACAAGGACATCTACGACCTGCCGCCGGAAGAGTTGGCCCGCGTGCCCAAGGCTCCCGGCTCGCTCGAAGAGTCGCTCGCGGCGTTGCGTGGCAAGCACGACTTTTTATTGCGCGGCGACGTGTTCACAAGCGACGTGATCCACACCTGGATCCGTTACAAGCACGAGAAAGAGGTCGAGGCCATGCGGCTGCGACCCCACCCGTACGAGTTTTGCTTGTATTACGACATTTGAGCGGGGAGAGAGATGAAACCACGGATGGACACGGATGGACACCGAGTCGAATCACGGAGCGTGGGTCCTGCATTTAGCCCCCGGTCGCTAGGACCGCAGGTCCGTACGCTGGGGGCTCGCGTCGCGCTGCGCTGACGCTCGCAGTTCACTCGCCAAGCTGACGTTTCATCAAACCGCGAGCGTTTTGCCCGCAACGCCCCAGCCCTGTTGCGAGACCACGTTCCCCCGCGGGGAGCTGTTATGTCGTACCCGTCTCTGGCAACAACTAGTTCGAGGATCTAACGCTTCCGATAATACTTGCGGCCGGTGGTTTACCCTGATTGTGAATCTAAATCCTGAGGCAGCTTGGCAGTGAAGGAAACAGCCTGGCCGGTCTTTGCGCACACGATAACTCTTTCTCCTTCGATAACGATGTCCAAATCCTCACCGCGAAGTCCTTGCCATGTTGCTAGATACTGCAACGTTCCCGGCTTCTTTTCGAGTTTGAGTTTTTCTTCGACGCCACCCTTCCAGGCGAGAATCACAAGCTCGCCTTTTTCAGCGCGTGCAGCTAACTCCGGTTCCGTGACTCTTTTTTGTCGGCCGCACTCCCAGCACCCGATAAGACCTTTATCCGGACCTTCCCATCGCTCACTCCAACTCAAAACCTCTCGAATTGGTTGGTGTACAGAACGCCGCAAACGTGAGATCATCTTGTTGCACCCCCCAATACAAAGTCCCGGCAGAGCCTATTGTTTAAGTATGAACCGAATCACCGTGGCTTGCTAACAAGCAAGTGAAAATCAGTTTCCCGCAATATGCGAATTGACTGGCCTTTTGCGATTAAGTCTTCTGCTTTTCTATGCTTAACACTCTTTTCGTGACCAGCCAGCAATCTGAGGTCTTGATCACCGACCACAAGCAATGTCGTGGTCTTGGTAACAGATGCCCCAACTGCACATCCCGCGACTGCCGCCAAGTCAGCCGCCTCTCGGCGCGGCATAGTCAATGCACCTGTGAAAACCACAACCTCGCCGTACAAAGGGCCTTCCGAATTACCGTCTCGTGTAATATGGTCCGATGGCTCGCCATTGGTCGCATTGATAGGACGCTTGACTCTTTCAAGCCACTGTTCAAGCGATATTCTCGTTGTTCTAATTGCATGCACCAGAATCTCTCCTGCGGCGCGGGCGTCCTCAACTGCGTCGTGGTGCTGAAAGGCAATGCCAAACTTTTCGGCCACATTCGCGAGTCCGTAACCTCGCTGTGAGAGATCGGGATAAGCTCTACGGATGACTTTTGCAGTGTCCAGCCAGGTTGCTTGCGGAACGTCGAGCCCATGTCTTCCGAACAACGCAGCGACCGCCGTTCGATCAAATGCAGTGTGACTGACTGCAATCACCCCTGACAGATGTTCGGAAAGAATCTTGCAGATGGCAGGAAATTTCGGTGCATCCGCGACGGCCTCCTGATCGATCCCATGAATAGAAACATTAATCGGGTCGAAATAATCCTCCGGGTTGAGGAGCGTCTGCCACGTGTCATAAATCTGACTATTCTTAAACCGCACCACTCCAATCTGGCAAATGCTTGAGAGGTCAGCATTCGCCGTCTCGACGTCAATCGAAGTGAAGTCCATCGCCGTGTCCCACAAACAACTAGCCGCCGTTTATCAATCACATTCGGCATCGTACCGATCATTGAACTCTGATGCAAATTTTCCCTCGGCTTTTCATGGCGCACAGATGGTGTGTTTTGATGCGCTCTTCGTAAATTGCCGTGTCTGGCGGCATGGATGGCCAATGAACAGACAGTTGTCGGCTTTCGCTCTGGGAAAGCGCGCCGGACGTGTGCGGCGATCTCGCGAAGAACCTCGCGCGGAGCGAGAGGCGACCATCACGTCCGCGACAAATCGGTTTTTAGCCCCCGGTCGATAGCCACGTAGCGGCGTACGCCGGGGGTGCGTGTGCGGTCGTGGATGACGCCGCCATGTCGATGATGCACCGAGACTACGCATTCATAAAGCCGCGACCTTGGGTCGCGCTCCGGCGTCCATCCACATCGCATCGAGGGAAAGAGCGCGACCCAAGGTCGCGGCTTTATGAAGAGCCGGAAGCGGATTCGGAATCAAAACACCCAACACCAAACACCCTCCCCCTACGTATCATTCCGCTTGGGTTCCTCGACGACCTCGACGAAGCTGTCGAGCGCTTTGCGGA
>CAZZBK010000016.1:0-57358 GCA_964652155.1 uncultured Planctomycetaceae bacterium | reverse complement strand
CCGCCCCGGCCATGATGGTCTTGAGCGCCTTGTCGCTAATATCCTTGCGGCACCAGGCACCGTCCCAGCGGATGGCTTTGACCGCCGTATAGGCTTGCAACTTGGCTGACGAAATGCTGTTGCCCAGCGCTGTCACGCCCAGCACGCGACCGCCGTCGTTGATGACCTGATCGCCGCTGAGCGACGTGCCGGCATGAAACACCTTGCAGTCGGGCACCTTGGCCGCCTCGTCCAGGCCACGAATCGCTCGGCCGCGCTGATACGGTCCTGGGTAGCCTTCTGACGCCATCACCACGCACACGCTCGGTCGCGGGTCCCACTCGATCGGTCCGATCTGATCGAGCTTGCCGTCGGCCGTCGCCTCGAGCAGGTCGTACAGGTCGGTCTTGAGACGCATGAGCAGCGGTTGGCACTCAGGGTCGCCGAAGCGGACATTGTACTCGAGCACCTTGGGGCCCTGATTGGTAATCATCAACCCGGCGTAGAGCACGCCGCGGAACGGTCGTCGGGCGCGCTTCATGGCATGCACGGTCGGCACGAGCACGTGCTCCTCGATCCAGTGCAGCATGTCGGGTGTGACGAGCGGCGCGGGGCAGTAGGCACCCATGCCGCCGGTGTTGGGTCCCGTGTCGCCATCGAAGGCCCGTTTGTGATCCTGGGCCGGCGGCAGCGTGATGATCGTGCGGCCGTCGGTGATTGCGAGCACGCTGGCCTCTTCGCCATCGAGCCGTTCTTCGATCACGATCTGGCTGCCAGCCTCGCCAAATTCGCGTTTGGCTCCGATTCGCTCGACCGCCTCGAGCGCCTCGCCGCGATTGGCGCACACGATGACCCCTTTGCCGGCCGCGAGCCCGTCGGCCTTAACGACCACCGGCACGTCTTCGCGCTCGCGCAAAAATGTTATCGCCCGATCGACTTGCTTGAACACGCGATAGTCGGCCGTGGGGACATCGGCATGGCGGAGCAGGTTCTTACAGAAGACTTTGCTCCCTTCGAGTTCGCTGGCCGCTTTGCTGGGACCAAACACGCGCAGCTTGGCAGCCTGAAAAGCATCGACGATGCCGGCCACGAGCGGAGCCTCGGGCCCCACGATGGTCAAATCGATCTGTTTTTCCTGCGCGAACTTGATCAGCCGCGGGAAATCGGTGGCCGAGATATCGACGTTTTCGGCGTCGCGTGCCGTGCCGGCGTTGCCTGGGGCGACGTAGACCTTGTCCACCCGCGGACTTTGCGCAATCTTCCAAGCCAGCGCGTGCTCACGTCCGCCGTTGCCAATAATCAGGACCTTCATCCGTTACGGTTCCTCTCTAGGTCGTCGCCAAAGGACAATACACGGCTCGGGCTTTGCTGGCCGGCCGCGTTCTACGTTCAATAGATTGTAGAAACCCCCGTCCCGCTCAACAAGGAACCCCGCACAGGGGCCTGCGAGGAGTGAGCAGCTCGGCAGTGCTCGCTAGCTCGACGCCACGCGCTCCGCTGAGCGTCGCGGCTATTGAGGTTCATAAAATCAAGTAATAGGACGACCAGCGGGAGTCCGTAAATACCGGCCTCGCGTTGCTCGGCCTATTAAGTTCATTATCTGAGGATCAATAACCTAAGAGCCTCACACGCCGCCGACCAGCTCAAATTGCACGAGCGAACCGGCGGCCTTGCGCGCCTCGACCTTGACGCGCGCCGACGACGAAGCGTCCTGCATAACGCGCAGCGTGAGCCGATGCCGACCGACGGGCAAATCGACCGTCACGCTCTTCTCGTTGGCGAGCGATTGCCGCTCGAGCCAGACACTCGTCTCGGCCGGGGCTTGGATGTCGAGCACGATCGAGCCCGGCTGCGTGACTTGAATCTCGCCTTGCAGGAGCAGCGCTCCTTCACTCTCGGTGGGATTGAGCTCCGCGAGGGGCAATTCGCCGTTCACCTGTCCGTAGACGGTCGTCCACTGTCCCGGCTTGGCACGGAGCACGAGTTGCTCGAAATCGCTCGGACTGAGCGTCGAGCTTTGCAAGGCGGCGGGGACCGGCTTGAGCACGCGCCACCGCTGGATCGCGGGGGTCGAGCGGAGTGAGTACGCGCCGGGCCGACCGAGTTCGGAAATGAACTTAACCAAATCGATCAACTCGTCGCGCGTTAGGAACTTGGTCAGTCCTTGAGGCATGAGCGATTTCCCCTCGGCTTCTTCGTCGATGTCGGCAATCGGAATCGTGATCGCCTTGCCGGCCGCGTCACGCAAGTTAAGCCGGGTCTCGTTGCGGTCGATCACGACGCCGGTAAAGACTTCGCCGTTGCTGGTCGCGACGATGCGGGTCACGTACTGCTCCTTGATCGCCAGATTCGGATCGAGAATCGAGTGGGCGATGTAATCGGCCGGCGAGATCGAGCCGATGGTGGTGAGTTCCGGCCCGACGTTGCCACCCGCCTTGTTCAGGGCATGGCATTTGAAGCAGCTCAGGTCGGCGCGGCGGAACACCTGCTCGCCGCGCTGGGCATCGCCGCGCGCGGCCACGTCGGCCACGATCTGCTGCACCTCGGCGGGGGTGGGTGGCTTCATGTCGGCGCTAATGAGGGCCGCTTTGCTGAGCAGATCGGACAGAGCCGGATCGCTGCGACCCACGCCGTACATATACCGCAGGCAGACTTTAGCGGTTTCGGCGTTCAAGGGTCGGCGCGGGAGCGCCTCGGCGAGCCGCTCGGCACCCCCTTTCTGATTGAGAAACGCCTGCATGACCAGCCCCACGTCGTCACGAGGCGCGGCCTCGCTGAGCGCCCCGGCCGCGACCGACGGCGCGTTTTTCGGATCGACCTTGACGAGCGCCGCCACGGCGCGAAGACGCACACGCATGCTGGGCGCTTCGCGCGTCGTCATCTCCCGGAGCAATTCGAGGCTGTTCTTGTCGCCCAGCGCGACGAGCCCATCGATCGCCCCTTGAATGGCGTCCACATCGGAGCGGGGATTCTCCAGTATCTCGCCGAGCCCCTTGGCCACGTTGGCCACTTTCCAGATCGTTGAGAGCCGAATGACCGCCTGCCGGAACTTGGCGTCCTTGGTGGCCTGCTCCGAGGCGAGCAACTTTTCGAGCGACGTGAGCGTGCCGCTCGGCCGAACTTTGCGCGTCGTCGCGGCGTCAATGAGCGATTCGATCACTTGAGTCCGCACGGCCGGCGCGTACTGATTCGATTGCAAGGTGTTGTCGAGCACATACGACAAGTCGCTCGCGCTGCCGTACAGACACACGAGTTCGACCGCCATTGCCACCTGCGACTCGGGTACCCCCGACTGCTCCAACAGCGCGATCAACGGCCGGGCCGTCGGCGAGGGATCGTCGCTTTTCAAGTCAGGGTAGCGGGCCCGAACACGGCGATTGAGCGTCGCGAGGGTCTCGCGCAGCGTGTAAGTCAGATAATCGTCGAGGGGCTGCCGCAGCACATCGACGGTCGCTTGCAACGCGGCCTCGTCCTGAAAGAAACTCAACGCGCGGATCGCTTCGAGCCGCACGCGTGGATGCGCGTCGGCCACGAGCGTGCGCAGCAGCGCGATCGGGTCGCTCAAGCGATCGCGCCAATAGCAGGCGACCCGGACTGCCGCGGCGCGAGCGCGCGGCTCGGGCGAGCGCAGCACGCTGTGCAAAAACGACTCGTCGACCACGTCGTGCTGCTGGCGCTGCCAGAGGGCTTCGAGCCGGTGGTGCTCGAGCTGCGGATCGTTCGAGTCGATGCGCGCGAGCCATGCATCGGCGGCCGCGAGCACCTCGGCCGTGGGACGTGAGCGCAATTCAATCCGTGCGCGCTGGCGAGTCCGCTCTTCGGGGACGTTTTGCAAGACGGCCAGCAACTCGGCCACCGACGCCCCTACGAGCTTGCTCGGCTTGACGACCGGATTGCGCGTGTAACGCACCCGCCAGATGCGTCCGTGCTGGTGGTCGCGATTCGGATCGCGCAAGTTGTGTTGCATGTGCCCCACGAGCGGATTGAACCAGTCGCACAGGTACAGCGTGCCGTCGGGGGCGAACTCGATGTCGACCGGACGAAAGTTCGGGTCGCTCGATTGCAGCAGCGGATCGACTGGGTCAGCGGCAAAGCCCGAGCCCTCGTCGCGCATCTTGTACTGCAACACCCCTTGAAAGCCGATGCAATTGTTAAGCAGATAGTTGCCTTGCGCCTCGCTCGGGAAATTGCGGCTGCTAACCAACTCGCAACCGGCGGTCGGCCGCCACTGCTTGACCAGGAACTGCTTGAGGCTGGCGTGCTTGTGCGGGTAGTCGACGTCTCCCGAGAATGCCGCGCCGAAGTAGTTGGCCCCGCCCGAGGCGTCGGCGACGAAGTTTTGCCCCCAGCCGTCGACGATGTGCCCCCAGGGGTTGGCGAAACCGTAGGAGACAAACACGCTCAGCCGCGCTGTGCGGGGCTCGAAACGGAACACGCCCGCGTTGACCAACCGCTGCGGACCATAGGGAGTTTCGATCTGCGAGTGGTGGAAGGTCCCCTCCTCAAAATAGAGTGCGCCCCCTTGGTCCCAAGTGAACGCGCTGATCGAGTGGTGCGAGTCGGCCGAGTCGAAGCCGTGGAGCACAATGTGTCGCTCGTCCGCCTTGTCGTCGCCGTTGGTGTCGCGCAGAAAGACCAGGTTCGGCTGCTGGGCCACATACGCGCCGCCGTCACCCAACTCGAAGCCGGTCGGCAGGTGCAGACCGTCGGCAAACACCGTCTGCTTGTCGGCCCGGCCGTCGCCATCGACATCTTCGAGAATTAAAATCTTGTCGTTCACCGGAGTGCCGGGCAGGTATTGCGGATACGTCGGCATGGTGCAGACCCACAGTCGACCTCGGGCGTCGAACGCGAACTGCACTGGATTTTGCAAGTCGGGGAACTCGACTTCCGACGCGAACAAGTTGACCTCGTAACCATCGGCGAGCTTCATCTGTCGCCGCGACTCCTCGGGCGACGTGATCACGATCGGGTTCTTGGCGTTGCTCGGGATGTCGAGGAAGCTGCCGGTCGATGAGTCGTCGATGGTCGTCGAGACCGTTCGGCCCGCGGCCACGTCCCAGATCCGCTGGTCGCGCAGGGCAATCATGGCCCGCAGCTTTTTGAACTCGACCGGGAAATTGACCGTGCCGAAGGGATTCTTGCGGCCGCCATAGATATAAAAGCCATTGACGGCCCGATGGTCGTAAAAGAACTGCAAGTTCTTCTCCTGCACCGCGCGATGGATGGCGTCAAGCGCCACGGTCGACTTGGGCAACGAGCCAAACAGCGCCTCGTCGAGCGCCGCGCCGATCAATCGGTCGCCGTGCTCGTTGAGGTGCACACCGTTGATCGTCAGCGGCTTGTCGAGGGCCGACTGCATGAGTTGCCGCGAGGGGGTGAACAGATCGACAAATAGCGTGCCGTGCTTGGCCGCGACGCGGCGCATGGCCTCGGTGTACAATGCGAGGTTGCGATTGTTCGCTTCGCCGTCGGGCAACTGGGGCGCGTGCAGGTTCTCGTGTGCGATCGGCGACACGAGCACGATCTGCCGCAGTTTCGGCAACGGCTTGAGCTCCGCCAGTTTGGCGCCCGAGCGGTCCCAATCGCCGCGGGCCGTCGAGTACTGATCGATCATCTGGGGCGCGGCGAGGAATTTTTCCAGGTCGGCCTCGAAGCGGGCGAGCCCCGCCGGACCAGCGAACGACTCGTTGAACCCGAACATCGCAATAAGCACGCTGGGGTCATGCTGCGCGAGTGTGTGACCGTGATCCTGGAAGTCTTTCGACCGCGGGCGGAGCGTGATCTCGTCGGCCGACCAACCCAGGTTGCGCACATAAAGTTTCAACTGTGGGAATCGGCTGTGCAGCAAAGCCTCCCAGTGGTTGAAATACTGCATCCGCTCGGCGAGCGTGTTGCCGACGATGATAACGCGATCGCCTGACTGTAACGCGAGCCGTGGCGCGTCGGCCATGGCGAACTGTGTCAGGACAAACAGAACGAACCACGATTGAATCGCAAGCAACCATCGAGCGTGCATGAACAGCGTGCTCCGCGAAGGAAAAAGGCGATGGCGACAAAAAAGTGCCGCTCAGTTGGGTGGGTTGGGTGAGCGAACCACTCACCGCGGGTCAAACAAGCCAAGTCTACTTGGCCATCCCGGCGAAGGAAAGCGACTGGCATTGCTCGATAGGAGCATTGCATTGTCTTCCGGACCTCTCCCGTGATGGGAGAGGTCAGCGAGCGTATCGAGCTGGGTGAGGGTGATGGAGGCATCGATCGCGCCGCGCCCCCTCACCCCGGCCCTCTCCCGCGAGGGGAGAGGGAGCACATGACAACCCTCCCGCCTCTCCTGACCCCGAGCAGGCACTCCCCTCGCATTGCAGTTGCTTGATGAATCAAATCCCGATACCTTGGCGGTAACTTCACTCCCCACCTTGAGAGCCGATTATGTTGTCTGCCCTGCGTTCGTCTCGTGTCGTGTCGTTACTCGTGGTTGGCGGCTTGCTCGTTGCGGCTCTGCTGGGCAGCTTTGCGGTCGTGGCACAAGATGCCGCGAAACCCGAAGCCAAAACGAGCGAAGTGCGTTTCGAGGTGCCTGATGGCCCGGTCGAGAAGATTGCCGCCGTGATGCGTGAGGCGCGAGCCTACCGACCCGGCCGGGGCGTCGACAACCTGCAAGGACGATTGCTGCTACTGCAAGCCTTTGACGCTGTGGTGACTGCCGCCGACAAGCTGTTGGCTGCGAAGGTCGACGACGCACTAGCGGGCGAGGCCGTGCAGGCCAAGAGCGAAGCGCTCGGGTTCCTCGGCCAGCTTGGCCGCGGCGAAGCCAACAAGCAGCTCGAAGCATTCCTGACAGCGCTCGACAAGGATCCGCGCCCCACCGTGCAGGCCGCGCTCCGTGGCGTGCAGCTGCGTGCCCGACTCGTGCAAGCCATGCAGGCCGAAGGGGCCTCGGCCGAGCAGCGCCAACAAGCCGTCGCCGAGATCAACACACTGCGCGCGGCTTGGTTGAAAGACGCGCCGAAAACGCCCGAGTCGCTCAGCTTGCTGCTGGGTTCCGCACAGGTGCTCGAACAACTCGACGCCGCCAAGGAAGCGGCCGAGTCGTATCAGCAAGCCGCGGCAATCGCCAAAGCCTCGAACGATCCGAAGGTTGCCGCGTATGCCGAGAAGTTCGAGGGCTCGGCCCGACGGCTGCAACTAGTCGGCCAGTCACTCCCCATCGCCGGCAAGCAAGCGTCGGGCCAGCCGTTCGATGTGTCGGCTTGGAAAGGGAAGGTCGTGCTCGTGGACTTCTGGGCCACTTGGTGCGGGCCGTGCATTCGCGAGCTGCCAAACCTCAAGGCGAACTACGACAAGTATCATGGCAAGGGTTTCGAGGTCGTCGGCATCAGCCTGGATGACGATCGCGATCAGTTGAAGAGCTTCTTACAGCAGAACGAGTTGCCTTGGACGATTTTGTTCAGCGACGACCCCCAGGCGACCGGCTGGCAACACCCACTGGCGGTCAAGTACGGCATTCAGGCCATCCCCGCCGCAATCCTGGTCGACCAGCAAGGCAAGGTCGTCACGCTCAACGCCCGGGGCGAAGCCTTGGGGGAATGGCTCGCCAAGTTGCTCGGGCCATCGGCCCCGTGATAAGACAAGTCGATTGCGAAAAATTGACCTTTAGATTGGACAATAATCGCGGTTGATATGTTAGAATGGCGCTAGCTTTTTGTTCAGGGGTGGTAGACATGGGCGAAATGGGGTTATTCGAGCGAATGCCAGCTAGCATTCGCCAACGCATTACGTACAGTGCGTGAAGCGGTCCTTACGAACGTGGTTGACGCTTCGCTTAATTGTCTGTCGTATCTGCTCGAATTCACGTCATGGTCCAGAAAAGTAAATGGCTGTTGGGGGCCGCGCTCGATGAGCCGGCGTCGCACGCCGCGCGCGCGGCGGTCGCCTCGCGATTGCAGTTAGTGCGTCATTACCTGGACAAGGCCGACCATCACACGACGCCTAGCGAGATCGTGCATCAACTGCGGGTCGCCACGCGCCGCGCGGCCGCCACGCTCGCCGGCTATCAGGCCTTTCTGCCCAACAAGCCTCGCCACCGCATGCTCAAGTGGCTGAAACGGATTCGCCGCTCGTCGAACGACGCGCGCGACGATGACGTGCTCTGCGAGCAATTGGAAACCCGCGTCGTGCAGGCCAACGATCCGGCTTGGAATGAGTTGCTTAACCGGGTCCGCAGATTACGCGCCGACAGCCAGCGCCCCATTCATTGCGTTCGACTGCATCTGAAGAAGCGGCATTTCGCGCGGAAGATCGATCGACTTGTTCAACGCATCCATTGGCGCGGCGATGAGTCGGTCGCTGAACCGTTGTTTGGGCCGTTTGCCCGCGCGCAACTGATCGTGTTATCCGAGCCGTTTTTTGCCGCGGCCGCGGGAGACTTTCAGGACATTGCAGCGTTACACGAGTTTCGCATTCATGGCAAGCACCTGCGTTATGCGATCGAGGTGTTTGCCGGCGGCGTACCCGGGGCGTTGCGACAAGACGTTTATCCGCTCGTCGCGCAGTTGCAGCAGTTGCTTGGCAACATTAACGACCACGCGCAAGCGGTCGCCCGGTTCGAGCATTGGCAGCAGCAGTGGAACGAGCCCGTGCTGACCGAGCCCTTGCAAACGCTCATCACCGAAACGCGGCAGGCGCTCAGCAAGGCCGAAGAGCAATTCCATCGTTGGTGGACGGCCGACCTTGCCGCCGAGTTGCGGCGCCGTTTTCACGCCGCGCTCGAAATTCGAGCTACCGATCAAGTCGCCTGAGTGGTCATCGCGGAGCTATCACGCTGAGCACCGCACCTCAGGGCCAATCCCGGCAGAAACTCGCTCGTTCCATCGATGCAGAGCGGTGGCTAGGTCGTCCAACGGACTCAATCGATACGATAAAGGCTCGTGGTGGTCCGCAGCACCAGTGACTTGCCGACCACCGCCGGACTGGCCATGAAGCCATCGGCCAGTTGATTTTCAGCCAGCGGCTTAAAAGCGTCGCCGGGTTCAATGACCACGGACTTCCCTTTGCAATCGAAGAAATAGATGCGACCGTCGACGTGAATCGGCGAGGCTGCGAAGTCCGGGCCGATGCGTTCCTTCCACAGTTCCTTGCCCGTGGCGGCTGCGAGGCAACTGAGGATCCCCGCATCGTTGACCATATACACACGACCATCGACGAGCAGCGGCGAGGGCTGCGTCGGCACGCTCTTGGTCACCTTCCACGCCACATGGGTCGCCGCAATGTCTCCGCGGGCTCCGGCGAGCTGAATGGCCCAGATCTCGGGCTTCATAAAACCCGTCGGTACGATGAGCATTTGGCCGTCGGTCACGGGCATCGCGGCATTCGAAAAGCCTTTGTGATCGACGAACCAGAGTTCTTTGCCCGTGACGGGGTCGGTGGCATAAAGCCGTTCGGCACCCGAGGTGACACATTGTATCTGCCCGCCGACGTTGAGGATAAATGGCGTGCCGAACGATTTGCGCATCGAAGCACTGCGGGCCTTGAGCTTCTCGGCACCGGAACGTTCGGTTTGGCGCAAGACCTTACCGGTCAGCTTATCGAGCGCGAGTTCATATTGGGCATCGACGCCGTCGCAGGCCAGGATAAGACAGTTGCCGCACAGGGTTGGCGAGCCACCGGCACCCGTCTCGTGATCGATCTTGATGCCCCGATTCTCCCAGAGCTTGCGACCATCGACGGCGCTAACACAGGCGGTGCCCATCGATCCAAAGTGGACATACACGCGATCGTCTTCGATGACGGGGGTGGGCGAGGCGTGCGAGTTACGCGCGTGACAGGCCGGCACTTCGGTGTTGGTGAAGAGTTCGATGTCCCAGGCGATTTTCCCGGATGCGAAATCGACTTTGATCACATGCAACGACTTGCCTTCATCGAGTGCGGTGGTCACGTAGATGCCTCGCTGGGAGACGACGGGGGACGACCACCCTTGGCCAGGAATTGAAGTCTTCCAGGTCACATGCTCCGACTCGCTCCAGCGTAGGGGGACGCCGCGCGCGGCGGTTGTCCCCTGAGCCTGGGGCCCACGATGCGCGGGCCACTCGTCGGCAGCGGCCGCGGGAGCGAACAAAACGAAGCTCAACACGAGCGACCGAAAACAGGAGGCAAATATCTGCGGCATCGTGGTCCTGTTAAGATAAAGTGTCCGCTGCGGTGCCAGCCACGCGGCCCCGGCAACTTGAGTTACCCATGCACGGTCATCCGCGCCGCGGTCCCCGGCCTGGTGTGGGGAGCACGCCGACCCACGGAATTCCGATTAGGCCAAGCTTCGCCTAGTTCGGGGCGCTGCGTCAATGAGTTGATCGAGTGAATGGCAAAAGTTTTTATAAATCGCAGTTTATCGACCGTTCGATCAGCCGTTTTGCCTCGGGTGGCATGATTCGGTGACGTCAGGATACGATTGCCGTCGCAGGCTGATGGCTGATTCAGGGCGAAGAAACCTGATCTGTATTGGCGAACGAGCGGACTCTCGGTAACGTAGATGCTTAGAGCGTCTAAAAAATGGCAGCAGAGAGAGGGACAGCCCCATTTTTCTCGACGGCTCTCGAAAAATTGGGACAGTCCCCAGCCATTTTGTTAGACGCTCTTAGCCTTCGACAACTACGCCCCCCATACGACATCGCTTCCAGCATGGTCATGTTCGGCATCCTACAGCTGTTGGACTCCTCGCACGGACGCCCGTTACAGAATTGGAAAATTGCGTCTGACAAAGTCGTGACGGTCGGCCGGGCGCTCGACAACGACATCGTGTTGGCCGACCCCTTTGTCTCTCGAGCGCATGCCTACCTGCAGTTCGACGCGGCGCTGGGCAAGTGGCAAGTCATCTCGATCAGCCAACATCAACTGGTGCACAATGGTCAAACAATCGCCGCGCTCGACTTGACCGACGGCCTCACCTTTCGCTTGGGTGGCCAGGGGTGTTACTTGCGATTCAATCAGTCGGCACCCGAGCAGGTGAATAATCGGCAAACCATGTCCGTTGAATCGCTGATCCGCCCCAAGCTCGCACTTGATGAGCAGCAATTGGACAAGAGCGTCCATGAGATTGTGGACGACGATTTTTTCAAAAACCTTAAAAAGTCCGTTGAGCGTCAGCGCACGCGGCGCGCGAACCCCGACGTTCCGTAGTCACAGGGCCGCTCGCGACATCTCGCCCTCCACTCTCCAGGATTCAGTTCCCCTATGTCCAAGATCATCGCGGTGCACTCTTTTCGGGGCGGCACTGGCAAGTCGAATATCACGGCCAACTTGGCCGCCATCGTGGCTTTGACGGGCAAGCGCGTGGGCATTATCGACACGGATATCCAATCGCCGGGCATCCATGTTATTTTCGCGATAGATCATGACAAACTGACGTATGCGCTCAACGATTACCTATGGGGACGCTGCAAGATCGAAGAAGCGGCCTGCGATGTCACCTCCTGCATCGCCACCGGTCAGCCGCTTCCGGCGCGGACCCAACTGTATCTGATCCCTTCGAGCGTCAAGACGGGCGAGATCGCGCGCGTGCTGCGCGAAGGGTACGACGTCGGGCTGCTCAACGATGGCATCCAGGCGTTAACACGGCAGTTGGATCTTGACTACCTGTTTATCGACACCCATCCCGGGGTGAACGAAGAGACGCTGCTGTCGATTGCCATCTCGGATCAGTTCGTGCTGATCATGCGTCCCGACAACCAAGATTTTCAGGGCACGGCGGTCACGGTCGAGATCGCGCGTCGGCTCGACGTGCAGGACATTCTGTTGATCGTGAACAAAGTGCCCCACTCGCTCAACCAAGACGCGCTGCGGCAGCAAATCGAGCGCGCGTATCACTTGCCGATCGTCGGTTTGCTCCCCCTCAACGCGGAAATGGCCAGCCTCGCCTCGAGTGGTTTGTTCTCGCAGCGGTTTACCGATCATCCGTTGACTCAAGAATTGAAATCGATCGCCAGCCGACTCTTGGCCTAACAGAATCGCACGCGCTCGGCTCATCCAACAGGAAAGGCATGCCGTGGACCTCATCTATCGGTACGACCCCTATTTGCCCATCCAGGTTGAATCTGCCGCGGATGCTGACACCGCGATGCGCATTCTCTGCGACGGAAATCTGCGGCTGACGAATATCGTGGCGCAGATGCAAAAAGCCACGCTCGGCGAAGCGACCGGCGAGCCGGTGATTGTGCCGTTTTGCCCCGTCTCGCTCGGCTTGCCCCTGTGGGCTGGCGCTGTGCCCGTGCAGGCCCCTTACGCCATGGTGCTGGGCTGTTCCGATGCGCGAGTCCCGATCGAGCCCATTTTCGATCAATCATTCAACGACCTGTTTGTCATTCGCATTGCCGGCAACGTGCTGGGGACCGAGTGCCTGGGGAGCGTCGACTACGCCGTGCGGCATTTTGCCGAGAGCCTCAAATTGGTGGTGGTCCTCGGGCACACCGGTTGCGGCGCGGTGGCCGCGGCCGTCGAGACGTACCTGAGCCCCAAGGACTACGCCGATATTGCCTTTACACACGCCCTGCGCTCCCTGGTCGATCGCATCATGATTGCCGTGCGCGGAGCAGCCAACGCGCTGCAACACGTCTGCGGGCGGAACGTCGTCCACCATCCCAACTACAAAGACGCGCTCAAGGAAGTGTCCGTCTACCTGAATGCCGCCATTACGGCCTTCGATCTGAGCCGCGAGGTGGCAACGTTTGGGGTTCCGTCGATGCGCGTCGCCTACGGCGTGTACGACTTAGGGACACTGTTCGTGACACCCACACCGAGTGCCAACCCAGCCAAGCCAGCATTCGCTCCGGCTCCTGGCCAGGAAGGCTTAACGTCCTTGGCGCAGCAATTGGCGCAGGCGGTCGTCGACAAAGGCTTGCTCGGTTCCCGGGTCGACTTTTGGAAGAAAATCGAGTGACCTCTTGCGAGATGAACATCACCATGCAACGACGTGAATTTTTGACCGCCACGAGCCTGGCCGCGGCAACCTGCCTAGGCCAGACGCTCCAAGCTGCCCCTCGCAAGCCACGACACATTTTGCTCTCCAACGGGTGGCATTGCGTCAACATCGGCGATATTGCCCATGCCCCTGGCATGATTCGGCTCATCGAGCAATACCTGAACGGAACGACCGTCACGTTCTGGCCGTATCGCGAACTGACCGCCCCCGTGAAGTCAATGCTCATGTCGGCCTTTCCCACGCTGACGATTATCGAGCCCGGTGGTGTTGAAGCGGGGCGCGCCGTGGGGGCACAACTCAAGCAGGCTATCGAGCGCGCCGATTTGTTTATCCTCGGCTCGGGCGGATACCACCCGGAACCCATCGATGTATGGCGGGCCGCGACCGACAAGCCTTATGGAGCGTATGGTGTCTCGTTCAGCTCCGCCTCGCACCAAGACGCGCTCCGCGATGCGGCATTCGTCTATCTACGCGACTCCACGTCCCTTGCCGTGTTGCGTGACGCGGGAGTGAATGCGAAGGAACTTAAATTCACGCCCGACTCGACCTTTGGACTGCACTTGCGAAACGATGCCGCAGCCGATGCGTACTTGCAGCGCGTCGGCTTGAGCCCCCGCAAGTTTCTCTGCGTGATACCACGACTCCGCTACTCGCCGTATCATCTGATTTATGGCACAGAGCCAACGCCGCGCGACCTCGAACGACACCGCATCAACCAGGAGTTTGCCACGGCCGACCACGCCCCGCTCCGCGAAACGATAATCCGTTGGGTTCGCGAGACCGGACAAGGGGTGCTCGCTTGTCCGGAGATGACTTATCAGGTCGGACTGGCCAAAGAGCAACTCGTCGATCCGCTGCCAGACGACGTGAAACGCCAGGTCGTGTGGCGCGATTCGTTTTGGTTATGCGATGAAGCCGCCTCGGTCTTTGCGCGGGCCACGGCGCTCGTCAGTTACGACTGCCACGCACCCATCATCGCCTTGGTGAACGGCACCCCCGCGATTCATGTGCGTTTGCCAACCGACACTCAAAAAAGCCGCATGTTTGCCGACCTGGGACTGCGCGATTGGAAGCTCGATCGAACAGAACTCGACGGCGCACAATTGGCGGAGTTGACGCTCGGACTTCACGCGCGCCCTGCCGAGGCGCGACAAAAAGTGCAAGCGGCGATGACAGCAGCACGCCGATTGCAACAGGCATCGCTGGAGGTCATTGGGCAACTTCCGACCGCTTCGTGACCCTGGCACATTGATCAGCCCGCACGAAACCAGACGCCCGGATTACTTTCCAACTCCGATCGCGCTCACATCTTTGAGTCGGATGTTTTCTGTCACTGGTTTCATCTGCGTGAGATCGAGCGACTGGCGATGAGTTTGCACGTAGAGGCCAACGAGCTTCAACGGATAGTCGAGGATGCCGTCGGCATTGCCCTGCCACTGACCGATCCCGCCACCCGGTTCGACCTGCCGCGCGGGTGATTCTCGAATCAGCGGAAAGGTGACAAAGCACCAGCCCTCGAAGTCCAGGGCGGCTTGATTTCCCCAGTCGCCTCCATCCAGGTCTTTGGAGGAGATCCAGCGCTCGCCTCGGGCATCCTCGAGCTCCCAGAAAATGCGTCCCCAACTGCTGTCCCCTTTGACCCACACGCCCACGGTGTGTGGTTTGCCGGGAATGGACAGCGGCTGCTTCAATCGCAGTGCGGTGTATTCGCCGACGACGTGCGGCACTTCGCCTTCATGTTTAAGCTCCAGTTCGAGGCACGCCCCTTGCTCGGCGTCCGTTACCTGTCGAAGCTCAAACTTACCCGGCCGCCGCAGCGGAGTTGAGATCGCTTGCTCAGTAGGGGCGAGTTGCCATTGGGTCAGGTCATCCATGCGGCTGATGACGTGCGTCAGAGCGGACGGTTGATGGTTGGGAAAGGCCCGCTTGCCCGCGGTGATTTTTGTCGCGGGGATCGGACTGATGATGTAGTTCACGGCACTTGCGGCAGTGATGGTGAACCGCTTGCCATTAGATTTCAGAGAGCGCTGACGTCCGTACATTTCGACCTGTATTACAGCGGTATCGGTGAGGAACTCGAATTCCAGCTCACACTCCCCGCGCGGTGTCCATAGCGCGTAGACGCGTTCGTTGCCGCGTTCGAACTCCAGGGCGTGCACACTCGCTGAGCCGGAGGGCATTTGTCGAACGAGCCGCACGCTATCGAGCACTTTCGTGAGCGTGGCGAGCGCGACATAAGCGGGCTTCGGATAATGCAGGGGTCGACGTTGGCACAGCCCCGATGCTCCCCAGAGTTTGTCGTAATAACAGTTGCCGACATCTTCGAGCCCGGCGGGTGAGATGGTCGGAAAACGGTAGGCGAGCCCCATCAGCATATCGTGTGCATACCACTCAGCATGGCGCTGCGCCCCGAGGTCACGCTCGGCGCGGCTGGTAAACTCGAAGCAGCCGGCCAACGGGATGTCGTAACTGAACTTCCGCGCGGTCTCACCCATCAGCCAGATACCCGCCGTGGAGTGTGGCACGAGTTTTTCCGGCGCGAAGGTCTGGCCTGTCACCTCACTGCCGAGATAATCGATAAGCTCACGCGGAAAGCCACGCCGCAGCATCACGGCGATCATGCCGGATGAACCACCGCTGTTTCCCGCGATGATCTTGAGTTGAGGGAACTTGGCTCGAATGAATTTAGCTGCCTTCACTCCCAGTTCGAACAGTTCCGCTTCACGCGTGGCGAGCGCGGCATCCTGAGCCACATACGTCTCCCCATAGATCTCCGGAGGATACACGCGAGGGTCGTAGCTCTCATGAAACAGATCAATGTATTGACAGTGAGGGAATCGCTTCAACTTCTCGCGAATGACCAGCTCAGCACGAGCCTCCGCTGCGGGCCAGTTCTTGAGATCCGCAAGACGGAAAGGCCATTGAATCTGATTGAGCGAGAGCTTCCAGGGGGCAAGATCCTGTTCGCTGGCCTTGGTCCAGCTCATCGTCGTGCGACGAAAACCTGCCTTGAAAAGCATCGGCCCGGCAACGGCCGGATCTTGTGTCGTGTAGTGGGCGCCGCTGAACCACCATGTGCCGAAGGGCGATTCATAGCCAGCGGTGCGTGTGTCCTTGCCGAGCAGCGCAAATGCCGCCTCATGCTTCAGCAGTGATTGTCCCCCGGCCTCGGCGAGGGTCACTCGCAATCCATACCAGCCGGCGTCTGGCATGGAGAGCGGTAAGTTCACGTCCGCCTCACTGCCCACGGACGGAAGCTCGACCGGCTTTGCATGCGACACCAGCACTTGGCCGCCGACATCCGTAATCTCCCAGCGCAATTCGTAGCTTCCCGCCACATTCGCGCGAATGGCAAAGGTCGTCTCCGGCGTCTCATCATGATGGAAGATGTTGCCTGGCTGTGATGGTCTGAGCCGCAAATCAACAGGAGCTTTTTCTAGAGTAACACCGAAGATATGCACGGCGCTGGTCGAGGTCGGCACGGGTTTGCGCCGTTGATCGTTTTGCACTTCAAGTCCGCCACACTTGCCGAGAAACTCGAAGTCGAGGTACGGCCCAATTTTCATCGGAGCATAAGGGTCTTCCTGGTCAGCGAGGATGTCCAAGATATCGCCCGTCTTCAAATCAACCCGCACAAGATAGAGCGGAATTTTGATCTGCCTCTGCTCGGCGGTGTATTCCACGCTGCCCACTTGTTGGATGTTATCGCCGGGTTTTTTATCGCGTGGGAGCGTAAGGGTCGTGTCCGCCATCGCGCCACCACGGCCCCAGATGCCGAAGCGCGTGAGCCGCGTGGTGAGCACGGGATCTTTTTTGACATCCGGATCCACGGCGCACAGCACCCAGGCCCGCTGATAAAACGCCTGCGGCACCGAGAAGTGCAGCGACTCCGGCATTCCGTCGAGCGACGTGCGCGAGGTGTTCTCATTTTCCTCAAGCCCTCGAGATCCCTGCATTTCCTTGGCCATGCCGACATCTGCATGGCCCGCGCCGTCCGCCACCACCATCGGCACTTTATTGACTTGCTGCGCGCCACTTTTCAGTGACACGCGGGCACCCTTCATGACGCCAGGTCGCGCAATGCGCCGCACATCCAGCGGCAGGAACATGCCCGAGTCCGCGCGCGTGAACATCCGTTCGTTGCGTACCGCGCCATCAGCCTCCAGTTTGAAACTTACCGCGCTGAGCCGGCTCTCACTCGACACTCGACCGCAGAACCGCCCATTCATCCATAACGCGGCTCCCGCAGCATCCGCACGTAGCTCCAGCGGCACCCAGCACTGCGACGCGGCGGGCAGCATCTCCCAGGCCTTCGCCAGATCCGCCTGCTGAGCCTCCGTATAACGTTTGAGATACGGGCGGCTGTGATATTGAAACCGCAAGCCCGCTCCCGTGAACTCGATCCATCCGTCCGCCATCGGTACCATCTCGGGCGTCTTGATGCCGTCCTTCTCCACCGTGCGCTTCAAGGCATCAGCCTTAACCGACCCGAGCAGTGTCTGAGTCTTGCCATCGGCGAACATGAACAGCACTGCGATCTTCCCCGACGCTCCCACACGAAACTCTGCCTCGGCCGTATCGGCTTCATTCAACGAGAGGACGTGTGTTCCCATTGAATTCGTGCCGGGCGCTGCAGTGTCCGCAGCACATGTCATGCGCATCGACACGGCTGACAGCATGAGAAAGGCCGTGAGCAAAATGACAGTGCGTGGAGGAATGGTTGGCATGTGGTTCATCAAGAAAATGGCCTGGACATCGATGACGTGAATGGAAATCGTAGCGTTTCCGTCGACTCAAATCAGCAATTTTCCGATGCAGAAGCGGTCTTGCTGCGGCACAGATGGCGAAAGTGGCGAGCATGTCATGTGTTTGCAGCCGGACGCACCGAATACTCCTGCGTCGTTTGTGCCAATGGTGCCATCGCTGAACGCCGTTCCGTGCAGTAATCGTGCGTGTCATTCAGGAAAGCGAGTGCCGCTCGATCACTTCTTCTTGAACTCGCCGGCGTCGTAGCGTTTCCAGAACTCGGCCGGTGAAACGATGCCGCCGGGGATAAGGTTGATGCGCTTCAGTGTCTTGATGTTGCGAACGACTTCCATCCCGCGTTCAATCCTAGCGACATTGACCCTCAGGTCGACCAGCGGCAGGTCAGCCAGCGGTGTCAGGTCGGTCGCCCCGCAACCATCGAGGCTGAGCCACTCCAGCGGCATGCCTCGGAGCGGTTCCAGGCTTTTGATCTTGCCCGAGCGGTAGAGGTCCATATAGACGCACGGCATGCCGCGCAGCGGCTCGAGACTCTCGACGTTACCGCAGGCATACAGGCTGAAACGGGCACAAGGCATGCCCCGCAACGGCTCGAACGAAACCAGATTCTCACACGCCAAATGCAGCTCGCGGCAGGGCATGCCCCGCAGCGGCTCCAGGTCGACGATCGACGGGCTGGCAAGCGAAAGTTTTTCCAAGGCCATTCCCCGCAGGGGGCTTAAATCTGCAATGGGGCAACCACTGGCGTCCAAGACCCGCAACGGCATTCCGGCCAGCGGCCCCAGGTCGTGTACCGCGGTGTTTCGGAAATAAAGGGATTCCAAGGGCATCTCGCGCAGCGGTTCGAGATCATCGATCTTCGGGCTGCCGGAAAATTTGAGTGTATGCAACGGCATTCCCCGTAGCGGATCGAGGCTGGTGAGGGAGAGGCAAAGGGACAAGTCGAGCTGCGTGAGCGGCATGCCGCGCAAGCCATCGATGTCCGCGAGTTGCGTGCAACTGTTGAGACTCAACCAATTCAACTGCATTCCCTTCAAACCGTTCGCGTTGGTTAGTTTCATGCCGGTCAGCATGAGACGCAGCTCGCCATTGCGGTCGAGTTCGACCCCGCGACCTTCAAACGTCGCCCGGGTATGTTTGTCGTAAAGGGTCGCCAACGGCTTGCGGGCTTCGAGCAGTTTGGCTGCGTCTTGCAGCAGCAGAGGTGTGAGGTGAAATAATTTCTGCCGTTGTAGCACTTCGGCGGCTGCATAGAGCGAGACTAGATCATCCGTCTTGCCTTTGGCCACAAAGCGATAGAGGGCCTGTGCGTCGCGATCCTCGGGGCGTTGCCGCAAGTAGAGAGCCAATTCCTGACGAGCCGCGGGCCAGTTACGCTGGGCGCTGAGTATCTGTCCGAGCAAGAGCTGCGCGTCCGCGCTATCCGGCACGTAGCTACGCACCAGCGCGATCTGCTTGAGCGCGTCGTCGACGGCTCCATCGTTGGCCAATTGCCGCGCCGCGCGCATCGTGCCGGGGATCGAGTTGCGAATCGCGTCGTTCTTGGCCTGCTGTTCGCTTTGGTAAGCGTTGTAGTTTCGATTTGCCAAGACGAGCGCCTCTTCGGCCCGAAGGCGTGCGGCGTAGTTCACGTTGAAGGCGACGGCCAGGACCGTCGTCAGCGTGACGAGGCCGACGCTGGTGGCGGCACTGAACGCCTTGTTTCGCTTGACAAACTTGACGGCGCTTTCCCACGGCGTATCACGTTTCGCGCTGACGCTGCGTCCTTCTTGAAAACGTTCGACGTCGCGGCGCAATCCTTCGACCGACTGATAGCGGTTCTGCGGCTTCAGGGCCAATGCCTTCATGGCGATGGCGGCGAGTTCCTTGGGAATTTTGCCCGCTTTCGCCCGGTCCGGCGCGCGTTGCTCGGGAGGAACGATCTTGCCTTCGGCGACGCGCATCAAAAGGGCTATCGCGCCCCCCTCTTTTTCGACCGGCGATTGCAGCGTCAGCATTTCGTACAGGATCGCGCCCAGCGAATAGATATCGCTGCGGTTATCGAGCGACGCCACTTCGCCGCGGGCCTGTTCGGGAGCCATGTACGACGGCGTTCCCAGCACCGCACCGTCCTGTGTCAGTTCCCCCTCCAGTTCGCGGCTCGTGCTGACTTTCGGAGAATTGGAGCCGGACGAATCGCTTGGCGGCGCGTGCTTGCCGATCGTCGAGGCGCTCGGCCCACGCTTCGTCTGCACGGTGAATTCGGAAGTCGACGGCGCAGCGGACACTTCGGGGACGACCGGCTCCTTGTGGCCGACGACTTTCGCCAAGCCCCAGTCCATGACGTACGTCTCGCCGAAGTCGCCGAGCATGATGTTGGCAGGCTTCAGGTCACGGTGAATCACGCCTCGCGAGTGCGCATAGGCTAGCGCGTAGCAAACATTGGTCAGGATCGTCAGCAGGCGATTGAGCGACCATTTTTGTTCGGCCGCCGCAGCATGCTTGCGGAGTTCATCCAACACCTGTGCGAGGCTGCGCCCGTTGACCATCTTCATGGCGAAGAACAGCCGTCGCTCGGCATCGACCCCGAGTTCGTGGATCGGCACGATGTTGGGATGTTCCAACTGTCCGGTGATCTGTGCCTCTTCGACGAAGCGGGCTTTTTGATTGGCGTCGCCGTCGGTGAGCATGAACTTCACGGCCACGACGCGGCGAATATCGCAGTCGACGGCGCGGACCACCGCCCCCATGCCGCCGCGGGCGATCTCCTTCTCGATCACGTACCGGCTTCCCGTTCGCGCTCGGCCCGCCAACAAGTCAGCGACGGCCGAACGCTCGCCGTCGCTCAAGCTGTCACCGGTAGAAGCGAGCGTGACGCTGACGTCGAGCCCCGCCTGATGCAGACTGCTCGGCGTACCGCTGATCTGGCCAATCGGTGCAGAGACCGGTTTCGTCGGCGGTGGAACGACGAGCGGCGCTTGGCAGGTCGGGCATTTGCCTGCGCGGCCCGCAAACTCGTCTTTCACCTGAAACTTCATCCCGCAATGCGAGCAGTCAAACGGAATCATCACGACCTCGGCAGAGCTGGTTCATCCCATTAACACCCTCACCCCATCAGCAGAGGTGATTTTATCACTCGGCTTAGGCTTGGTCACACCGTTCTAGATGGTGACAGCGGAAGCTTAAACCGATCCGGTCGACACGGGACTCCGTTGAAATTTACCACCCTCACACGAAAACCATACACCGTGCCAGGAATGGTTCGTTGGGTTGGACGCTACAATTTGCCCAGGCTCGAAATGAGGTTTTGTACAGGTTTAGGGTTCCAGATTGTCAAGTCGGTATGCAAATTTCCCTGGAACTCGTTCGAGAATCGGTTTCGATCCCGAAACCGCGCAACCTATTTTCCGATGCAGAAGCGATCCCGCTGCGGCACAGCTGGCGAAAGTGGCGAGCATGTCATGCGTTTGTGCCACACGACCTCTGATGTCGTTGTGCCATTTATGCCATCGTTGCACTTCGTTCCGTGCAGGAACCGTTCGTGGCTACGAGGGGGTTGAATTGTCATCACTTGTTTGTGGCGACTGGTTGGACCACCACATTTACCGTCGTCTCGACGGGGCCCACTTTAAGCGGCTTTCCTGGAGCCCAATTGATAGCCACCCAAGACTCCCCAGCAGCAGACTTGAGTTGAACGCCTAATCCTTTTCCTTCGGCGGGCTGAACGATCTCCATGGTTTCGAGCAAAGCAGGCTGTTCCTGCGGCACGAGAGCCGTAACCCATACGGCCTCGCGACCACGCTGCCGTGCCTTGACCCATCGTTGCAGGTCAGGGGCCATCTTCAACCCGGGCGCATCTCCCCAAATCACTTGAAGTGGATTTGAACTCCAACCCAGCCAACGCATCGCCACCGGCTTGCTATCCGTCCTTGCGTAAGGCGGCTTTATTCCTTCCCAATCGATCCACCAATTTCCTTTAACCTTCATTTCTTGAAGGTTGCGTGGAAGATCATAGCCCACTCCTTGCTCGGTGGGCTTCGTTGAGTTTTTGTCCGCTTCTGCCTGAGAATACGCCTTACCTGTCAGGGAAGGGATTTTCTTTGAAGTGTCGCTAGTCCCGGCCACCGTCCCATAGCAAGTGAAGATCCAATCGAAATCATGCTCCTCCGCGGAAACCGCGCGGTCCACGAACAACTGGATTCCGTTCACAAAAATGATGGCCCGCTCGAGATGAACCCCCTCGTAAGCTCCGTCGTCGGAAACGACGATGACCTGTGGACCGTGATCCGGAATACTAAGAAACTCCACATTACCGGTTGTTCCTCTCTGACATTTTTCGTCCACGGCAAGCGTGCAATGGCTCACCGTGTTTCTGCCCCAACTCCAATGCAACGGCGTTGCATAATTTGAGCCGACATCGTCATGTAGAGGCTGGCCGTGCGAGTAGCACACGACGTTGAGCATGTCGTAATGACCATGGCCGTCTTCATGCTTCCCATGCCGGATCAGCGCCCAGTTTTCGCGACCCGGGGCTCCCCCGTCATGGAGCACTGCGATCCCGAAATCAGGAAAGTTGTGAGACTTGAATTCCGATTTCGGAGCCTCAGGCACACGGTCCACGTGGAATTCTAAATCGAAGTTCAACCATGGAATCAAACATGGTTCGCGAGTCACCCAATACGCGATGGCATTGTCAGGAATTCTGGGGTTGCCCAGACCTCCATCGGCAATGGCCGGAAGCCTCCCATCGGGTCGCATCGCCAGCATTGGAAAGCAATAGAACCTCCTTAACCGCTCACCAAATTCCTTCTCCTCCAGCATGACGTCATACCCATAAAGCTTTAGCTCCGCAGGCAGCGGAATGATGAAGTGCTCCGTCGTCATATGATACGAGAGGCTCCCTTCCTGCCATCCGCCATCTTCGCCAATGCGCTTTTTTGTGATCGCGAAGTATCCCCGCTTCTCATCCCTCAGTGACGCGGCCACGTACGGAGGCCAGTCGAGCACAAGGCCGAGCATGCCGACCGAGCATGCTGCGGATATCGCAAGATTCGGCGTCCCAGCGCCTCGAGATAGCACCATCTCCACGCTTGGAATAAGCCAACCCGCGGCAATCTCTTTGAGATCGGCGTCGGACAACATTCCCGCTGTCCGCAACCGCCGGATACATACGAGGGCCTCACCGTCAAACTGTGCCTCCGGACCGACTTGAAGTTCGATACGGGCGCCATACTTCCCCACGGGCCAAGAACCATAGACGCGCGCCAAGCCCTTCAGCATCTCCCGCGCCGACTGTGCATAACGCTCGTTGCCCGTGGCCATGGCCACCAAACCCAAATCCGCAAATAACTTGCGAAACTCTCTGCACCGCGCACTCGTCTTGAGCTGCTCAAGTGTCCAGACTCTCCCGCATTCCGGGCAGGTCTTGGCACCATCTGCTCCCGTTTCCAACTTCACAATCTGCGGCCAGTGCCATGTGTGACGATCATTTTGGAGCCAGTTCCCTTCCGTGGGAGGTTCGATCGGACTCCCCAGTTCGGCGAGTGCGCTATCGACCTCTTTCGCTAATCGGGTTACCAGCCTCTTGGCGCGCTCTTCTTTCGCCACACGTGCGCGGAGCGCTTCGAGATATTCCTTGCCAGGCGGGGTAAGATTAGCCGGCGTCGCCAATCTCACCGGAAAACTGAGCTGTTTCGCCCTCTTCCCAACGCTTTGAACATCGAAAACCAGGTTGCACTTATCCAAGGTAAACGGAGGAAGTGCCGCAGCGGTCAGCTGATCGAGTGTGGCCTTGATCGGCAGGGAAACCTCTTGGCCGGCTGGAACTTGGCTCGAAGATGGAACGCTTACCTTAAAATGCTGCGCGCCATTGCAGGAAATCATCACAACGGAGTCTGAATCCGTTTCGCCTTTCACACGGAATGAAAAACTGTACTCTACCCCTCCATCGGGAAGCCTTTTCCAGGCTCGTTTTCCATATTCCTCGGACACGAGATGTCCAACCGACTCTTCCGTTCGGGATGCGGCTGTTATTTCTGCCGGAGGCGCGGCGTGCCCTCGCACGCATGGCAACCCAAGACTTAAGAATAGGGAAAGCGCGAGAGTCCGAAGGACTGCGATCCTGATTGCAGAGTTCTCGGTTTCATTTCCCATCATTCGCAAGGCCTTACTGGACGGTGGCGAATATTCCATAAAGCAGATAGGTTCAAGATAAATAATCCCCTGGATGGCCCTCTGTTTCAACTCTTTCACGCTAACTCAGACCATCAACACGCGGCGGCCATCCAAATGATGAAGCGGATTGATGCTGTCGAAAGGGACGCACTTCATCTCGGTTATCTCACTGGCGTTGTATGTCACCGGCGTCATTCGTGACCGGTTTGCCAACATTGTCAACGTAACTGGATTGCCGTTCCGTGCAGCGTACCGTGCGAGCATCCGTTTCGATCAAAGCTGGCCTGGATCGAAACCAAGGCGTAGTTCGTATTCTTTTTAGGGACTTAATACAAGCGGCTTCCGCGCTTCATCTTCCTACCAGCAGACCTATTTTCCGATGCAAAAGCGGCTAAAGATGCGGTCGAGTACGTCGTCAGCGCAAACCACGCCAGCCACTTCGCCCAGCGCATCGAGCACAAGGCGGATTTCGGCCGCCACCATTTCTCCGGCCGAGACGTCGAACTGTAGCAGGGCTTCTCGCAACGCGACCGACGCGGACTGCAAACTCTGCTGACACCGCGCGGCGGTGCCGGCCACGACGCTCTCACCCGACGATCGAAGCTCGAACAACCGTTGTCGCAACTGCTGACGCAAGGCGTCGAGCCCTCGGCCATCGAGCGCACAAACGTTCATACCCGGTTCCCGTTGGTGAATCACGCTAAACAAATCGGCTTTCGTCCAGACGATCAACCGAGGAGTGTCGCTCATTGCTTGTAACCAACGTCGCGAGCGCTCATCGAGCGGTTGCGAGGCGTCGAGGCAAAGCAACTCGACATGCGCGTCGCCGCGCTGCGATTGCGTGGCTCGCTGCGCGGCAGCCTCAATGCCTTGCGTCAACTCGTCCACGCCGGCCGTGTCGATCAACTGGCACTCGATGTCGCCGAGCGACAGCCGGGCGGTCAGATAATCGCGCGTCGTGCCGGCGAGCGGCGAGACAATCGCCGCGTCGTGTCCCACGAGTGCGTTAAACAATTGGCTCTTGCCGGCGTTGGGTGAACCGACGAGCACGACCCGTGGCAACTCGGTCGCGTCCTGACGCACCTGCAACCGCAACATAAGGACTTCGACCTCGGCGAGGGCGCGCTGCAAGACGCGCCGCACGTCGTCGGGCGCGATGAACTCCAAGTCCTCGTCGGCAAAATCGAGCGCCGCCTCGATCTCGGCCAGCACGTCGAGCAAATCGCTTCGCAAGGCCGCGAGGGGCGTGGCCAGTCCGCCGCCGAGTTGCCGCAGGGCGCATTGCAATTCCTGTTCGTCGACCGCGTCGATCACACCGAGCACCGCCTCGGCTTGAGTGAGATCGAGCCGCTGAGCCAGAAATGCTCGCAAGGTGAACTCGCCGCGTCGAGCCCCGCGGCAGCCATGCACGCAGACGGTTTGCAACACCGACTCGACCAGGGGCGGCGAACCGATCAGATGAATCTCGGCGGTTGGTTGACGCGTATAACTTCGCGCGTCGGGCCAGTAATACACATCAACCTCGAGCGCCAGCGGCGAGCCACTCAACTCGAGCGTACCGCTCACGACCTGGGCCGTTCGCACGGCGTCAAGCGAATCACCCGCGGTTGGCGTGAAACATGCTCGCAACACGTCCCGCACGCGCGAACCGCTCAATCGCACGATACCGCGTGCTGCCCCTCCGGGGGCCGATGCCACCGCCGCGATCGTGTCGTCGACATCGATCCCCGACCCGCCGCTGACTGGCCTGGGGGTGTCCATCGAGTTCGCTCCGCACGCTGAAAACGCAGGGGCTGTGTCTGCCGCGCTACTCGCTTAGCGGCGGGCTTTCTTCTTCACCCGCACGTCCACGATCGCCGGCTGCTGTGTCGGTGTCGTCTTGGGCAGCAACTTCCGCTCGGCCAGGCTCCACATGCTCGACGCGATGAAGTAGATGCACAATCCGGCCGCGACTTTGAAAAACATGAAGCCCATGAAGATGGTCATGTATTGCATGACTTTCTGATTGAGTCGGCTCTGCTCATCGGTCGCCGGCGGCATGAGCATCTTCTGCTGCACAAGGAACAGGATCATGGTGAGCAGCGGCAGCAAGTTGAAGTACGGGCCGAACCAGCCGTTGGGGTTGGCGAGCGAAGGCCACAAATGATCTTCCCAGTACCACATCATGTCCGGAGCGCAGAGGTTCGACGCCCAATCGACGCCGGGAATCAACGCCGACTGCCGCAGCTCGACATCGAGCGCCAACGAGCGGTACAGGCCGATGAAGATCGGCAACTGCAAGAACACCGGCAGGCAGCCGGCCGCGGGGTTGAATTTGTGCTTGGCGAACAATTCCTGTTGCGCCTTACTCATCGCCTGCATGTCGGCCTTGTGCTTCTCTTTGATCTTCTGCAACTCGGGTTGCAGTTCTTGCATTTTTTGCGCGTTGAGCACTTGCTTGCGGCTGATCGGGAACATCGCCGAGCGGACGACCACCGTCAGCAAGATGATCGCCAGCGCGTAGTTGTGAAAAATGTAGTCATGCGCCAGATGCATGACCCACAACAGCGGCTTGGCCGTAAAACCGAACCAGCCATAGTAGATCAGGTCAGCCATGTCATATTGCTGCAACAGCGTCGGCCGTTTGGGACCCGCGAAGACCTGGTAGCGATGCACGAGCGGCTCGCCACCGGGAGCCAACTCGAGCGGCTTGCTAATCAAGCGGCAGGTGACATTCGTGAGTCGCTGCAGCCCTTTGTCCTCGGGCACTTTGCCGACCGGAACCGCCAGTGTGTTCTCGAACCAGTTCTCTTTGCCGCTCTGCTCCATTTTCAATTGAGGCACCAGCGCCGAGGCAAAGTACAGTGCATCGACCCCCACAAAAGTCGCAGGCAATTCGCTCTTTTCCGGATCGATGGCGCGCGGCCCCTCACCGGCTAAATGTCGTTCGATGATCGTGTTGCAACTGATCAGCGACGTGTCGAGACGATACATCCCTTGCCAGTGGCCGGCCACCACGTCTCGCACGCCGACCGCGCCGAACCAATGTGGACTAATTTTCGTCGCGTACCACCAACCCTCGACCGGCAAACCGGTCGGGCCGTCGAGACGGTAGGCCAGCGTGTGCGCCTCGCTGCCGGTGTTCCGCAACTCGATGTCCAGCTCGACGTGATAGGCCGGAAAGTTCGGATCATCGAGTGACGATTCCGGAGCCTTGGCCAGCCGGTAACGCTTCACCACTTCCAGGCCGTTGCCCAGCGGCCAGGTAAATGCCACCGCATCGGCGTCGGCCTGGGCTTGCCAGTTGGCCGTGCGCATGGTGACCCCAGCCAACTCGTCGTCGTTGCCGCCAATTTTACGGTCATCCAACTTGTCGATCGTCAGCAAGAACGAGAGCGGATCATCCGCCTCGGGCTGCACCACGCTCAAGGGGCGATCGATCAGTTTGACGGCCAACTCTTTGGTCTCACCGCCACGCTTCACGCTGAGCGCAAGTTGATGGCCGGGACGCGTGTTGAGCAGCGCATTGTCCAAGTCGCCGGGGACGACAATGTCGCTGTCGCCGGCGCGCGTGATGATGTCGCCTACCGCGAGGCCGCTTAGGGCGGCGGGCGTGCCGGGCCCGACGGCGCGCACCAGGCCGCCGTTCCCCTCGGCCACCTTGCCCAGTGCCAGGCTACCGAGCCAGCCGCCGTGATTTTCGCCGCGCGTGGCTTCGCGATGCGTCGCGTCGCGGTAGCGCGGCGAGTTCAATTCGATCCGTTCGACCGCCGCGCCCCGATTGGTCAGCGTCACCAGCATGCGATAGCCGCTCGCCGGGTCAGCCGATCCGAGCGTGAAATACTGCTCGCTCACGTCCAGCTTGGGAACATCGATCGCCAGCTTGGCCGGTGCCTTGTCGTTGGTTTTGGCTTGTTCACCCGCCGCGAGTTCCTTTTGCCCTTCAGGTGCCTTGGCCGGGGGCGGTGGCATGAACTTCTTCATGAGCCAGTTCTGCACGACCAACACCACGAGCGCAATCATCAAGAACGTCATCCAGCGCGCGCCCTGGGTTCGTTCGTTCACTTCGTGTTCCATCAGCGTCACTTCGCCTTATCTTGCTAGAGACGATTCACTCGGCAAATCGTCAGGGGGCTTTTTCTCAAAGGATCGATCTGAATTTCCACCAACAACAAAGCCCGAACGACGCACACACGGCGAATCCACGCGATGAAAGCCCGCGGCTCGCATCCGTCGGCGATTTTCGTTCGCCTGATTCGGTCGTCATTCGGGCTGCATTACATGGTCACGCCGCGCTAGCGTCCTTCGCGAAGCCGGTCGCCGAGAAAGTTGTCGAGTTCTGGCGTGGCGTATATTTTTTCGACCGTCTTATCGACCGGGTACTCGACTCGTCGATAGGTGACAAACTCGTCGTCGAGCACCACATAGCACGAGCGGCGATCGCCGTCGCGCGGCTGACCAACCGACCCGACGTTGATGAGCGCCTTGGTGTCGCCGAGTCGATAGCGAAAGTTGATTTCGTCGGGGCGAAAGAACTGGCCGCTCTGCGTGAACACGCCGGGCACGTGGGTGTGGCCTTGGAAGCTGAACCGCTCGACCAGCGAGAAGAGCCGCTCCATTTTACGCTGGTTGTACACGTCTTCGGGAAAGATGTATTCATTGAGCGGATTGCGCGGCGAACCGTGCACAAAAAGCAAGCCGTCCTCTCGTTTCGCTCGGGGCAACTCACCCAAGAACGTCCAGCGTCGCGCCCGCTCCTCGGGTTCGCCGACCGGGGCTTCGAGCTGTTCGCGGGTCCAAAAGATGGCCCGCTCGGCCCCCTGATTGAAGCCTTCGGGGTCAAACAGGGCACCTTGATCGTGATTGCCGAGGATGACCACATCGCATCGCATCGCCAGATCAATGCACTCGCGGGGGTTGGGCCCGTAGCCGATAATATCTCCCAGGCAGTAAATCTCGGCGATCTCTTGTGCCGCGATATCGGCGAGCACGGCCTCGAATCCTTCGAGGTTGCTGTGAATGTCGCTAATAATGGCTCGCTTCACGCGCGCGTCACCTATTCAACCAGTATCGTGTGTGAAGTGGAGCCTCGGACCGTCGCGGCGAAGATACACGCTTCCTCGACCATCGGTTCGGCAAGAGAGCCATCGTGACGACACTGGACTCGTTTAGTAGGGGTGAATTACAACGGCACTTTGAGACAACCGCCTCGACGTGCTCGACAGGAATGACGACGCGCGACCCTGGACAACCAAGCGATTTGTCCCAACGGTAGCTGGCAGTGTAGGTTAGTGAACCCTCAGGGTCAAGGGTCGTTGGTCCTGACAATTGTGCCGCTAATTGCAGATCATAAAAGAGGTTACGTCGTGCCGACAGGCAATATCTTAGCCCTGGAAACCAGCGGTTGGGCCGGCAGCGTTGCCGCGCTCGACCACGATCGGCTCATCACGAGCGTGGCGCTCGCCCCCTCTCAGCGGAGCGCGCAGTCGCTCGCCCCTGCCTTGAAGGCGGCACTCGAACAGGCTCGCTGGTCGCCGCGCGATGTCGACATCGTGGCCGTCACGGTGGGACCCGGGTCGTTCACCGGCCTGCGCGTGGGCGTCACAACCGCCAAGTCATTTGCCTACGCCGTGGGTGCCAAAGTGATCGGCGTCTCGACTCTCGATGTGCTCGCCGAACAGGCCCGCGAGTACCTCGACAGCCAGATGCTGCATCTTTCCGTCGCGCTCGACGCCCAGCGAGACGAAGTCTTCGCGTCACGCGAGTCCCGTGGCACTCACGGTGAATGGTCGAGTGTGTACCGCGAGCAGATCATCAGCAGCCGAGCATGGCTCTCGGCGCTCGAGCCGGGAACAGCCATCAGTGGCCCGGTGCTCGATAAGTTGGTCGGCCAAATTCCCGCTGGACTCGTAATTTTGCCGCCAGCCGTCTGGGAGCCGCGGGCCGCGACGGTTGGAGTGTTGGCCGCGCGGCTTGCCGAGCGCGGTCAATTCGACGATCTCTGGCAGCTCGCGCCGCGCTACCTGCGACGCAGCGCCGCCGAAGAAAAACTCTCGGAGCGTTCGTAGCCACGGTGGTCGGTCGAAGTGGCAAACGTTCCTCAACTTTCTCCTTGTCAACGACCGCGGCGGGCGCGACAATACGCACCAACTCGAATGACCTCGCATCGGGGCGGCCCTCGTCATGCTCGCTAAGCTGCAAACCTTCTCGCTCGTGGGCATCGATGCTGTCCGCGTTGAAGTCGAGGTCGATGTCTCCGATGGCGCGCTGCCCAAAACCGTCCTCGTCGGGCTCCCCGAGGCAGCCGTCAAAGAGTGCATCCATCGCGTCGAACGGGCCATGGTCAACTCGGGCTACCAGCGGCCGCAGAACCGCGTGGTCATCAACTTGGCTCCCGCCGATTTACCCAAACAGGCCGCGTCGTTCGATCTACCCATCGCGCTAGGACTGCTCGCGGGCAGCGGACAGATTGCCTTGGGAGGCTTCGAGCGTTATGCGGTCGTCGGCGAGTTGGCGCTGGATGGCTCGATGCGGTCCGTTAAAGGGGTGCTCTCGATGGCCATGTCCGCGGCGCACGAGGGGATTCAAGGCCTGCTCGTGCCACAAGAAAACGCCGCCGAGGCTGCCGTCGTCGAAGGGCTCGACGTCATCGCGGTCAACAGCCTGGCGCAGGCCGTCGCCTTTCTGAGTGGCGAAATCGAAATCGAACCCACCCCGCCGCGAATCGACGATTGGTTTCAAACGCTCGGCCAATACGAGGTCGACTTCTCCGATGTCAAAGGACAAGAGATGGCCAAGCGGGCGATCTCGATCGCCGCCGCCGGGGGACACAACTTGCTCATGCTCGGCCCGCCGGGCTCAGGCAAGACGATGCTCGCCAAACGTCTGCCGACGATCTTACCCGAGCTGGCTGCGGCTGAATCGATCGAGACCACGCGCATTTACAGCGCACTTGGCTTGCTACCCCCGGGCCAGCCGTTGCTCGCCGTGCGGCCGTTTCGTGCGCCGCATCATACGATCAGCGATGCCGGACTCGTCGGCGGCGGAGCCACGCCCACGCCCGGCGAAATCTCACTTGCGCACAACGGTGTGTTGTTTCTCGACGAGTTGCCCGAGTTCAATCGCCGCACGCTCGAAGTGTTGCGACAACCGCTCGAGGACGGCACGGTCACGATCAGCCGCGCGCTGAGCAGTTCGACCTTTCCCGCCAATCTGATGTTGGTCGTTGCGTTGAATCCTTGTCCCTGTGGGTATCGCAACGACTCGCGCCGCGAGTGTCATTGCAGTGTCCCGCAGATCGAAAAGTATATGGCCAAGATCAGCGGACCGTTGCTCGATCGGATCGACCTGCATTTAGAAGTCCCTTCCGTGGCTTTTCGCGAGCTATCGGACCAGAGCCAGGGGACGAGCAGCGCTGTGATGCGAGAACAAGTCCAAGCCGCTCGAGAGTTGCAGCGTAAGCGGTTCGCAGGCACGAAAGTGCGTCTCAATGCCAAAATGAACTCGCGGCATCTACGCAGCTTCACACGACTCGATACCGCCGGCCAGAACTTGCTCAAGGCGGCGATGAATGAGCTGGGGCTCTCTGCCCGCGCCCATGACAAAGTCCTCCGCGTCGCCCGAACCATCGCCGACCTGTCTGACAGCGAAGCTATTACGGCTATGCACCTGCAAGAGGCGATTAACTATCGGATGCTGGACCGAAATTTATGGACGTAATGACTCGCAAGTATTTGGTATCGTTTATGTTACGTCATTTCGTCACGCCACGAATGAATTTATGTCGATGAATACAGATGAATACAACTGAGCCTCCTGCCGTGCCGCAACCCCAGCGGCGGCTTGAGTTTCAAATGAAAAAAGCTTGATCGGTTAGCCGCGTTACCGTTATATTGCCACTTAGCCTACCGGATCGAATCCCCCCGCCATCATTCCGCGCTTCGGAGAAGCCTCTTATGTTGAACTTGCTCCCCTCGGTCGTTCGTGACTGTGAAGGCATTCGTCGTCGCGACTTCCTCCGCATTGGCTCCTTGGCCGGGGTTGGCGTTTCACTGCCGATGATGCTGGCTCAGAAGCAAGCGCTGGCCAAGCAAGGCAAGTCCAGCCAGGATGTGAACTGTATTCTGGTTTGGACCCGCGGCGGCACGAGCCATCACGACACGTTCGATCCCAAGCCCGACGCGCCGGCCAACGTGCGTGGCGAGTTCAAGACGATCGACACCTCGGTTCCGGGCGTCAAGTTTGCCGAGGTCTGTCCGAAGTTTGCCAAAGAGGCGCATCGCTTCGCCGTGCTTCGCAGCCTTAACCCGCGCAACGGCAGCCACGGCACGGCCGACGCTTACATGCTGTCGGGACGCAAGTTCAATCCAGCGGTTGTGTATCCAACCTACGGTTCGGTGGTGAGCCATCAAAAGGGGTTCAAGAATGCCCTGCCCCCGTTCGCGCAGTTGGGGGACAACATTGACTATCGCTTTGGCGGTGGCGTGGCCGGTCACATGGGCTTGCAGCACATGCCGTTCAAGATCGTGGCCGACCCGAGCGAAAAGGACTTCGCGGTTCGCGACATCACGCCCCCCAAGGGGATCGACATGGACCGAATCGCTCGGCGCAAGAAAATGCTCGACGAGATCGACGACTTGCAGCAGAGCATCGACTTGCAGCCGGCCGCGTATGAAGCGCTCGACGAGCACTTCCGCGCCGCGTTGAACATGATTACCGCCCCGGAAACGAAAAAGGCATTCGATCTCGACAGCGAGTCGGACAAGCTCCGCGACGCTTACGGCCGCACCAAGTTTGGCCAGTCGTGCTTGCTGGCCCGCCGGTTGATCGAGTCGGGAACGCGGTTCGTCACGGTCACCGACGGTGGTTGGGACACTCACGCGAACAACTTCACCTCGCTCAAAGATACCAAGATGCCCTATGTCGACACCGCCTTGCCGCAGCTCATCATCGATCTGCAAGAGCGTGGCATGCTCGACAACACGCTGGTTGTATGGCTCACCGACTTCGGTCGCACTCCGAAGATCAACTCGGCCAGCGGACGTGACCATTGGTCCAGCGCCGCGTTTGCACTGTTTGCGGGCGCCGGAGTTCCGGCCGGCTCGGTCCTTGGAAAGACCGACGACGAAGGTGGTGCTCCGATCTCGAATGAGTACTACACCGAAGATGTCGGCGCGACCATTTACACCAAGCTGGGCATTCCGACCGACTTGGTTACCTACGCTCCCGATGGCCGACCGATGCAGCTCAACGAAGGCAAGGTCATTCGCGAGTGGATGTAAGCCCGCGAGGGTGGAACCTCATTTTTTCTTAGCGCGTTTGTCACGGAGACTGTGAGCATGAAGCGTGCTGCGCCATCATGCTCGGGCCCGCTTCGCGACGCCGCGCTGGGCTATGTGCCGCCCGCTTGGAATCGTCGACAACTGTTGCGCGTCGGCTCGTTGAGTGTTGCCGGTGTGGCGCTCGCCAACGGACAGCCCCTCTCGGCCGCATCGTTGCCCCGCGCCAAGAGCGTGATCTATCTGATGATGATGGGGGGCGTCACGCATCTCGACTCGTTCGATCCCAAGCCCGATGCTCCCGAAGAGATTCGCGGCACGCTCGACCCCATCGCGACCAAGCTGAGCGGAGTCCACTTTACCGAGGTGATGCCCAATCTAGCCCGGCTTGCCGATCAGTTGTGCCTCGTGCGCAGTTACTCACATGCGAGCAACGATCACCTTCAAAGCCAGGCACACTCGTTGTCGGGCCGCAACGTGACGCTCGCGCAGATCCGTAGCGAGCCGAACATTGGCTCGATCGTTTCTCACCTGCATGGCCCGCGCGGTGGTCTGCCGGGCTATCTAGCGGTGCCGGGCATTACTCGGCCGGGCCCTCCCCCCACGAAGCTCTTTGGCGGCGGCTGGCTGGGTGGCGCGTACGATCCGTTCTGCGTCGGAGGCGAGCCGGAAGTGCCCGACTTCACCGCCACGCCCAAAAAGTACGATCCGCCCGCCGAGGTCGACGAGAGCTTGGCCCCCGCCGAGTTGCGATTGCTGGCCGAACTCGACACCGATCGGCTCTCACGTCGTGGACAATTGCGTCAATCGCTCGACGCCGCGCTGCGCGGCGCCGAGACGCGCGAGGCCTTCGAGGCGGTCGACGGCCATTACCTTAACGCGTTGCACTTGCTCGCCAGCGCGCAGGTCCGCGCGGCGTTCGATATTAATCGCGAGAACGACGCGATGCGGCAACGTTACGGTCGCACCAAGATTGGCGGTCGCTGCCTGCTCGCGCGCCGTTTGGTCGAAGCCGGCGCGCGGTTCGTCATGGTCGATTACGGCTACGATAACGACTATGGCAATCTCTGGGACAACCACAATGTCGCGGCGCAAAACTTCCCCCACATCTGCGAGATGGCCAAACGCGGCTACCATCTCGCGGGCATCGATCGGGCGTTTGCCGGCCTGATTGGCGATCTCGCCGATCGCGGTCTGCTCGATTCGACGTTGGTGGTCTTCATGACCGAGTTCGGCCGCACCCCCAAGATCAACAAAGGGGGCGGTCGTGACCACTGGGGCATGGCCGGTTCGATGTTCTTTGCCGGCGGCGGCACTCGCGGCGGTCAAGTGATCGGTGCGACGGACGCGCAGGCTGCGTGGCCCGTGACGCCGGGTTACACGCCCGGCGACGTCACCGCGACGATCTACCGCGCGATCGGCATCGACCCGCACACGCGGCTCTACGATCGTCAGCGCCGCCCGCAGTTCGTGTTGCCCGAAGGGGAAGTGATCCCCGGCGTGCTGGTGTAGTCGCGGCCGATCGCCGCCCTCCGGCTCGTTGCGACAGTCGATTCTTTCATGAGAGGCCCCCCTGCGATGCTCCCACTCCGTTCGCGACGACAATGGCTCACCGACACGGCCGCACTCTCGCTGGGGTTGCTTGCCCAGCCCGGTTGGGGCGCGGCCCCCAAGCGCCCCCGCGTGGCAGCGGTGTTCACCGAGCTACGGCTCCGCTCGCACGCCTACAATATCCTCGAAAACTTCATCGAGCCCTATCTATTCAATGGCGAATTGGTCGACCCCGGCTGCGAGGTCGTGTCGTTCTATGTCGATCAGTACCCTGAGAAAGACATGGCTCGCGAAGTCTCGCAGCGGTTCAAGATACCGATCTACCGCACGATCGACGAGGCGCTCTGTTGTGGCACGGGCCAGCTCGCCGTCGACGCGGTGCTCATCATTGCCGAGCATGGCGATTATCCGTACAACGAGATGGGGCAGCACCTGTACCCGCGCAAGGAATTCTTCGACCAATCGGTCGCCGTGATGCACCGCGCGAAGCGCTACGTACCGGTGTTCAACGACAAGCATCTGTCGTACCGCTGGGATTGGGCCCGCGAGATGTACGACACCGCGCGCAAGCATAACTTTCCGCTACTGGCCGGTAGTTCGGTGCCGCTCGCCGAGCGTCGGCCGAATTGGGAGTTGCCCGCGAACGCAGAGATCGAAGAAGTCGTGAGCGTGCATGGCGGCAAGTTTGAGGTGTACGACTTCCACGCCCTCGAAGTATTGCAAGCGGTGGTCGAGGGGCGGCGCGGCGGCGAGACGGGAGTGGCCAAGATCGAAACACTTACCGGCGACAAGCTCCACAAGGCGGTCGAGTCGGGTCGCTGGTCAGAGTCGTTGTTCCACGCGGCCATGCAAGCCGAGCGCGACATGCAAGCCAAACGCCAACAACGTCCGCGAGCCAGTTTGCCGCCGCAGAGCGCCGACATCCGCCCCGACGACCCAACGCAAATTCACGAAGCGATACTGATCGAGTATCGCGATGGATTAAAGGCGACGGCCTTGATCGCTGGCAGCTCGTCAAGCCGCTGGAATTTTGCCTGCCGATTGAAAGGCGAAGCCAAGCCGCAGGCCTTCGCGCACTTTAATGGCCCCTGGGGTAATCGCTGCTTGTTCAAGGCCCTGTCGCATGCCATTCAACATTTGTTTGTTCATGGACAAGAGCCGTACCCGGCCGAGCGGACGCTGCTCACCACGGGCATGACGAGCGCCGCGGTCCACTCGCATTTTCACCAGAAGCCGATCGAGACGCCGGAGTTGAACATCGCGTATCAAGCCCGCGACTGGCGCGCCCTGCGCGAGAGCGGCGCGAGTTGGCAGCGACTCACGGTCGACACGCCCGAACCGCAAACCTTCGAGCCTGGCGACGCCAAGCTGAAATTGGCCAAGTAGCCGTCGGTAACGAGATCATCGCCCGGTGGTGACGAAGGTGCGCCAGGCACCACGAACGGCCTCGACCCAGGCGCGGGCGAGTGTCGCGCTTTGATTGAGCGGCGACTGGGTGAGCCGCTCGCGCAATCGGCCACGCATTGCACTGAGTTGCGGCAGGTCATTGGCCAGCGCGATGGCGCGTTGCACGTACTCGTCGACCGTGTCGGTCACCGTGTCGAACTCACCGATGGAGCGCAGCACGGCCCAGGTCTGGCGAGCGGCGACCGTCTCGCCGCGCAGCGTGACGATCGGCACCCCCATCCACAGCGCAAGAATGCTCGTCGTGCCCCCGGTATACGGAAACGAGTCCAGAGCCAGATCGATCGACTGATAACGCGTGAGCATGTCGGCAAAGGGAGCGTGCCCCTCGAAGGTGATCCGACCCAGGTCGACACCGTGCTGCTTAAACATCTCCTGATAACGGCGAATCCCCAGCGGGTTGTCGAGCGCGCGGAACTTCATAACCAATCGCGCGTCGCTCACCCCCTGCAACACGCGCGACCACGCGGCAATCACGGCTGGGGTAATTTTGCGCGGGTTGTTAAAGCTGCCGAACGTCACGTAGCCGTTCGCCAGCGCTGACAGCGGACTGACACTCGGCGCGGCGCTGGGCATCTGATAGCAGCACGACACGATCGGCAACCGAATCGGTGTCTGAGAGTATCGCGCGACCAGTTCATCGCTCACCAGCGAGTCGTCGGCAATAAAATGCGTGATCGTCGACACCCCGGTCGGGCCCACGTAGCCCATCCACGAAGCCTGGAGCGGTGCAGGTTGTCGAGCGAAGACCAGCAGCCGATGCCGGGCGGTGTGGCCCGACAGGTCAATGAGCACGTCGATGCGGTCTTCGACGATCGCCTGGGCGACCTGATCGTCGCTGAGGCCTTGAATGTTGAGCCAGCCGTCGCATTGCTCGCGCAACTTCCGTTCCACGTCGTCGTCAAACGCCCGATTCGAGTAGCAAAACAGCTTGCAAGCGCGCCGATCGATGGCGGCAAAGAACGGCGCGAGCAAATAACCGATCGGGTGATGTCCCAAGTCGGCCGAGACAAAGCCAATCCGCAGCGTACGTTCGGCGTCGAGCGGAGCGGGGCGAGGCAGCGTGACTTTGCGGCAGCCTTTCGCGTAGTGGGCATCCCATTGGGCGTGCATGGCGCCGAGTCGATCGAGGTTCGCGCCGTCGCGATAATGTTCGAGATAGAGGCGGTTGCTGCCGAAGACCGGCGAGCGGGGATCGAGTTGGCAGGCCGTGTCGAGCCATCTTGCGGCAGCGTCCAGATCGCCGATGGCCATCGCCAACACGGCCTGTTTGTTGTGCGCGGCCGACTCGCGTGGATGCTGGGCGATGGTTCGATTCAACCACTGCTGGGCTGCCTCATAGTCGAGCCGTTCGAGGGCGATCTCGCTGAGCAACAGGAGCGCCGTGGAGTCGTCGGCTCGCAACGACAGGGCATGCTGAGCGTAGCGTTGTGCTTCGTCGAATTGACGCGTGCGGAATTTGAGCGTGCCCATGTTGAGCAGCGCATCGACGAACTCGCCGCGTTCTTCGAGGGCCTTTCGCAAACAACGCTCGGCGGAGTCGTAATCGCAGCGTTGCATGTGGATCGCGGCCAGATTACCCCAGGCCTCGACAAACTTGGGATTGAGTTGCAACGCGCGCTCATAGCTGGTCGTCGCGGCGGACAGGTCGCCGCGCTGCTGCGTTAGCGCCGCAAGATAGAAATGTGCCAACGGGTCATCGGCAGCCAACTCACTCCACACGCGCAAGGCGGCGAGCGAAACGGAGTCGATACGCGTGGACAACAAGGCCGGAATCAGTTCAACCCAGTGCTGACGAATGATGGCCGAGTGCGGATCGCGTCGCAGTGCGGCCACCAGGTCGTCTTGCGCCAAGTCGAATTGTTGCAACTGCCAACGCGCAAACGCCCGGTTGAGCCAGGGGAGCGGATCGTTCGTGGCCATGAGGACGGCTTGATCCAAATGCGGCAGCGCCTCGGCGAATAGGCCAAGTTCGGTGAGCGTGCGTCCGAGATTCGACAGCGCTTGGCCATCGCGTGGATTGAGTTGCACGCAGCGTTGCCAATGCACCACCGCCTGCGGTTTGTCGCCAGCGTGATAATGGACCAAGCCGAGGGCATGGGCCACGTCGGGGTTTTGGGGTGCCGCGGCGGCAAGTTGTTCGAGCAAGGGTCGCGCTTCGTGCCAACGCTGCGCTTGGCAGCAGGCCATGGCTTGGTTCCAAGTCTGTTCGAGCGACATCGATTCCGTTTTCCTTATTGCCGTTCGAAGACCGCGTGCCGTAGTTCGTCGTGAAACGAGGCGCAGCTATTCATGGCGCGATGGAAGTCATCTTTGCCGAGCACGTACAGGTCGAGGTTATCGAGTGCCCGCACGGTGGCGTTGCGTGGTTCGCCGGTGAGCAAGGCCGCCTCGCCAAAGAAGTCGCGCTCGACGAGCGTCGCCACGCGCCGCTTCCCGGCGGCGTCTTGGACCAGCACCTCGGCGCGGCCTTGCCGAATGATGTAGAACTTGTCGCCCGGTTCGCCTTGCCGGACCACGTCCTGTCCCGCGTCAACCGACTCGATCTCGACGCCATCGGCCACGCTGCTCAGCGTCGATGGGGTCAGGTTCTTAAACAAGCGGCACTGCCTTAAAAAGTCGCACACCGCGGCCGCCGAGCTCACGACGACATCGGAAATGATCCGGCCGTCGACCATGTTCACGATCCGGTCAGCCACGTCGAGAATGCGATTGTCGTGCGTGACAATCAGGATCGTGGCTCGTTGCTCGCGGGCAATTTTTTTGAGCAGTTCAACCACGTCGCGGCCCGACTGCTTATCGAGCGCCGCGGTGGGTTCGTCGGCCAGCACGATCTGCGGCTTGTTGACGAGCGCACGGGCGATCGCAACACGCTGTCGCTGCCCGCCGCTGAGCGACTGGGGCTTGTAATACAATCGCTGCTCAAGACCCAAGGCCATGAGCATTTCGGCGGCTCGTTCATCACGGCGTTGCGGGGCGACGTCGTGCAGTTCGAGCGCCATGCGGACGTTTTGCATCGCCGTCAGCGAAGCGAACAGGTTATGCGCCTGGAAGATGAACCCGATATCGCGGCGCACACCGACCAATTGTCGCGGGTTGAGTTGCGACAGTTCGCGTCCCAGCACGCGCAAGCTCCCCTGCTGCACGCCGCGGAGCGCGCCGATGAGCGTGAGCAGCGTGGTTTTGCCCGAGCCTGAGGGGCCGGTCATGATGACGATCTCGCCGCGTGACAGCTCCAGTTGATTGTCGAACAGCGCCTGCTTGCGGAGTTCGCCTTTGCCGTACCAGTGTTGCAGGCCTTGGATTTGCACACTGAGTGCCTCGGCACCGCGGGGCAACTCGCGGGTGGCGAGCCGCGAGCTGGCGCGGAGCATCTGGCTGGGCGTGTCCTGGTTCATCGGAACAACTCCGCCGGGTCGGCCTGGAGCAGGCGGCGAATGGTGAGCGCGCCCGAGACCATGCACATGGCCAACGTGAGCGAGAGCACCAGCGCGCCACGCGCGAGGGTCATGTGCAGCGGCAGATGCGTGAGTCCCGCCAGGGTGGCGTACAGCCCCAGCGCGGCGAGTGCGCCGGGAACAAACCCGATCACGGCGAGCCACAGCGACTGCTCGAACACGATCCGCATAAAATATCCGGCCGGATACCCGAGCGCCTTGAGCGTGGCGTATTCGCTCAGGTGATTGGCGATGTCGGAGTACAGGACTTGATAACAGATGAGCACACCCACGACGAATCCTAGCACGGTGCCAAATCCGAAGATATAGCCGACAGGAGTCGCGGTTTGCCAGAACGTCTGCTCTTGCTCGATGAATTCGTTTCGTGTCAGGATTTGAATGTCGTTGCCGAGCATGCGCCGCAAGCGGTCGCGGACCTCGACGGGGTCGGCATCAGGCTCGAGCTTGATGAGCCCCAGATCGACCGCCGCAAGCGCCGTGGCACGCGCGGCGGGAGGAAAGAAAATGTCGCGATAGCTCTGGTCGCTCATCAAGATATTGCCGTCGCTGACAAAGTCGGCTCCCAGATCGAAGCCGCCCACGACCTCGACGCGCTCGCCGGAGAGCTGGCTGACGGTTCCGGGGCGCGGGCTGCCGAACGCGGGCTTGGCCTGCCGGTCGAACAAAACTCGACCGGGCAGCAAGAGTGTCTCCGCCAGCGCGGGCAATTCGGGAACCGCGAGCACCGGATCGTGAGGATCGAATGCATACACGGTGATCGGATGAAGTTCATGCGTCTGCGGGTTGCGCCACTCGCCACGCAGCATCAGCATGTAGAACGGCCACGTCGCGGCGACCCCCGGACAATCACGGGCGGCAATCAGGCGGCGGCGTGAGAAGGTTTCCTTGTTCGAGAGGGTGATCTTGGATGGACTGCTCATCACCAAATCGGCGTTGAGCAGCCGTGGCAATTGCAGCGTGGCTTCGATGAGCGCGCCGCGAAACCCCAACTGCATGAACATGAGCAGCACGGCGAAGCCAACACCGCCGGCCGCGGCAACCAACTGACGGGGTTGATGCGTCAGATTGAGCCACGCGAGCGGCACTCGACGCAGGGATGTGACCCAAGATGAAATAGACATGCCACGCCCGGACACAAGCGAACGACGATCATCCTTGTCAGCGATGATAGCACAAAAAGAGCCCAATGGCGTTCATGAGCAAGCTAGCAGATCAAATGCCCTTGCCGCGATGCACGCGGCTGGCTACCATCCCGGCCCCACCTCGAAAGGTGGCGACTACGAAACATCTTTTTTTCTGCCCTTTGGGAGCGTGGGTCCATGCCGTGGACCGGCTCAATACGCTGGCTCGTGCTGCTGCTTGCGGCGTCGCTCGTGGGCTGCGCCGCGCAAAACGGTCAGCCAGGGCTACTCTCGTCGTGGCAACAACGGATGAGCGGCTATCAGCAACCCCCCGCCATCGCCCAAGGGGGCGCGGTCCCGGGCGCTCCGCCCAACAATCCGGTCGCGGGGCTCTACCAACGCAGCCAGGAGTTGCAGACTCGGGCGTCATCGTTGGACACCGACAATCAAGAACTCGAACGGATGCTGGCCCAATCGCGCCAGGAAACACGCGTCCTGCAAGACCAGGTGGGGGCGATGCGTGAGCAATTACGCGTCGCCACGCAGTCGGCCGCTCAACTTCGTGCCGAGACGCAAGACACCACCCGCCGCGCCGAGGCGCTCACAGCCTCGCTCAACCGGCGCGCCGGTGCGTCGATCACGGCCAACAACAGCCTGCAAGCCAATCTGTCGAAGATCAATATCCCCGGGGTCGAGACGCGCGTCGACGGCGACGTGCTGCGGATCGAGTTGCCCGGCTCGCGGCTCTTTGATCCCGGCACGGCACGGCTCTCGCCGCAAGCGATCGCCACGATCGACGCCGTCGCGGCCGAGGTCATGCGCAGCTATCCGGCACAAATGATTGGCGTCGAAGGGCACACCGACAGCGACCCGGTGCCGCCAGGGCACTGGTCCAGCAATCAGCATCTGTCGATCGGCCGGGCCATGGCCGTGTACGATCAGTTGCACACGCGCTCGCGAATTCCGCCGCATCATTTGTTCGTGGTCGGACATGGCACGAACCATCCGGTGGTCTCGAACGGCACGCCCGCCGGCAAGCAGCGAAACAACCGCGTCGAGCTGGTCATTTATCCGGACCGCGCGCCGGGTATTTAAGGCTCGTCGGCTGGCACGAGCGCCACGGCCCGACACCATGCCGCGCTGGCCTTCTCGATCTTCACCGGCAAGCACGACACGTGAAAGCCGGTGCGGGGCAACTTGTCTAGATGGGCGAGCTTTTCGATCTGGCAGTACTCCCGTTCGATGCCGGCGAAGTGGGCTGGCCAGATGTAACGGCCATCGCCGGTGCGACGAAAGTCGGCGACCATATTGGCAAACGGTCGGTCGAGTGTGTAGGCGTCGATGCCGATGACGCGCACCCCTTGCTCGACGAGCCACAGGGTCCCCTCGCGCCCCAGGCCGGGTTGGGCAAAATACTCGGCCGTGTCGAGCCGCGCGTCGGCGCCTGTTTGCAGCAACACGATATCGAGCGGCCGCAGCGTATGGCCGCTGCGGTCGAGCGCCGCGCGCAGGTCGTCGATCCTGATGAACTCGCCGGCCGCGATATGGCGCACATCGAGCACCACGCCGGGAGCAAAGCACCATTCGAGTGGCACTTCGTCGATGCGTCGAGCGGGTCGCCCCTCGCTCGTCGCCGCGTAATGATAGGGGGCGTCGACGTGCGTGCCGGTATGGGTAATGGCCTGAATCTCCTCGATGGCCCACCCCTGCCCTTGCGAATAAACCAGGTCTTGTTCCTCGACGCCGAAGAACAGTTTCATCTGCTGTAAGCCTTCGCCAGCATGATCGATGTAGCGGATCGACGCGGGCAACGGCTCGCTCGGGGCTTGATGGGCGAGCGGCACGCTCAGGTCAACCATTCGACAACGGGGAAACATAGGTCGGTTGCTCACGCGCTCAAAAGAAGATCGAAGTGCAGTTTTTGCCCCAATGTCAAGAGGAATTTGAGCGTAGTTTGAGAACTTCTCCAAGCTCCCTTTGCGCCGAAAAAAGATGTTGCCTATAATGCGAGGGAGAGGCCGGGGTGGCGAAGTGGTTTGCAACGCTCGTCACACCCGGCTTGGCCGAGTGGAATCCATCTGCCTGTTGAGAGTCTCCGCCTGTGATTACCGTTCGCCCAAAAGTCGCCGAGTTGGTGTTTCAACTATACGGCCGCACGCTGCACCCGGAACTCTTCGAGGTGCTTGCCAGCCGTGTCGTGCAGCGCGGCGACTATCAGGCGAAGATCGATATCACCAGCGCGGGACACGTGGTGACGTGGCGTTATCAGTCGATGACGCTCAGCGAGGTTTGCGTGTCGGCCCAGCATGCGTTGCCTCAAAAGCGGCGGTTGCTCAACTACAAGCTCAAAGGGGAGCGGAGCGACCACATGACCCTGCGCGGCGGTGTGTCGTACCGCACGAACTTCCACCTGGAGCCCACCGCGCCTGAGGTCTTTTGGACGTTTCAGCAAGAGTTGGCGCACGATGGACAGCGGCAAGGCATGCTGCATCAGTTCTCGTCGAGCGGCCGCATGGCGCTCGGCGCGCTCAGCTATATCAATGTCGAGAGTCGCAACCGCAGCCTGCTGGTGCAGGTGTTCCACACGTTCCCCGATGACTACGCGATTGTGAAGAGCCAATCGCTCTTCGAGATCCCTGCCTAGTGAGCCCAAGCTTCGCAAGGGACCAGGCTTGCTGTCCCTCGGGTGTTCGTTCATTGAGAATTGAATGAGCGAAATCGATTCTAGCCAGCGTATCGTGCTTGCGCCGCTCGACTTATCGCCATAACCATGCCGAGTGGAATTTGACGCTTGATCGCTGCGGCCTATAATTCTGCACGAAATCATTCACAGGGCGGCTAGGGAGCGACCTCGCAATGGAACGGTCGCAACATATGAGTCGATTGCCCACGGACCAACGCTGGCCCGCACTGTTTGCGGTGCTGTTGTTCGCTTGGCTGTGCGCGGGCTGGCCGGTCGTCGCTCAAGATGGTGAGTCGAAACGAGCTCCCCATGCCGAACAGAAACGGCTCGGGCGGCTGATTCGGCTGACGCCCCCCTTGGGCAATCGCACCGAGCAAGGGGTCCGCCGCGCGATCAGCGAGATCACCGCACTCGCCAAGCAGCGCGCGGCATGGCCGGTTTTTATCCTGGAGATCGAGCCAGGCCCGGTCCCCTTTGGTGACGCCATCGACCTGGCGCGTTTTCTCTCGAGTCCGGCTCTCACCGGCGCGACCACCATCGCCTACGTCCCCAAGAGCATTACGGGGCACGGCGTGCTGCTCGCGCTGGCCTGCGACGAGATCGTCATGGGGCGCGACGCCGAGTTGGGGGACGCCGGCAAACTAGAACCGGTCATCGATCAAGGCTTGCGGAGCAGCTACGCCGAGATTGCCAAGCGACGGCTCACCGTCCCCGAGGCGCTCGCCCTGGGAATGATTAACCGCGACGCCGAGGTGTTGCTGGTCGAGACCGAGCGAAGTCGGGAATTTGTGCTTCGCGGCGATCTTGAGCAACTGCAACTGCAAAAGGCGGTCCGGTCGTCAAAGGTGATTAAAGCGGCTGGCGCACCGGGACTGTTCACCGCACGGCAACTACGCGAGTGGGACGTGGTCGGCTTGCTGGCCGACGACCGTATCGAGATCGCCAAAACCTGGAAACTGCCCCGCGAGGCGGTTGTCGACGCGCCGACGCAAGAGCACGGCTGGACCGCCGCGATGGTCGAGTTGACCGGCGTCGTCACGCCGGGCAAAGTCGAGAAAATCCAGAAGCTCGTCGACACTCAAATACGCGACGCCGGCGTGAACTTCATCTGCCTGTGGATCGACAGCCCCGGCGGCGATTGGACCGCGAGCAAGTCGTTGGCCGACGACCTCGCGCGGCGCGATCCGCGTCAGTGTCGCACGGTGGCCTATATCGCCGGCGAGGCGCGTGGCGACGCGATGCTTCCGGCCCTGGCGTGTGACGAGTTGGTCGTGCTCCCCTCGTCGGTGTTGGGCGGGGCCGGTGCCGTCGAGCTGGCCGATGACGACTTGCAATTGCTGCGTCAAGGGTTGCAACGCTTGGCGCGCGAGAAGCTGCGCCCCGCGGGGCTCCTGACGGCACTCTTCGATCGCGAGCCCGGCGTGTCGCGATACGTCAGGCTCGACGATGGCCTGTTCGACTTCTTTACGGCGGCCCAGTTCGCACAGCGCGCCGACGCGGCCGCCTGGCGGCAAGATATCGAGGTCAAACGCCCTGGCGAGTTGCTGCAACTCGACGGCCGCCGCGCCGAGACGCTCGGGCTCGCCAGTCACATCGTCGACGGCTTTGCCGACTTCAAAACAGTGTATGCCCTGCAAAACAGCCCGCGTCTCGTGCAGCCCGGCTGGGCCAGCAACCTCATCGACGCCCTCAACATGCCGGGGATGAGCTGGGCGCTGCTGTTCATCGGATTAGCCGCGATCTATATCGAGCTTCAGTCGCCGGGCATCAGCGTCGGCGGCATCGTCGGCACGGTTTGTTTCGTGCTCTACTTTTGGTCGCAGTTTTTGAACGGGACCGCCGGCTGGCTCGAGGTGCTGCTGTTCATTACGGGCGTGGTGCTCATTCTGCTCGAAGTCTTTGTGGTGCCGGGGGTCACCATCTTCGGCCTCAGCGGCGGCTTGCTTGTGTTGGCTTCGCTGATCTTGGCCAGCCAGACGTTCGTCTGGCCGCACAACGAGTACCAGACGGCTCATTTACGCGACACCCTCGTCATTTTGACCGGAGTCATCGCCGCGACGGTCGTGGCGGCGGTGCTCATGAATCGTCTATTGCCGCGCACCCCGGGACTGGGGCGCATGGTGCTCGCGCCTCCGTCGGGTGCCGAACTCGATCAGCAGTCCCGCCGCGAGTCGCTCGCTTCCTTCGAGCATCTGCTGGGACGCACCGGCGTCGCGATCACTCCATTGGTTCCTGGCGGCAAAGCCCGGTTCGACGACGAGTTGATCGACGTCAGCCTAGCCAGCGGCGAGTATGTCAATCGTGGCGAGCGGGTCGAGGTCATCAAGACGTCCGGAGCGCGCGTGCTGGTCAAGAAAGTGGTCTAAGGAACAATTGCTCCTGCAATACGCTCCCCCCTAACCCATTCTGTCCTCTCATTTCGCGCTTTCGATACTCGTCATGGATTTACTTTACTGGGCCGTCATCCTGTTCCTGGCCGGGCTGACCTTCGCGGTGCTCGAGTTCTTCGTGCCGTCAGGGGGCGTGCTGGGGGTCTCGGCGATCGGCTGCCTTGGTGCCTCGATCGTGTTGGCATTCATGGTCGACCGCTGGACGGGGCTGGGCTTTATGGCCGGCGTGGTCATCGTAGTACCGTTTTGCATGATGGTCGGCGTGCGTTGGTGGCCCCACACGCCGCTTGGGCGGAGAGTGCTGCTGCGCAATCCGGAATCCTCCGAATTGCTCCCCGACTCGCCGTTGCGACGCGAGTTGCGTCAACTCGTCGGCCAGACCGGCGTCGCCAAGAGCCTGATGATGCCCAGCGGCGCCGTGCAGATTGAGGACCGCACGATCGACGCCCTCAGCGAAGGCTTGCCGATCGAGCCCGGCACCGCGGTACGGGTTGTTGAGGTCCGCGGCATGACGGTGATCGTTCGCCCCAGTGAAATTACTCCGCAGGCAAAACAATCGGCCGACCCGTTGTCGCAAAGCGTCGAAACGATCGGACTCGACCCGTTTAGCGATCCATTGGCCTAAACACAATCAGGCCCCCCTACTGTGCAGGGGTCGTTTGGGTCGATACGCTATAGAGGTTACCGATTCCAGCCACCGATTGGGAGCAGCGTGCCGATGTCGAGTTTCGATCCGTATGAAACCTGGTTGGCAATTCCGGCCAGCGAGCAACCCGCAAATCTCTATCGTTTTTTAAACTTGCCGCTGTTTGAAGTCGACGGCGCGAAGATCGACGCCGCCGCGCGTGCCCAAGCCGCAAAGGTGCAGCCACACTTGGCGGGCCCCCTGGCGTCCGAAGCCAAGCAGGTCCTCCAGGAATTGGCCGCCTGCCGCGCGCTATTGCTCGACCCGCGCCGCAAAGGCTCGTATGACGTGGTGCTCAAGTCAGCCGCGCCAGGCGTCGACGTCGACAGTTCGGCAAACCTCGATGTCAAACTGCCCGAGAGCGTCAAGCCCGCGCCGCAATCCATCGGCCACGGCACCATGATCGGCCCGTACAAGGTGCTCGAGCGGGTAAGCGCCAGCAAGCTCGGCAATGTCTACAAGGTGCAAAACGTCAAGATTGGTCGTTTCTTCTATCTGAAAAATTTGCCTCCCGAGTCGGTCAAGGTTGACGAGGTTCGCAAACGGTTCGAACGTGAGATCGAACTGCTCACCACGTTGTCGCTGGCGCACCCCAACGTGATCGTGGGCTTCGATCGAGGCGAGTTTGCGGGTGGACCGTACTTGATCATGGAGTACGTACTCGGCAGCGACCTGGCGACGCTCGTGGCCCAGCAAGGGCCGCTCTCGCCCGAACAGGCTCAAGAGTACATCACGCAAGTGGCCTACGGCATGAGCCAATTGCATAAGCACGGCGTGTACCATCGCAATCTCAAGCCGCACGTGCTGTTGCTCGACGTGCAAGGCCGCGTGCGGGTCACCAATCTGCTGATGGCCAAGATCGGCGACAGTTCCCCCTTGCAGCATAGCGACGACGTGCAACTCACCACCGCCGGCGAACAAATGGGCAGCTTTGACTTTCTGCCTCCCGAACAGGCGCTCGACGCTCGCAAGGCCGATGGTCGCAGTGACATTTACAGCATGGGCTGCACGCTATTCTACCTGCTCACGGGTCGGCCGCCGTATGTCTCGAAGAAGCCGCTCGATAAGTTGATGGCACACCAGTCGGCGCCGATTCCGTTGCTGACCGAGCTGCGCAACGACATGCCTGTTCGACTCGAGCAAATTTATCTGCGGATGATGGCGAAAAAGCCCGATGAGCGTTACCAATCGCTCGAAGAGTTGCTGACCGATTTGGAGGGAACCGCTCCGATCCTGATGCCGGTCAAAGCCGCTCCAGCGCCCAAGCCGGCTCCGGCGGCTGCCGCGCCGAGCAGCTCTGCAGCGGACCCCGTGCCAAGCAAGGGCTGGTTCGGCCGGTTGCTCGATAAACTGATGGGCAAATAGTGTGCGCGCGATGCATGCAACAAGGTGGTTGCGATGAGCGAGCTGCGCCGCGATCCGCTCTTTGATCGCACCGTGATCGTTGCGCCGCAGCGGGCCTCTCGGCCGATGGATTTTAAGCCCACCCCGAGCGCCTCGGTCGCCGCTCGCGACACGTGTCCATTCTGCGAGGGGCACGAGGTCGAGGCACGTCCCGAGTTGCTCGCCTTTCGCCGCGAAAGGTCGACCCCCGACTCGCCTGGCTGGAGCGTGCGGGTCGTCGCGAATAAGTACCCGATCGCCCAGGGTGCGGTCGCTTCAGCTGTCGAGACGCAACTCGCTGGCGTGCATGACGTGATCATCGAAGCGCCCGAGCATGTGACGAGTTGGTCGCACTTAAGTACGGCACAAATCGAGCGCGTGTTGCGGGTCTGTCGCCAACGTCTCGATGAATTGTATGCGCAGCAGATGTGGCGTTATACGCTGATCTTCAAGAATGTCGGCCCACAGGGGGGAGCGTCGCTCGAACACGTTCATAGCCAACTGCTGGCATTGCCGATCATCCCCGTCGAGGCACTCCGTCGCGAGCAGGCGTTGTGCGATTATCGCGCGCGGCACAACGCGTGCGGGCTATGTCAGCGGTTGCTCGAAGAGTCGCGAGGAGAGCGGCGGGTCTATGAGACCGCTCACTTCGCGGTCTGGTGTCCTTATGCCAGTCGGCAACCCTACGAAATGTGGGTCGTGCCCAAGGCCCATCGCCCGCACGTTGAACAAATGACCGACGCCGAGCACGCTGATTTGGCTCGGCTACTTGGTCCGCTCTTGCGTCGACTCGAAGCACTCGAGGGGGAAGCGGCGTATAATATGGTGTGGCACTCGGCCCCTTGGGAGGCACCGTGGTCGGTCGGCTCGCATTGGCATCTGGAGATTATCCCCCGGCTCACGCGCAGCGCCGGCTTCGAATGGGCCTCACAGTGGTCGATCAACCCGTTGCCCCCCGAGCAAGCTGCGGCCGAGCTGCGCGCGATCAACCTGTCGATGGGATGGTGACGTAATGAGCAACGTGCTGATCGAGCCGGCGACATCGGGTGACTTTCTGTCCGTGGCGGCGCTTGACCGCATCGCCTGGCCCGTGCGCCCCGACGAGTTTATCCCCGACGGCGAACATATTTGGCGTGTCTGGGTCGAGTACGCGCGGGTTTTGGTGGCCCGGCTAACCGATGGCCGCCGCCTCGGCGAGTCCGCCGAGATCGCCGGCGCGTTGGTCATGTTTCCGACCCGGCAAGGCGAGACGTTTTTGCACAAAATCATGGTCCACCCCGAGTGTCGCTCCCAGGGGATCGGCAGCCAGCTCATGCGAGCCGCGCTCGCCGAGGCTCGCACGAATGTTTTGTTGACCGTGAATCCCGAGAACCACGCAGCTGTCAAGTTGTACGAGAATTTCGGCTATCGGGTCCGCGAGTTGGTGCCGGGGTACTATCGCCCACACGAGCATCGCTGCATCATGGTCTACTCGCCGCCACTGGCCTGAATGGATATGGTCGAGTGGCTGGGGTCGAGCGGAGCGAGCCCCCAGTTGCGAGACCTGGGGTCGGCCTGACGACCGGCCCCAGCCACCCGACCCAGTTCAATGACTCCCCATCGCCGCGAAGCGTGAGCAAGCGAAGCGTATGCGACTATTTTCGTACAACATGCATCGGGGCATCGGCGGACGCGACCGGCGTTACGCCCTGCGGCGGATCATTGACTGCATCGAGCATGAAAACCCCGACCTGATCCTGTTGCAAGAAGTCGATCGTCATGTGAAACGCTCGAACTTTGACGACCAAGCTCGGGTACTTGCCGAACATTTCAAGGCTGTCGCGCACTTGTATCAACTCAATGTCAAAATCAAAGACGGGGGATACGGCAACTTATTGCTGTCGCGCTGGCCGCTCATCGAGCATCATCAGCTCTCGTTGCGGATGAACGACCGCAAGCCGCGCGGCGCGCAGGTCGCGCTCATCGAGTCGCCCGAGGGACCGTTCGTGGTCGTGAATTGGCACCTGGGGCTCGCCGAGCGTGAACGGCACTGGCAGGTTCGGCATTTGCTCGGGCATCATGCATTGCACCCGTTGGCTGATCAGCCGACGATCATTGCGGGAGATTACAACGACTGGCGCAACACGCTCGGCGCGGGGCCGCTGCATGAGCACGGCTTTCGTGGTGTGACGTCGCCGCCATCACGCTTTCGCTCGTTCCCGGCCTGGTTGCCGATTGGCTCGCTCGACAAGGCATTTGTGCGCGGGGCGATCGACGTTCGGGCGGCGCGCATCGTGCGCTCAGCCCTCGCCCATGTGGCGAGCGACCACTTGCCGCTGGTCATCGATTTTCATCTCGCGACGCCGGCCTGAGCGTCAATAGCCGCTGCGCGTGCGGCCCCATTCGTTCCAGCGCGCCCGAGTCGGCTCGGCGGCCTGCTGTTGATAGCCCGGCGGACGAGTCCCTTCCATGCGTGGGCCGACGTCCTGGTCCGGATACGGATCGAACCGCTGGGCTTGCTGCCGCTGATAATCGATTGGGCCGGGATTGAACCACTGGGGTCGTCGCATCCCCTGGCAGCCGACGAGCGGGCTCAGCAGAGCGAATGCGACCAGTGTGACAAGCGCGCGTTTCATCCGACTGAAGCCTCCGGCTTCCGAACTGCTTTTTGAGGGGTGCGGAGTATAGGAGCCCGATCCTCAAAGCCCAAGGGCAGTTGCATTTGCTAGCGCTGTCAGCATCGACGCCGCGGGGGTGGCCGCTTGAACGGATCCGCTATCACCGCTACCTTCGCGACACTCGGCAGAGTCGCTGTGGCGATTAGGGAAGATAGACACACAAGACCATCGCCGCGCCGCGCGGAACAACGACCGCGTCGGTCAGCGAGGCGGGGAGCAAAGCGGTCTGCCCCAGGCCGAGCGGTAACGTGCCGTTGCCCGTTTGCACCTCAACGGCTCCGGCAATGACGGTGAGCGCGCGGCAACGGTCGTCAGACGCGACTGCTTGCGGCAGGGTCAATGACCAGCGTTCGATCACAAAGTACGGCGTCGCCAAAAGCCGTTCGCATTGGGGTTGTTCGAGCGGCACTGCTTGGGTTGGGTTTACGGGTCCCCGCTCGAAGTCGATCACCTGCAAGGCTTGATCCACGTGCAGTGGGCGTGGCTGGCCGTCGGCAGCGAGCCGGTTCCAGTCAAAGATGCGGAACGTCACATCGCTCGGCTGCTGCACTTCAAACAGCAGGACCCCCGCTCCTGCGGCGTGGACGGTCCCCGGCGGGATATACAGGCAGTCCCCGACTCGTGACTCGACGCGATGCAAACAAAGCTCACACGTGCCGCGACTCAGTTCACGTTCGAACGCCCGACGGTCAAAGCCCCGCTTGAGACCGCTGTGGATGACGCTACCGGGCTCGGCGGCGAGCACCACGCACCCCTCGGCCTTGCCCCGATCGTTCAACTGCATCAACGTGGCCTGCGAGTCGCTCGGATGCACTTGCACCGACACACTCCGCTGCACGTCGAGCAATTTGAGCAGCAGCGGAAAACGGGGCAACGGGTGATGTCGCCCGAGCAGCTCGGCCCCGCGTTGGGTGACCAGTTCGCCGAGCGTGACCCCCTCAAGCGGACCGTCGGCGACGCGGCTTTGATCGGCGGCACGATCGACGAGTTCCCAACTCTCGGCAAAGTCGTTCCCCTCGTGAAGTTGGCGACCGAGGTGTGTTTCGAATCGTCTGCCGCCCCAAATGTAGTGTCGATAGATGGGCGTAAAGGCCAGCGGCGGCAGCGGTATCGAATCGCGATTCATGAATTACCCGGGGGTTGGTTGCTCGCGCGAGCTTGGCTTGTTATTATCGGGTGAATCGCTTGAACCGCCAAGGCATCGGCCTTGATCCTTTTGCCCAGTACGTGGCGAAGGATTTGGACGAGGAATTTCTCCGGACCCGTCGGCCCTCGTCCCGTCCCCAACGATCGACCGTCGATTGTCGGGGGAAAGCAGCGTGTCGTCACCGACGCCTGCGCATCTCGCCGTGAGATGGGTCCTCCCCCTGCCCTTTTTGTTTGAACGCTGAGTTTCTGTCATGGCCAAACAACCCAACGACGATCTGTTCCAAGACACGACGATGACCTTCGGCGAGCACCTCGAAGAGTTGCGGGTGTGCTTGTTTCGCGCGGTGCTGGGCTTGGTATTGGCCACCGGAGTGGGGTTGTACTACGGCGATCGCGTGGTCGACTTCATCTCGGCACCGATCATTCATGCGCTTAAAGACTACTACAAGCTTCAGGCCGAGACCGACTACGCCGAGTGGATCGAGGACGAGAAGCGTGTTGGCCGCGAGCCTCCGTACACGCTCGAAGAGGTCAAGAAGATTGCTCAGGGGGACAAGGAGCTGGGCATTCCCGAGTTGATTTTCGATGTCCGATACATTCACCCCGCGACACTAGCCACGGGCGTTGCGCCATCCGACCCCAGCAAAGCAGCCGACCCCAGCAAAGCAGCCGACCCCAGCAAAGCAACCGACCCCAGCAAAGCAACCGAGCCGGACCCGAAGGCCGGTGCCGCGACGGAACAAACGTCCGAGACAAAAGCCAGTACCAAGCCGACAGAAAAGTCTGCCAAGATCGCACATTTGCGCGACCACTTGGTGCCGATGCTTCTGTGGCAACCCTCGGACAAGGACCCACGCACCAGCTTGAGCACGTTGAACGTCACCGAAGCGTTCATGATTTGGCTCAAGGCGTCGCTCGTGTTCGGTATTGTGCTCTCAAGCCCGTGGGTCTTTTTGCAGATTTGGACATTTGTCGCCGCCGGACTCTACCCACACGAACGCAAGTACATTTACGTATTTCTGCCGGTGAGCCTGGGGCTGTTTTTGCTCGGCGCGGGGACCGCTTATTTGTTCGTGTTCGCTCCGGTGTTGGAGTTCTTGTTCAAGTTCAATCGCGACATGGGCTTTAACCCCGACCCGCGTATCAGCGAATGGTTGAGCTTTGTGCTGCTGATGCCGCTGGGGTTTGGCGTCAGCTTTCAGCTACCGCTGGTGATGTTGTTCATCGAGCGGATCGGCATTTTCACCGTGCAGCACTACCTGTCGAACTGGCGAGTGTCGATTTTGGTGATCTTTATCATCTCGGCCATTTTGACCCCCGCCGACCCGTACAGCATTTTCCTGATGGCGGTGCCGCTGACGTTCTTGTACTTTGGCGGCATTTTACTCTGCAAGTGGCTCCCCAAGCCGCAGGGGCCGAAGTAACGCGACGGCTCATTTTGTTGACTCCACTCACCCGCCGGGAGTAGGATTCCCGAGGTCGAGACCTCGCCTGGGGCGGGGCGCGACACTCGGGAGTCACGCTCATGTTCGCGCGCTCGCTACCCTTCATCGCCGGACTTTGCTTGGCCGTCGAACTCTGCGCCCAACAGCCGACCACCGTACAACTGCCGACCTTTCAATTCTTCACCATCACCACGACCGTCTCGGTCCCCGATCAAGGGACCGGCAGTCTCGGCGGGCAGCGCCGGGTGAGTCGCGGGTCAACGGCCTATGGGCCGAGCTTTTTGCCGCCTCAGCGAGGCGTCGGACAGGGCGCGGCCGCCGGCGGGATGCAGGTTCGGGCTCAGATCCACGATCTCGCCGAACTCGATGCCGCCACGCTGCAAGCGGCATCGGGTTCAGCTCCCGCCCCAAGAGCGTTTCATCCGCCGCTCGCGTTGCCCTCGACCGCTACGATGCCGCCACCGGGCAGTCTGGCGGCAGCTCAAAAAGCCCGCGAAGCTGAGTTGGCGGCCGACGACCTCACCGCGCGAGAGAAGATCACACTCGGCGAGCAGGCCGAGAAAGCCGGTCGCAGTGCCTTGGCGCGCGGTTACTATCAGATCGCGTTGCGTTATGCGCATAGTCCGCAGTTAAAAGACCAGATTCAAGCCCGCCTCGAAACGCTCGCACGCACCCCGTCGCGTGTGTCCCCCTTGCGATAGCTCCACCTCCTCCACTCCCCTGCCCCTCCGCTCCGCCACTTTATCCACCAAGCTCACAATGCGCTCGCCGCTCAGAATACTATTCTTGACGATCTCGCCATTCATGTTGGCCACCGCGCACGGCGTCGAGCCCGCGGCGTCTTTTCAGCCCAAGCCGGTCCCCGCTCTGCAGGTGCTCCCACTACCACACGATCAAGCGTCGTTTCAGCTTGAGGGTCGCGAGCTGACCCGATATCACTTTGGAGCCGACGGTCGTCGGCCGTTTTTGTATCCACTCATCGGACCGTCAGGCCGATCGCTCACACGGATGGGGCACCCCCATGACCCCGTGGGGCACAGCCATCACAACTCGATTTGGGTCTCGCATCACAGTGTTGGCGGGGTCGACTTTTGGGGCGATCGCGGCAAAAACACCGGGCGGATTGTCCATCAACGCCTGGAACGCTACACCGACGACGACACCGGCAGCTCGCTGCTCGCCTTCAACCATTGGCTCGCCGACTCAGGCGAGGTCATGTTGCACGAACGACGACAATTCGCCGTGAGCGTAATCGGCGAAGGAGAGTTTCTCGTCACGCTCGACCTGGAATTGATCGCCCCGGGCAAGGACGTCGAGTTGGGCAAAACGCCTTTCGGACTCATCGGTGTCCGCATGGCCAAGACGATCGGCGTGCACGACGGTGGCGGCACGATCCGCAATTCGACGGGTGGAGTCAACGAGGCGGGCGTGTTTTGGAAGAGTGCGCAGTGGTGCGATTACTCGGGAGCCATTGCTCCCGGCGCGGTCGAGGGGATCACGCTCATGGATCATCCGCAGAACCCCAATCATCCGACAGTCTTTCATGTGCGCGACGACGGCTGGATGGGCGCGTCGCTCACGTTCGACGCTCCACGCACGATCACACCCTCCGCTCCGCTCCGACTGCGGTACGGGTTCTACGTGCATCGCGGCCTGCGCGAGGTGAGCGAGCTGCAATCGCGCTGGCAGGCCTTCGCTCAATCGCAACAACCGGCCACGTTGCAGATCATCAAGAAAAAGTAGGGTACGCAAAACGTGCGTGTCATTTGCCCTGAACACATCATTCTGTTGAACGCGAGTGAAAAAAGATGACCTCGATCATTGCTCATGGTACGCACGCCTTGCGTACCCTACTTGTCGTGTTGCTGCTCAATACGCTGCTGCAAGGCGCGGAACCTGCGAAGAAGCCGAACCCGCGCTACCCCCTGCCCTATCCGCCGCAACTCCCGGGCGGACAAACGATCGTCACCGAGCAGACATCGGCGTTCTTAAAACCGGGGCCGAATCTGCGTGCCGGCGTGAGCATTGCTCAGACGCCGCCGAAAGTCGACTTTGGCTTTTATCCGCTGCAAAACTATCCGGGCAATCCGTGGTCGCATCGCAGCGACGGGTTTGTGAAGGGGGACATCTTTTATAGTTCATCGAACGACCATCTCGCGCCGCGCGGCACGGCGTTGCTCTGGGCGTATGACGCGAAAATGAAATCGTTCGATCTGCTCTGCGACACAAGCCGGTTCTTGGAGTCCGCCGGGGCGTTTCCCGCAAGCATGAATTATCGTCCCGGCGAGATGCAAAGCCGGATCGACTTGGGGAGCGACGGGTGGTTGTACTATGCCACCGACCGGGGCTCGCCGACCGTGACCAACGACAAGAATGGCTGGCTCGGCGAGTGGATTTTGCGCACCCATCCGAGCACCAAGCAGACCGAGATCGTGTACGCGCACCCGATCGCCAAGCACACGATTCCGGCGAGCGTGCTCGACCCTCAGCGAATGATCCTGTACTGCGGCACGGCCGTGGGGAAGGACGCGGCTAACCAGACGATCCAGTTCTTTGCCCTCGACGTGCGTGAGCGGAAGTTGCTCAAGGTGGCCGACAACGGACCGACGCGGACGCTGATCTTCTCGCCGCGGACGGGTTGCGTCTTCTGGGAGAATTGCAAGTACGACCCGCGCACGAACGAGATCACGAAGGCGAACGTGCCGCACGTCCGCTCGGCGACGGCCGAGACACCGCAGGGGATCGTGTATGGCACGTCGCTAACGAAGGCTGACTTTTGGGCGTATCATCCGGCGAGCGACAAGCTCGAGCCGCGTGGCAATATCGCCGTCGGCACTCAGGAGTACATCGCCTCGATCGATGTCGACCCGACGGGGCGTTATGCCTATTACATCCCCGGTGCCCACGGTGGCGCGACCAAGGACGGCACCCCAGTCGTGCAGTTGGACCTTCGCAGCGGGCAACGCAAAGTGCTCTGCTTTCTCCACGAACATTTTTGGGAGAAATATGGCTATGCCCTCGACGGCTCGTTTGGCTCGGCACTCGACGAGAAAGGGGAGCGGCTGTTCATTTCCTGGGACGGTTGGCGTCGCGGTCAGCCACGCGGCTGGGAGACGTGTGCCCTGACCGTGGTGCATATCCCGCCGGAAGAACGTTAGTAATGCCTGTTCTTTTCCCAAGCCGATGGCTACGCCATCGGTTTTGTCGGCGACAAGTCGCCGGCTTGGGGTGATGGTGCTCCGGCGAACGATTTTGACTACAATAGCCGCATGTCGTACCGCGTTTTCAAACGTCTACTGGGCGAGACCAGCTTGGAGCGGAAGTGCCGCTTCTTGTTCGGCGCGGTGTTGCTGCTCCTGATTACGGGCAGCTTTTATTGGTACGGCAACGTCACCGAGACGCTCGTCTTTAAGCAGAACCAGATCAAGGGGCGGTTGCTCGTCGACACGTTGCTCACCCGCACGCATTGGGTCAAGCTCGAAACCGACAACCGCAATCGCGAGCTGGCCGAGACGCTGGGGAGCGACCTGGTGCTGGCCGACTATCAGTGGAAGTTTTTGAAGCCCGACCCGAACGAGCCGCTCGGCGACAACGACGACTGGGAACGCGAGGTGATCGCGCGGTTTCGCGACAATCCCCCGGCCCCTCCCCCGGCCACGAGCGGCGCGACCGAGCTGAGCTTGCGCGACATGCCGATCAATCGTGAGGAACGATTCGCGCGCGGCGGCGATGGTTACGAGTATTACGAGGCGGTCTATGCCTTCGATAGCTCCTGCGTGAACTGTCATAGCAAGGGGAAGCCCGGCAATCTGCCAGACCTTCGGTTCGGCGGGCTCATGGCGGTGGCCAAGATCACGATCCCCAACGGGCCCACGCGACGCGATCTGGCCATGAATCGAGCAATTTTGTTGTCAACCGGCATTGTCACGGTCTTTCTAGCCATGCTCGCCGCCTGGACCATCGTGCGTTACGTGATTGTCAAGCCGCTCAAGCACCTGCACGACGTGAGCGACGCGGTCAGCCGGGGCGAACTCGATCAACGGGCCGAAATCCACACCGGCGACGAGTTTGAGCGGCTGGCCACGGCCTTCAACCGCATGTTGCGACATCTTGTCGAAACTCAGCAGGAGCTTCAACAGGCGAACACGACACTGGACCACTCGGTGGACGAACTCGCCCGGGCCAACATGCAACTGTTCGAGTCGAACCGCCTCAAGAGCGACTTCCTGGCGACGATGAGCCACGAGCT
>CAZZBK010000015.1:44160-64480 GCA_964652155.1 uncultured Planctomycetaceae bacterium | reverse complement strand
GTGCTGCGGCTGATGCACAACGTCACGACGACGATGGCGCGGCTATCGACGCAGTGGAATCCGAACTTCACCGTGCCAAACTTCGCCCGCGACGTCGGCGAAGCCTTCATCAACCTGCAAGCGCAGCAGCAGCAGGACTTCGTCAAGAGTTTCGCCAAACACCTGCCGCGCGCCATCGGCGGATCGTTCATCGCGCTCCGCGGCGGCCAGGGTGGGCGCTACGCGCAGGCATTCCGGGAATTTGATGCCGACGGCGGCCGTATCCGCTTCTTTGGCCTCGAAAACCACGAGGACGTCGCCCGCAACATCGCCAAGAAGCTGCGGCGCCTGGACGGCGGCGTGATGAACGGCATCATCAAGGCCGGCGAGCGCGCGGCCGAGGCGATGGAGATCGTCAACGGCTCTATCGAGAACGCGACCCGGTTGGCCGCCTACATGGCCGCCCGTGACGTCGGCATGTCCCGTCCGGACGCGGCCCGGCTGGCGCTCAACCTGACCACCAACTTCACCAAGAAGGGCGAGTTGGGCAATATCATCAGCTCGCTGTGGATGTTCGCCAACGCGGCCATCCAGGGCACCACGCGCGTTGCCCAAGCCCTCAAGCACCCGAAGGTGCAGAAGGCGGTGTTCGGTCTGGTGATCGCCAACGCGCTGGCAACGCTGTTCAGCGTGCTCGCTGGCGGTGACGATGAATCGGGCGAGAACTACTACGCCAAGATCCCGCATTACATCCGCGACAAGAACATGATCTTCATGTGGCCGAAGGGCATGGGCCACGACGGGCAGTACCTCAAGATCCCGCTGCCCTACGGCTTCTCGCCGTTCGCGGTGCTCGGCGAGCGGCTGGTCACGGTCGCGCTCGGCAAGGACAAGCCGGGCGATGCCGCGGCCGCGCTGCTGAAATCCATCGGCGACGCGATGAACCCGCTCGGCGAGGAATCCTCCAGCCTCCTGTCACTGCTCCCGACCGTGTTCCGCGCGCCGGCGCACATCGGGGTCAACAAGAACTGGACCGGAAACCCGCTGTATCCAGAGCGCGAGTGGGACAAGGCGAAGCCCGACAGCGAGCAATATTTCCGCACGAACAGCGAGTTCTCGAAGGCTGCAGCGCGCGAAGTGAACAAGCTCGGCGGCGGCTCGCCCTATCAATCATCTGGTTGGCTGGACTGGCACCCCGGTTCCATCGACCATGTGATTGAAACCATAACGGGTGGCCTCGGCAAGTTCGTCGGTGACGTCGTGAAAACCGGAGGCGGACTGTACAAAAGTGAACCGTTCGACCCGACAAAAGCCCCTGTAATCAGGAGGTTTTACGGAACCTCGAACTCTCCGGAGACCGACGCCAGCTCCTACTATCGTGCAAGGGAGGAAGCTCGCAAAAACGGTGGAGAAGCCATCCGCAATGCACGGAAGGATCGCGCTAAGGGTGTAAACGTGGATGACGCTGATTCGTTCTTGAAGAACAACAGCAATCTGGTCCGCGGCGACGATATCTTCAAAAACGCGGACCAAGCAATGAAGCCGCTGCGCGACCGGCGCCAGCGGATCGAAAACAGTAAGGAGTTGGATCAGGCGGCGAAGCGTGAAGCCCTCAAGAAGATCGAGGACGACATGCGGGCCGTGCAGAACAGGGCGCGCAAGCAATATCAGGAGCTTAAGGCGGGGGCGGGGGCAAGGTGACCAATACAGTAAGCAAGACCGTCTCCGACGAGACGCTGAACTGCATCATCTCGATCGAGAGCGCCGGCAACCCGAACGCCAAGGCTGGCACGTCGAGCGCCAGCGGCTTGTTCCAGTTTATCGACGCGACATGGATGGGCGTCGTCGCCAAGCACCGGCCCGACCTCCTGCAGGGCCGCACCAGGGCGCAGATCCTCGCGCTACGGTTCGATCCCAAGATAGCGATCGAGCTGGGCGCCCGCTTCACCGAGGACAACCAGCGCGTCATCGGCATGAACTGCACGGGCGGCGACCTCTACCTCGCCCACTTCCTCGGCACCGCTGACGCCAAGGATATGTTCCGCGCCGATCCAGCGACGCCGGTCTCCCAGCTCGTGAGCCTCGGCGCCATCCAGGCCAACAAGTCGATCCTGCTCGGCAAGAACGCCGGGCAGGTGCGCGCCTGGGCGGCCCGCAAGATGCAGGGCGCCGGTGGCCGGGACTGGATCAAGAAGTATTACGGCGCGCCGCCGCCGCTTCCGGCTCCCAAGCCCGAGCCTGAGCCCGAGGTAGCGGCTGACGATATTCCGGACCCGCAGGACGCCCCGGAAAACCACACCGTTGTCGTGCCCGCTGACGCCCCGCCAGAGGTGGTTCACAAGCAGACCGAGGAATCGGCTGCTCGAGATGCCGAGCCGGGCGGATCGTGGATCAAGCGGAAGTGGAAGTCGATCACCAGCGCGGTAGGCGGCTTCTTTGGTATGGGCGCCGGCTTCGTCTTCGACTGGAAGCTGATGGCCGTCATCCTCGGCTTCATCTTCCTCGTCGCCTTCCTGCTGATCCTGTTCATGGGGCCAGGACCGTCGCGCGAGTGGATCAGGAAGCAGGTTTCGTGATGTTCGAGTTCAGCGCGTGGAAGGTCGCCGTCTGGGCGATCGCTACATTCGGGATCGCAGGAACCATTGCGCTCGTCGTCTTCGCCCCAGCCATCGCGAGAGCCGCCCTAGGGGCGGTGGTTCGATGTTTTGCTCTCGTGTTTCGTTATCGTGTTGGCTGCGCTGTGGTGGCTGCGCTGCTGGCTTATGCGGTCGCGGACTATGTGAGGCGATCAATCGAGGACGACCGGCACGCGGCCCTTGCCGCTGAATTCAACCGGAAGCAGGACGAGCGTGACGCGCGGATCAAGACCGAGACGCGCGAGTTGGTGTTGAAGGAAGTAGCCGCTGCGGCGACGGACAATGCCGCTACCGACAAGGACGTGAAGGACTTCACCGATGCGCTTCCCACCCCGCCGCCTGCTCCGACTGGCAATCCTTTCCTTATTGGCGCTGACGTGTGCCGGCTGCGCCAGCTCTACGGGCAGACTGAATGTCGACCTGACGGCGCTAAAGGAGTGTCGAAAGCTGACGCCCCGGCTGCAAGTCTCCGAGATCGAATCCGGAAGCGACTATCGGGCTCTGGCGGCTGAGGCCGGTGGAACAATCCAGAAAGGCAACAAGGCGATCGAGCGACGGAATCGTTGCGACGATAAGGTGATCGGAAGCTATGCCGCGGCAACATGAGAATGATCCGAACATGAACCGCGGCGAAGTCCATCAGATCAGCATGAAGCTCGGGCAGCTATCGCAGGCCGTCGAGTTCATGACCGATATGTGGAAGCGCCAGGAGGAGAGTGCATCTGCCGGCCGCAAGGCGCTGCACGATAAGCTGGAGCATTTCAAGGACGAGGTTGGCGTTCAGATCTCAGGGCTTTCGCTCCGCGTCGACCGGCTGGTTGACGGCATGAAGGACATCGACGACACGATGGCCAAGGTCGAGCCTGCCGTCAAAAAGTACGAGGACGAGAAGCTCCGCGAGGAAGGGGCCAAGAAGTTCGGCAAGGGCTTGATGGCCGCCCTGACGGCCGCCGCTGGCGGAATCGGCTGGGGATTACATGAATTTATCGGGTACCTGAAGCACTAGAATCAGCTACCACATAATCTCTTGGACGTTTTATCCTCCCTAGACTTTGGGCCACCCTCGCGGGTGGCCCTTTTTTCGTGTCTCACGCTGGTCGCTTAGGATCAGTAGAGCCGCCGGAGCGGATCTTGCGAGGCCGGGATAGGAAGTCCTTCGTCCCCGACGGCGCGGCGCAGTCTGCGCAGACGTGCGCCCCACCGCCCAATTCCCCGATCCGCCCGAACCCATTGCATGTCCTACAGCGGATAGCTTTGAGCAAATCGATGGCCGCCCTTACTCTTAACCCCAAAGAGTTTGCCTCTCCGGGATAGTCTTGGTTGAGCAGCACTTGCGCCGTGTCAGCAGATCTCGACAACTCCTCCAGGCATGAGCACAGATCGTCTATATTCTTGGCGGCTCGCTCTGAAGTGTTATTTTCTGGGCCGAACGCGGCGTTCCACCGCAGTACTTCGACAATCGGGGCGACAATCATTTGGTCTCCTTTGCAGTAGAGGGGAAGGTAATCGCGGAAAGCCTCCCACGGTTGTTGCTGGCACTCTTGCCCCGGCTTGTACGGTTCTCCACAGGCGGGGCAGTCAGGCTCCGGGATCACGTCACGACATTCGGCGCAGCGGCAGTTTCGGTCAAACATGGGATGGGGGCGATGTAGAAGATGGTCTGATTGTCCGGTCATGTGTGCCTCGCGTAGTTGATGCCGAACCAGATCGCGATACAAATGATCACGAAGCTGGCGGCGGCTAGGATGTTGATTAAAGTTTGCATGGGGGTTCCTCGATGTTCGGTCATCAAAGCCAGTGGATGCTTTCCATGGCGCTCGCGTTGTATCGAGCCAGTTCCTTGCCGGCCTCTTCCTCGATGATCCAAAGCTCGGTGCGATCGCCCATATAGGTCGCCAGTAGAGTGAGCTTTCGGACCCCGCCGCGGGTGTCAACATAGGGCTGCATGTCCGGGATTCGGTTCCTAAACCATGCGATGCTGATGGCCCGCCCGTCGAGCATTTCCCAGTCCTTGTGGTCGCTCATGCTCTTTCTCCATTCGTCAGCGTCACAGCGATCCCCTCGGCAGAATGTCCGACGTCGCGGCCGGCGCCGGATTCGCGCGCTCGATGATCTCAGCCACTTCCTCGCCGGCCTTGTCGAGTTCAGCTTCCCGCTCGCTGGGCTCCACCGCCTCGATACCGTTCTTGATCGCGGTGCGCAACTGATCGTCGATCACAGCCTTGATTGCCTTCAAGCCGCCAGCCAGGGACGAGGACACCGCTTGCAGCTTGCAGCGGTCGGAATCGGCCTCCCGGTAGCTTTCGCGGATCATGTTGACCTCGGCAATCAGCGAGCCGTTCTCGACGCGCAGATCAAGGTTTTCCTGCAACACGCGGGCGTGCTCGATCTTCAATTGCTTGTAGCTTTCGAAAGCCTCCTGCAATTCGTCGCGGGGCTCCGGTACGCGGGCAGGCATGCGGACTGCCTCTAACAACCTGCTGTTGTTCATAGTGATTTCCTCTTTTTCGGAAACGGGCGGGATGCCCACTTCGATTTCTTGGCTGGCCGCTCGTCGCGCGGTGTCAGCAATCTTGTGCGAAACTCAGCTTCCGCCTTAGAAATGCGCTTTGTTTTCCATATTTGAGGAATGTCTATCTTGGCCGTTCGCTCCTTGTGCTCGGCCTTCGGCAGCGGATCGAGATTCCAATGATCATCGACTCCATCTTGCGCGTGGTAATGGATGTGGTGAAACTCGACACGGCTTATGATCTGATCGGTCGTCAGCAAGCGAGCCTCATCGTATGGTATCTTCAACAGCTCGCGCAGTGTCGCCGCAAGCTTCGCCTTGAGCGTTGGCTCTTTGCGTGAGCGCGTCACCGGCGCCGCCCTGCATTGCCCATGCGCCGATAGATCGGCCCGCGCTTCGCTGCGCTGACGGCCTCGCGCCACCGCTTGTCAGATAGGCTGGTGCCGATCAGTCGCAGTTTCCAGCCGGATTGGAGCGGCCATCCGATGCCGAGTGCTTCGGTGGTGGCCTGCGTGTAGCCGCCATTTTCGGTCATCAGCGATTCGATCAGTTCTTGCGTCAGGACGATCATCGTCGATATCCCTCGTACCTTTTGTCTGCTGCCAGCTCGTTGTAGCGGCGCATCAGATCCTTGTGGTCGGCGTCGATCCATCCCGCCATCAGGAAAACGGCCTTCTGCATGAAGGCGTCGAACTCCTCCTGCTTCATGCCAGAAATAAACTTCATCGACTTCGCCTCGATGTGGGTGCGGCCGTCGAGATCCTTCCAGCTATCGGTAAAGCCCAGCCGGATCAGCGCATCCTTGCGCACGACGTCAACGTCGAGATCGAGCGAATCCGCCACGATGCCGGCCAGGGTGAAAAAGAGACGGTGCTGCTTCGTGTTGCGGGCGCGCACGATATCCGCATAGACCTCGGTGCCGTCCTTGATGCGCAGGAGAGCGGCGACGGATTCATCATCCGTCGCCACCAGCTTGCCATCCTGTTTTTTCAGGATGATCCGGCTCATTGTGTGATCCGGTCAACGTGCTGCTTCACGATCGCCACCGCGCGCGCCCAGGCGTGCTCGGAGACGCTATCCTTCGACGGCAGCATGACGCTTTCCTGCTCGGCCCGCAGCGAATCGACGTCGGTGCATTCTTTGAACGCATCGTCACAGGCCAGTATCCATTCGCGCTCGGGATCTGACAGGTTGCGGTCGAGCCTGAGCGGGATGCTCGTGTTTACCGTGATCGGCTCGGCGGCGGCCTGGATGGGCTTGTCTCCGGGGAAGTCACTCTCAGCCTTGGTTGGTCCCGATGTGATAGGATCGGCCTTCGGCTTCGTCAGCTTCGCCGCGCAGGCATCCATGAAGTCGATCGCGTCGTTGTACACCTGCGGGAACCGCTTCATCTTCTCAAAGATTTCCGCGTTCGCTGCGTACCACTGGTCAATCTCGGCGACGCTGGCCGCCTTCGCAATCACCTCGCCGAACCGCGTAGCCCAATCAACGGCGGATTCCCCATCGTTGATCGGCATCAGGTGCGGTGGCACCTTGCCGTTCGGCGACGGCACCGGGCGGCGCCCCTGCGGACGCTGCTGCGGTGCGCGCTGCTGCTGGCCGCCACCATCCCCGTCGGTATCGGGATGCTCGTCATCCGTCGGGATCTGGAACAGCGAGAGCAGGAAATATTTCCGCGCCGCGGTGTGGGCCTTGTTGAACGCCTTGTCGTCGAAGCCGCCCTTGGAATCGCGACAGCGGGACATGCCCGTGATGAGCGGACGCTCGGGCCAAATCTCGCCCGAGGAGTGAACCACCGTGAACTGGTAGCGCACCGATATCACCTTGCCCTCGTCGAACATGGCGCGGTCGACCTCGTTCTGAAACACCACGATGCCGTGGCGGCCCATGAGCGGTGTCAGCTCAATCGAAAGGTCGCCCATCTTGGCATAGTTGTACTTGTAAAAGTCGTTCCAGCCGGATTTTTCGACCGGCTTGATTTCCGCCATGACAGCGGCGATGGCGCCCGCCAGCTTGGCGAACGGTGTGATCGGCAGCGACGGCTGCTGCACCGGACCCTCGGACGGCAATCCGGTAGTCTGCTGTGCGCGGACAGCGGGTGCGGGATGGTTGACGCGCTCGGCCGCGACCGTCTGATGCTCCTCGACCTCGGTAAAGTGAGCATCATCGGGTGGGCTAGGGACTCGTGTTGGGCGGTTCACGCGACTTCTCCCTGGCGGCCTTCAAAATGCTTTGCGTAGTGGACCTCGGCCGGCAGCAACAGCCCGCGCTCGTGCAAGCATTTTGCGACCTGGGCGGTGACCTTGGCGTCTTCGAGTGCGCTGTGGCGCTTGTCCTCGGCATAGGGGATACCGAAATGCGCCGCGGCGTCTATCAGCCTGGGAAAGCCACCCTTGCCGTTGAGCTTCTTCACCTGCCCCTTGTAGTTCGAGGTGATCGAGCGCATCGCGCAGATATTCGGCGTCTTCTCGAACAGATCGTCGCGGCCGGCGTGGCGCAGCTCGGCGCGGATCTGCCGTCCGTCGTGCTGGGCATTGAAGCCAAGCAACACCGCTCCGTTAAGGATGTAGTTGGTGTAGCTGTTCAGCGCGTTCTCTACCGGCTGTCCGTTCCCACGGAGAAAGTCCATCGACAGGCCGTGGATTGCAAAAGCGCCTTCCGGCATTTCCAGCATCGGCGAACGATCCTCGTTCTGCCATCCGTGCGGGATGACGTATTGCTGATATTGATCGACGACGTTGAAGTCGTCATCGACCAGCACATGGGCGTATTCCGCCATGCGCGGTTGCCCCGGCTCGTCGGAGCGAGCCGTCACCTTGGTGCCGTCCGCCAAAATATTGTGGTGGCGAAAGAGTCCGGTGTTCTCAGTGTCTATAATCAGATACATTTTGCTTTCCTTTTTGCCCGTTGGTTTTTGGCGTTGATCCGAAAACACAGTCTGCATCCTCGGCAGGTTCGCCCGCTGCTCAATTTGTACTCGTACAGATTTTCTCCGGCCATCGGGTGACCACGACCGCAGAATGGTGCCATCACTTTCCGGTTGTTCTTATTGCCGAGCAAAGCCTTGCTCAGTTTTCTCCTCGTCGCCAGCGACACGACTGCGCCGAGTCGCGAGAGTGCCGTTGGAGACGAATTGTAGAGCTTGCCGGCATAGGCATCGAGCCAAGCCTGCTCACGCTCTATTAGCATCGAGCGATCATCTACCGTCTCAAGCACCGCCCACTGCATCGCAGCCTCACCATATTTGACAAAGGCCCTCTGCAGAATGCGGCAGTGGTGGGCTCCTTTTCGCAGTTCCGTGACATGCCGACGCCGACGATTGTCGAAGTTGTTCGTCGAGCCGATGTACGACTTGCGGCCGCCCACAAACTTGATCTGGTAGATAACCCTCATCAGATCAGGCCAAAGTGGCGGCGGGTGCCGGGCACTTCCTGACCGTTCTTGATGGCAGCGGTTGCCAAAGCGGTAAGAACACTCCGAACGTCGGCGTGGCTCTTGAAGTGATTGTAGAGAGCGTCGAAATCATCGACGCCATCGATCCACCAGCGTTCGACCTCCTTCGGTGCGGTGCGCTGGCCTGCTGCGCGATAGGTCGGTGCCACCGGCGCCGGGGCTGGCGTCGGCGCCGGCAGCACCTCCTCGGGGTAAACCGGCTCTGGTTCCGGCTCGCCCCTACCGATCGCGCGGTCAGCCGCGCGAGCGTTCGCTTCTTCAATTCGCTGGACCTCGGCGAGCCGTTCGCGCTCGGCATCGTCGGCCTTCTTCTTCTCGGCCGCGCGCCACGTCAGGTACCGCTTGTTCAGCACCTTCTCCCAGCCCTCGGCCTTCTCGATCATCGGAGTCCACTGCCCCATGACCGTCTTGTATTGCTGGTAAATCGGCTGGTAGAGCGATTTGCCCTTCTTCGTCGCTGCAAGTCGCAGCTCCGCAATCCGGTTGATCGACCCGGTGACGATCGCCGCCGTGGCCTCGTCCTTGACTTCCAGATCCTTTGCCGCGCGGATGGCGTTCTCGATCGCCTCGCTGTGCTCGACGTGCGGCTCGACCACGGGCTGCTTGTTGTGGCCCAGGCCGATCGCAAGCGCCTCCTGATCGTCCGCGTCGGCGCCCATGGCCTTGTCGAGCACCTGATCGGGCGTCAGCTCCGGCTTTGCCATGTCCTTATTGAACGCAGCGGCCGGCGACGCATCCGGCCACGGCTCGCCGCGATCCAGTACAGCACGGAATGTCTCTTCCTTGACCGGATGTTTGCACACCCATGACCACAAGCTCTCGTCACTGACTTCGTTGGCGGCCATGTCGCGGTCGCCAATTATGCCGCACAACTTTCCACGGTCGATGAAGTAGGCGACAGGCGTCCAGCCGATGATTCGTTTCTGCCCGTTCGTCTTGCCGTTCAGGCCGAGCACAGGCTCCACAATCGGCTTGCGGTAATAGCCCTCGTCTTCAAATTGTGGCTGCAGATAGGTGGTTACCTTCTCGCCAGCCAGCCGACGTCTCCAATTGTCCCATGCCATAGCTCTATCCTCTGTTGTTGGCTTGCTCTTTGGCCGTCGCCCAACGCACGTTGCCGGGCTCGTACCCTCGGTCGTTCTTTATCCGGTCTACAGAATGGCGACGGCTTGGGGCTGGGCCGATGTGATCCAAAAACGCCTGAAAGTCGTGTCGCCATTCATCGCAAACGGTAATTCCTCGCCCCTGATAGCGCCGAACGTACAATTCTCGCGTCGATCCCTCGCAGCGATCGATCATGCCGCACCAAGCCTTGTATTCCTTAGTTCGGTGCAAACCGTGCTTGGTCATCTGCCGAGACGCTTTCTCTATGGCAAAGCAACCGCACGAGATGGTTGTGCCGCGCTTCAGCTCATTTCGCGCTGGCGTTGTCACGTTCCCGCAATCACACTCGCATTCCCACTTGGCACCATTCCCGCCTCGGATGTAGCGCAGCGCTACGAGGCGACCAAACCTCTGTCCTGTCAGATCGTCGTAGCGCTGATCATTCATCGCGGTTTCCTCACATAGCGACACGGCAGATGCACTGCCGGCCGATCCTCCGAATAAACAAGCTCAACAACCTCGTCGCTGATCTTCCAGGCATTGAGGTAAGCGTCGATCCACTCCACTCCCAGCACCCGCTGGAAGCGAAGCTCATCGCGGGCGGCCTTCTCGGACACCATGTAGGCAAATCGTTCACGGGCACGCTGTATGTCGCGCTGGGTCATGACACCACCATCGGTACAATGATGAAAGCGAGGACGATGGCAAAAGCGACCGAGCCAAGCCCGGTCGCAATCACCGCTATGTCGTTCGAGGCGGTCATCAGTAGCCAACCAATTGCGACAATCGAATTTCAACCTCGCGGGCGAATTCAGCCGCGCGCTCTTGCGCGGCCGGAGTGCGTGATAGCGCACCGTTCTCGTATTCCCATCGGGCTGCCGCGTAGGCTCGTGCACTTTCGCTCTGCCAGAAAATGCACATTTTGGTGGTGGTCTCGCGGACACCTTCGACCGGCTGGACGGCCTCGACCAGCGTTCCGACGATCTGCGCGCGGCCTTCCTCCAGATCATCAGCCAGATCGCTGGCGGGCTTCACCTGTGGTTCTAACCGGGTGGTGTAGTCGCTGATGACGCTGTGATCGTTGCCCCACACCAGCCGTACCCAGCCAGCGTAGGCGCCATCGGTGCCGCCGTGCCGCAGCGTCAGCTCATCCTGATCGCTGGCCGCCAGCGCCGCCATGATCGTCTCAAGATCGGTGCAATCAGCGAGTTCCGGCTCGTCGCCGCCGTTCCAAACGCTGACCGAAAGGCTGTTGGCAAGAAGGTCCGTCACCAGCCGCTCAACGATCTGGTTCTCGACTACGCTCATGTTCTTGTTGGGGAATTGGATCATATCGGTAGGCTCCTATTGTCGTGGGAGTTCACTGCGGGTTCCGTCAAACTTTTGCTTGACGAATCGTACAATAAGCCTAATTGTGAGAATGTCAAACTACAAAATTGTGGGAAAGTAAGTTTCATGGAACGAACGGCCCTATCGGAATGGATGCTGGAGAATGGTTATTCTACCAGTAAATTCAGGGACTTAGTTCAAGAAAAAATGGGCATTAAAAGGTTGTCCATCTATACGGTAGACGCTTGGCGTGCTGGGGAGCGCACGCCGAACCCGAAGGCAATGGCCGTCATCATGGAGCTGACCGGCCTGACGGAACAGGCTCTTGCCGCTCGCGAGAAGACCAATGGATGAGGTTTGGCGCCAGATCCCGTCGTTCCCGCTGTACGAGGCCAGTTCCAGGGGCCGGATCAGAAGCGCGAACCGCGTTCGCCAGCTCCAGCTTAATGACGACGGCTACTATGTCGTTGATCTTTATGTCGGTGGAACTCGATCAAAGCAGCGCGTTAACCGATTGGTTTGTGAGGCTTTTCACGGCCCGTGCCCGTACCCCGCGATCATGGATGCCGCGCACAGGAACGGCTACAAGACCAGCAACACGCCGCGGAACCTGCGTTGGGCTTTCAAGCGCGAGAACGCTGCCGATTCCCTCGAGCACGGCACCCGTGTGCACGGCGAGAAGCACCCGGCCTCCCTGTTCACCGCAGCGCAGATCAGCATCATCCGCGCGCAGTACGGCCACAAGCCCACCGGCGCGACCATCGCGCGGCTCGCTGATGCGTTCGAGGTCGGCAAGCTGACAATCCGCAATATCGTCAAGGCCAAGAGCTGGGTGACACCCGAGCCGAAGAAGCGGAGGCGTGCCTGATGGCCGTTTGGAGGAAGTCGTACGTCAGCAAGAAGACCGGGCAGGTTCGCGTCTATGCGTATGCTGATTATGGCTACTACGTTCCGGCAGAGTTGAAGGCACTGGCGGCACTGCGGAAGCGGCCGCTCAAGCGTGTCATCAACAAGAGCGGCGGCGGCTGGAAGTGGACGGCGGGCCAGCGAGGCCCGGTGTTCCACGACAAGACCGTCGTCAAGCTGATCGAGCAGGGCAAGGCCGTTTGCCTGGGCGATTTCGTCGAGTTGAAGGGCATCGTGCGATGAGCCTTCCATCTGTCGAGCGCCTGCGGGAGGTTTTCACCTATAGCCCTGCAACCGGGATTTTGAAGTGGCGCGTGAGCTGCGGGACAGCTCGGGCTGGTGATGTGGCTGGCAACGTCACCGCACGAGGCTACATGCGAACGTGCTTAGATCGCCGCTTCCTTTTGGTCCACCGTATCGCGTGGGCCATGATGACTGGTGAATGGCCCAAAGCCCGGATCGACCATCGAGATGTAGATGGTACCAACAACAGATGGTCAAATCTCCGGCTTGGCACTCACTCGCAGAACATGGCCAACAGGGGGCCGCAAAAGAACAATGCTAGTGGATTTAAGGGCGTGCATCGAGTCTGGAACCGTTGGGTTGCTAAAATACAGATTGATCGGAAGTCATTCCATCTCGGATCGTTCGGCACTCCCGAAGAAGCTCATGCGGCTTATTTGGCGGCTGCTGAGAATTTCTATGGCGAATTTGCGAGGGCAGCATGAGCCAAAACCGATCGAGTTCAGTGATGCAGCAGCGCACCGAGGCGCACGACAGCCTGGACGATTTCCCGACGCCGCCGTGGGCGACGCGTGCGCTGTTCGAGCATGTGATTTTGCCGCTCCATCCAAATCGGCGCGCTTTCAAGCTCATGCAATGCTGGGAGCCGTGTGCCAACCGCGGATACATGGTGGCGCCGCTCAAGGAATACTTCGGTACGGTGGTCGCCAGCGACATCTTCGACTATGGCCTTGGCTATCCGCAGCATGACTTTTTGATGCCGTTTGCGCCGACACAGCAGGCCGTCGTGAACGATTGGATCATCACCAATCCGCCGTTTCGTCTCGCGCTCGATATCATCAAGCGCGGCATCGAAGTGGCAGAGATGGGTGTGGCGGTATTGGTTCGCTCAGCGTTCGAGGAAGGTATCGAACGCTACGAGCAGCTATTTGCGCAGTTGCCGCCGACGCTGCTCGGCGTCTTTACCGAGCGCGTCATCATGCACAAGGGCGTGCTGCGCGACCCGAGTAAGCTCTATCTCGATGAGCGCACGGGCGAGATGAAGCGGCCTTCGACGGCGACCTCGTACAAGTGGATGGTGTGGATCGAGGGGATGGAGCCGCGCCCGCAGATTTGGATTCCGCCGTGCAGGCGGCAACTTGAGCGACCGGGAGATTACCCTAATGGCTGAGATTATCGGACTGCTTGCTGTGGGCTTTGCGCTGGGTGCCGTGATCTGCGGGCCGATCGCCTACGACCAGGGCTTCAAGGCTGGGTTTAGCTGGGCGCGTAACAAGTGGAGCGGGCTGACGTGAGACGAGAGCCATTGTTTCGGATCATGCTCCGCATCCGCAAAATGCCGGTCGAGGACCGCTGCGCGTACCTGATCGCGTGCATCAAAGCCGAGGATGGTGACACATCGCGGCGGCGCGAGCTGCAAAAGATGCTGGTCGATCGCCGGACCGCCCAGATCAAGCAGGAACTGAGGAAGGACAACAGCCATGGATGAAATGACGAGGGCGCAACCGATGAGCTTCTTTAGCGAGAATGTCGATGCGTGGGGCGCGGCCGAATGGTTCGACCGACTGGCGAAAGCAGTCCGAGGACGGAATGCTGCGGTTCTAGCCAAGGATGATATGGCGTTTGAGACTTGCAACAACGTCGCGTCGTCAAGTGCGAGCCGACTGGTTTCTGATTTTGAGGAACAAGTTCGCGCCGCCCTCGCCGCCCAGCCCGCTGCGCCGGTCGGGGAGTCGCTGGACCGTTACGTCCCCGATATTGTCAAAAATGCCATGCTGACGATGTGGAATTATATTTGTGATGACACAAAGTCCCACCCGCTCGATATCGATCACGGCAAGGGGAAGTATCTCACATTTACACCGAGACACTGGGCGCAATTTACCGGCGAGATGGTGCAGCGAAACTTGCGAGACCTCTACGCCGCCCCACCGCCCAGCACTCAGAAGGTGAGCCGCGATGTAATGGCTGAAACAATCCATAATGCGCGCTGGCCAGCAGATCGCCAGATGGCCATTACGCCGTTCGCCGATGAAGACAGAAACGGTCGGGAATATTGCTTCCGCATTGCCGACGCTGTTCTCGCCGCCCTCTCCACAAACCCCGGAGAGCAGGAATGAAGACTGTGCACGCTGTAGCCGATAGCTTGTGCCGCGAATTGGACGTCGTGGTGATCGAATTGTGGGATCGCCTCGTTCACGAGTGCGCGCTATGCGGCGAGGTTAAGGTATGCCGCCATTGCGTGGCGTTTTACTGTGAGCCGACCTATGACGAAATCGGAAGCGTGTCCACAGTCTATCGAAGCACGGACGATAAGCCTGCGATCGTAGGCGGGATGGCTTGCTGTAAAGATTGCCACGACAAGCATGAGGCTGGGCGCCCCGGGAGAGCAGGAATGATCGAAGCCCTCGAGACCGTCCGCTCCCCCGATGTAGCGGCGACACCGCAACAGCCAGCGTTTCTAAAAAGCCTCCAACATACGCTCAATGTCATGAAGAAGGCTCACGCTAGCGGCGGCGACCGACGGATGTCGATTTGGACGGAGGATGTTCAGGCCGTTGAGGAGGCTATTGCTGCTCTCGGTGTTGCCCAAGCACCCGCGAAGTCGCTCTCCGATTATACCGATGCTGAGATAGCTAGAGAGCACGGCTGGCGTATGCAGCGGGCCCTTGGCGATCCGCGCGTTTGCGTGGGTGCCTCAGTGCCATCGACTCAGCGCGCCTGCCAAGTCTGCGGCGAGACAGCGGATCTCAAATGCGGACCCTCAAGGTTCGGCGCCGAGACGTGGGCCTGCAAGGATTGCTGGGAGCCGGAAGGCTCCACCGTGACCACAGGACAAGAAAGAACCATGACTGATTTTGAAACCGCCAGCGCCAAATATCACGAGGCGATAGCAGCGTACGTAAGGGCAGAAAGCGCCCTCGCCGCTGCACGCCATGATTTGACCGTCGCAGAGCGCGAAAGAAGCGCAGCCTTCCGCAAGGAGGTTGAGGCCGCGCGATCTCGCAATGCTGTGGGAGACGCGCCAGGCCCCGCCTCCAAACTCCCTCCGTCACACTCACCCGTAACTAAGGCCGATCAGCCATGAGTGACCTCGACGAACTGGCCGAGATCGCCGCGGCTACCGCCTTCGGGTTCCAACACCTGTCCGATTATGGCGGCGTCGGGCGGGTGCAACCCAAGAAGCCATTCCTCGAATTTTGTGCCAGGGGCCACTCCCTCGATGGCACGAACAGGCTCCTCCGCAAGCGCCGTGGCAAGACACAGAGCATCTGCCGGGCCTGCCGGGACCTCGCCAACATCAGGCGCAAGAATGCGCGACGCATCCGCCGCGCATCCGAATCGGAGTCATAACGCATGATCCTAAACCCTGTCCGGATCGCCACCCTGCACCAGACGAACATGATCGCCCTGGCCGAGAAAATCAGGGCCGATGCTGGCTGTATTGGCCAGCTTCTCCGGGGCCGCACCGTGCGCCGCCGCGTGGACGGCAGGGAGTTCGTCGTCAGCGAGGCCCGGCTGGGTGTGTCCCACCTCGTCTCGCTCTATGGCTACCGCGCCGACCGCACTGAGAGCCGCCGGCGCAAGACCGTCCGCATCGGCCTCGTCGCCCATATCGAACTGGTGGAGCCCCAGCCATGACCATGACCTTCGAGAACCCGATCCTCATCGAGGTCCCGTGCCCGGCCTGCGGCGGCGAGGGCCGCGACATCCGCTACGGCGTGGTCTACGAGCCCGGCTGCGGCCACCCGCACATGGGCGAGGTCGACCACGGCATGTGCGAGCACTGCAAGGGTTCCGGCTCTGTCGAGGAGAAAGTGCAACCCCGAACGCTCGACGATCTTGAGCAGGAGGACTTCGACATGCTCGAAGCCGCGGCAAGCCGATGACCCATTCAGGCGGCAAGCCCCACAATGTGGGTGACAAAGGCCAGCGCTATGAGGTGCGCGCCACCGGCTACCCAAAGCCGGAAAAGAGCGTGATCGGCTGGAGCGAGAGCTTGGAGGGCGCTGATCGCATGGCTTTAGCCATCCGCAAGGCGCCCGGCTGCATCAGCACCGAGATCTTCGACAGGCGGGACGATGTTTCCGTGATGACCATGTATGCCGGGGTGCTGAGATGATCGTTTGCTACAGTTGCAGCGAACCAGCCGCACCCGGCCGCAAGCGATGCGAGAAACACCTCGCGGAATCCAGGGCTGCGCGGGCGCGATACTGTTCGACTGAAAAAGGTCGAATAAACAGGAAGATAGTCAACACCAAGCAGGCCGCCTATTTTCGCGACCATCGACGGGCGGAAGGGCGATTCCGGTACGTCAAGGACGTTGCAAGGCGAAAAGGGCGCGAGTGGACCCTGACCGAGCCTGAATACCTCACCCTCATCGCCGAGCCGTGCGGATATTGCGGCTTAAAGTCGAACGTCGAAGCCAGCATAGGCCTGGATCGTCTCGATAATTCAAAGGGCTACATCCAAGGAAACTGCGTCTCGTGCTGCGTCGAATGCAACATCGCTCGACGCGACCACTTCACGCCCAACGAAATGAAAATCATCGGAGCGGCCATCCGCGCGGTGAAGCTCGCTCGACTGGAGGTGCCTCGTGATTGATAGGCAGCACGGCAAGATAGTCTTCGAGTGCGACGCCTGCGACGAGACCTTCGAGGGCGAAACCGACGATTTCAAAGAGGAATGGGCTGTAGCCAAGGGCGCCGGCTGGAAAGCCCGCAAGTTCGGCGCCGAATGGCTCCATATGTGCCCTAACCCGAGGTGCCAGAAGCCATGATGGCCTATGTCGCATACCGCTGGGGCGGCAAAAGCGTCTGGATGCCGATCGACGCAGCCCGAGCCATCGCCGAGCGCGACCGCTCCAAGACCTACCGTAAGCGCATCGTCGCCTACATCGTCCGCTGCAGCCTGAGGACCCAATGACCAGCTTCCCCTACCTCAAGATCGCTCGCGACTTCGGTCACCCGTACGGCGAGGTGATCCGCCTCGTCCAAGGGATCGAGGACATCATCGCCATTGACCCCGGCTACTTCGATATGCCCCGCGGCAGCAGGCTCCTAACCGCCTGCATCTTCGCGGTTTCCGCCGAACGCGCCCGCCGCAGGGGAGAGCCATAATGCCTTGGATGGTCTGCAAATGCGGCAAACGCTTCTACGCCTCACCCTCGATGATGAACGACGCCCGCTGCGAGGAGTGCGCAAAGCTCCCTACCGTGGCCGAGACCCTCGCCGCCTGCTTCGACCCCAACACATCGCTCGAAGAAGCCCAAAAGGCCGAGGCCGACGGAGAGACGCCGTGACCGCCGACGAGATCACCGTCCTACGCCTTGCCCTTACCGATGGCGGCCGCCTCCGCTACCGCACCGTCTACGACGCCATGCAAGGGGAGAGAGGGTATTACGTCCTCAACCGCCTGGAGAGGCAGGGAGCCATGGAGCACCACGCTTACGACGACTGGCGCATCACAGAGAAAGGTCGGATCGCCATCGCTTTGGCATCCGTCACGCCGCGGGAGCACCCGAACTCTGTGGACATCGGCCGTGCCGAGCGTGCCACGGAGAGTCACGTCGAGCAATTGGCACGGGGATGTGGCACGGTTCCCGCGACCGAATCGCCGGAAATGTTGAAGAAATAGGAGGCACGCGGATGTTGGCACATCAGGTATTGCGGAAGGCTGCGGACGTTGTTCGGGCGGGCTGGTCGGAGGGCTCGGCGGCGGCTCGGGATGCCGATGGCCGCGAGGTGAACCTGTACGGGCCTGCGGTGGGCGGCACGAGCCGTGTGGGCATCAACCCGGCCGCGGCGCGGTTCTCGGCCTATGGGGCTGTGGCGAAGGTGCTGGCGACCGCCCAAGGCGCTCCCGCCACCGGTGCGATGTGGATGCGGCTGGCCGAGCTGGCCAAGGCGCGGTCGCCGGCCCGGCCGGGCGGCTCCAACCACATGCACCCGCTGGTGCAGTTCAACGCGGATCCCGAGCGGACCGCCCAGGACGTGATCGACCTGTTGCTGGAGGCGGCCGACGCGATGGCGCCGGTCGCCGCGTGAGAGCCGTCGGCTTCCTGATCCGGCCCGAGCCGATCGAGTTCCTGCACGCGCATGACCAATCCACCGGCCAGGGGCCATTCCTCATCTGGTCCCTCGCCACCCTCGAAGACGGCAAACCAGAGAGGCTTTCATGAGCAGGACCACCTCCAGCATTCGCCTGAGCGACATCCCCACCGACATCCCGCGCGACGGCGAGGGCCGCATCATGCTGGGCCCCGAGGAGACCCGAGACCGCCTCGACAAGCTCGAAGCGCAGTGCACGGACCTGTTCCGCCAGCTCCGCAACATGCGTGGCGAGAACGGGCAGAGAGTTGCCGAGATCGTGGCCCATCTCGAGCAGGCCACCGATCGCATGGACAGCACCGACCGGCGCGTTGCCGCGATCAATGCCGGTCTCATGGACGCCGGCGACCTTCTGTTCAAGCACGAGGACCAGATCAAGACAATCAGCGGCCTCGCAACTATGGGCCTTGAAGCGGTCCACAGGCGCATCAACAACGCCAACAACTACTTCAATATGCTTGCCGACTATCTAGGTTTGCAGCTCGATCCGACCGCTGACGGCCCGAGGCTCATCCCCAAGGAGGGCGTTACCCCGATGTTCGTGCGCGTCGGCAATCTTCAGGATCGCGTCACCGTCGTCGAGTTGGGACTTCAGTTCATACAGCACTCCAACCAGCGCCTCGTCGACCTGGGCACCGGCACGACGGCTTCACCCGCCACTAAGTGGGACAGCCTGAGCGAACCGGCAAGGTTGGGCTGCAACTGCTGGGCATGTCAGGCCGAGCGGAGGCAGAATGAGAGCCCGGCAGATGCCCTCGAGCGCGGATTCAGTAAGCCGCAGCAGCACCGCAAGAGCCTCGGCTGGATCAACATCTACGGCTCAGATTCCGAAAACGGTTCCGGCGTCGTAGGTTTCCACGAAACCCGCGACGAAGCTGATAGATGCGCGGACAAAAGAGACCGCCTCGCCTGCATCGAGATATTCGAGGGCGACGGCTTGTGAGCGAGTTCTTCGCCGACATCTTCGCGCTCTACCGCGCAAACCCTGTCACCATGGGCGTGATGACCGCCATACTGGTGTTTCAGGGTTTCGTGGTCTGGCACATCATCAGGATTAAGCCATGAGCGACCGCTTCTGGTATTTCGTTGGATTGCCGTTCATCACCATCGCGACGCTCGTCGTCTGGTGGTGGACGGTCATTGACGTCATTGGAGGATTCACATGAGACCCGCATATCAATACGCCGGCTGGAGCACGTTCGATCTGACCGAGACGAAGCTTCACTTCGCGACCGGCGCCGACGGCCAGAACCATCTGATCGCCTGCATCCCGACCAAATGGGAGAAGATCACGCAGGAGAAGATCGTGATGCAGACCGCCAAGGGCGGCCCGATGGAAGTCCACCAGTACCGTATCCTCGAATGGGATGAGGTGGAGGTCGGCTACCTGCCGCTGCGCCAGGGCGTCAAGGCCGCGACCTGACACCACAAAAGCGGGAATAACTCCAAGATTTGTGCCACGAATCACCCGCGCCGTGGCACAGTTCCCATCCTTCCAAACCGACGGAGACTATCCGATGAATCTATTCGATGCGTTCGCCATCGCGCGGGGCGGCTATGCCCTGTCCGACGGTGCAAAGCTGTTCAAGGAGTTGGTTCGAGCCATCAAGGAGACCGGCAAGGGCGGCGAGATCGTCCTCACCCTCAAGATCAAGCCGGACAAGAACGATCCCCGCCTCGTCACCCTGGATCCCGACGTCAAGATCAAGGCACCGCGCCGCACCTATGCGTCCGGCCACGCCTTCATCACCGACGACTGCACGCTCACCAAGGACGACCCGCAGCAGCTCGAACTGCTTGCGGAACGTCGCGAGCAGGGCATTGCCACGCTGCGCGATGGCGAGGCCCGGCTCGAACAAGTCGGCCGCGGCGGCAGTTAAGCGTCCCCGCACTACCAACGGCCTCGCGTACCCGGTGCGCGGGGCCGTTTCGTAACTGGCTCATCCCTCAAACATCCAAGGAATTACATAATGTCTGAATTTTCCGATACCGTGAAACTCGTCGAGGAAAACCCTCCAAGCGCCGCCGCCCACCTTTCCTCCAGGGAGGTT
>CAZZBK010000015.1:11824-44060 GCA_964652155.1 uncultured Planctomycetaceae bacterium | reverse complement strand
CGCAACCACATCGCCACCGGCATCTACACGTCCGGCATCTGGCACGGGTGGCTGTGATGCCCATAAAGAAAGAGAACCGCGATCGTTATCCGAAGGACTGGAAGACCGAGGTGGTGCCGCGGATTCGCGCGCGCTCGGGCAACAGATGCGAATGCACCGGGCAATGTGGTCGCATCCATAACCGTCGGCAGGAGCATTTCGGCTGCGAGCCGCCCCGCTGTGGCAAGTGGAACGGTTATCCGATCGACGAGATCGAGGGCCCGTGCGTCGTCCTCACCGTAGCCCACCTCGATCACACGCCCGAGAACTGCGACGACGCCAACCTGCTGCACCTCTGCCAGGGCTGCCACCTGCGCTACGACGCGCCGCGCAAGCACGCTGAGATGAAGGCCAGCCGCCACGCCGCACGCGCCAGTGGCGATCTATTCAAATGTGAGGAGGCATCGTGAGGCCGACCGAACGCCAGTACGAGGCCTTCATCCTCCGCTGTGGCGGCCTGAAGTGGTGGGAGGTCGCCGAGCGCATGATGCTGCGCGCGCCCAACAACGCCGCCAAGCTCGGGATCAAGGCGGCCAGGACGCTGCTCGAAGCCCCACCGTCGCCGGCTATCGCCTCCGACCGCGCGCTGGCGCTCTACAACTTTCCGAAAATTGCAGCTGCGATCGCCAAAGAAAGAAAGAAAGAGGAAGCATGACCACCAAGTGGTTTGCGTTCGATACCGGAGGCTACATCACGTCGACCATGCGGAGGGCGGCATAATGGCTGGCGTGAGCTGGTACGCATTCAATTTCAATGACTATGCGAGCGACACAGCCCGTCTCTCCTGCGAGGCTCACGGCGCTTACATCCAGTTGATCGCCGACTACTACAACACGAAGGAACCGCTGCCGGACGACGACTTCATCCTCGCTGCGGTGACCAAGCTACCGATCGAGCAGTGGCAAAAGCATCGCAAGGTCATTGCCCGTTATTTTACCATCGCCGACGGCGTTTGGCGTCACGAGCGCATCGACCACGAGATCCGGCAGGCATCCGAGAAGCATGCGGCCAGTATTGCGGCGGCTAAGGTCGCCGCAACCGCCCGGTGGGCCAATAAAGGTGACAAACCAGACCAATCAACGGCTGCGACCCACCGGAATACCTCAAAACAACGGAAAAATGCGACTCGCATTGCGTCCGCATTGCCGGACGCACAGGAGCCGCAATCCGAGAGCCATGCAGATCTACAAATACACTCTCCTATAACAGGAGAGAGAGAAGGCCCTCTCCCCGAAGTCGATGACGATGATTTGGAATTAGGGACGACCATCCCGAGGGACTTCCTGCCGAGCGCCGAGACCAGCGACCGCGCCAGGGCGGCGGGCATGGAGGTCGCCGAGATCGACGCCGAGGTCCGCAAGTTCATCAACCACCAGCTCGCGGCCGGCAACTTCTCGAGCAATTGGCAGGCGAGCTTCTCGAACTGGATCGACCGCGGGATCGAGTACCGCAAGAAGCAGGCCGCCAAGGCGCCGCCGCGCATCGAGGTCAACAACGCGGCTCCCTACGTCCCGACCGAGAAGGATTGGGACGATGCCTGCATGCGCTACGCCCGCAACAACTCGATCTGGTCGAAGCACCTGGGGCCTGATCCCGGATTGCCTTCGTGCCGCGCGCCGATTACGGTGCTGCTCAAGCACGGGCTGCGAAAGGCCGCGTCATGAGCCCCGCCGAAGCCCGTGACGCGCTCAAGCGTGCCAGCGTCGTCACGCAGGCCAAGCTCACGCTCAAACGCGCGGAGCGCCACGGCAAGCTATTCCCGGCTGTCACCGTGCATCGGGACATGATCCGGGATCTACGCCTCGCCCTGGGCGATGCGATTGCGGAGTTAGAGCGTTTCACCCCCCACCAAGGAGCTTGAGCTATGACGACCCAAGTAGGGATCTTCGACGAATACGGCCGCAACTCGATGCGCAAGCTCGTGGTTCACGACACCGAGCATCCCGGCATGGAAGCCCGCCTTGCGCTGGTGCTGATCGAGCGATGGGGCATGGTTGCCGGCGAACCGGACGGCGAGGATAGCACTGGCCGTGCCAAGTTGAAGTTGTCCACCCCGGAGCAGGTTATTGATCGCGCCTGCAGCACGGCTGCGCTCGCATTGGAGGCGTTCCGTGCACGCGGCTGGATGGTCGATGGCCCCGATATTGCCGAGCTGCACAAGGCTGACGATTAACCATGACCGAGACCGTCGGCTACCACGACGCCAAGAAAGCGAAGTCGGTTGCGCTGTATCTGCGCGACCGCGATCAGGAGGACCGAATTCGGCCGCCTGACGACCGGCTGCAACGATCGAGAGTGTGGCTCGAAAAGTACCTCGCGCCGGGCCGGAAGCGGCCATCGGCATTCAATTGGGCTCCACGCTGGCCCATCTCACCTCCAGGAGACGACAATGGCAAAGAAATCATCGAAGGCGACTACGCCGTCGTGGCGGACGTTGATGCGCAGGGCGAAGGACGAGGACAAAGCGGGCAAGCCGAAGGTGGCAGCATCGCTGCGCGCGAAGGCCGCGGACATGCGCAAGGGGACACGCGGGAAGAAGAAGCCGGCTTCGACACCCCGTTCTGAGGCGCTGAAGAAGGCTTGGGCGACGCGGCGCGCGAATGCTTTCAGCGGCACGACCAGTGAGCAATCGCGCGAATATGCCAAGGTGCTGCGGCAGGCCGACAATCAGTCTGACACGCCCAACCGCGGGTTCAGCACCGTGACCGGCGTAGATGGAGGCGCTCCCGGCCGTGGAGAAATCATCGGCGGCGCCGAGCACCAGTTCGCTGAGGAAATCGCCAAGCTCGCCCGCAAGAAGGGCGGCAAGGATGCTATCCAGAACCTCATCACCGAGCGAATCGCGATCGCTCGCGCCGAGGGTGCGCGCCTCGTGCAGCGGGATGTGGCCGACAAGTTGATCGCACAACGAAAGCGCATCGACGAGCAGATCGTTTGTGGCTGGGTCACTGAGGTCCTGGACATGAAGCGGTACGATGGTGGTGCGCTCGACGAGAACTCGACGTTGATGGTGGCGCCGCACATCGTCGAGAGGTTGCTCAACGCGCTTACCGAGGCCGGCTACACGCCGACCGGCCGTCGATCGTAACCATCCGCGGCGGTGTCACATCCGCCGCGGCAGTTGCCTACCAGCGTCACACCTCACCTCCAGAGAACGGGCAAACCACCCAATGTTGCAAACTACAGGGGCAGTCAAATTGAGCACACCGATCAAGAGCGTCTCCGCAGTCAAGCCGCGCCGCATGAACGGTCGCGATTATGCGAAGAAGAAGCGGGGAGGCGAGAACGTCAAGTGGAAGCGGCTGACCGCGACCTTCGATGATGCGATGCGCGAGCTGGTGCGCGTGCCGCCCGACAAGCTCGATGCCGCCGTGGCGCTGATGGCTGCAAACCAGCGCATCGCCGCGCCGATCACCCGGCTGGTGTTCTTCAAGCACCTGACCGTCACCCAGGGCATGGCCGCGCGCCGCTATGCCGGCATCGTCCGCATGTTCGAGCGGTATCACGTCGTCAACGCCACGCGATCGGCGCGCGCCCAGGACATCGACAAGCCGCGTGCCGGCGAGGATCAGGAGATCCAGCGCCACCTCAACCGTGGCACCATCGCCGACTACGAGCGTGAGGCGAAGGAGGCCAGGAAGGCCTACAACCGCGCGCAGAAGGTTCTCGCCCGCTACGCCGACGGAATCACCGGCCGCAATGAGGCAAAGAACATCCTCGATGATCTGTGCTTGTCCGACATCGAGCCGCCCGCGCAGTACCGCGAGAACGTCGCCATCGTACTGCAGGCCATCGCCAACGAGTTCGGGATCAAGGAGAAGCGGTGATGGCTGTATCAAGGGAAATGACAGTCGATCAGCGCATCGAGTTCTACAGTCAGAAGGTCGGCAACTGTAAAATCTGGACTGGATCGACCGATAAGGATGGTTACGCCAAGCTCAAGTTTCGGGGCAAGACCATCCGCATTGGCAGGCACATTAGCGTCACGCCGGCCGCCCGTGAGAAGGCAGTCATGCGCCACAAGGTTCGCCGCGTCGAGCGTCAGCGCGCGGAGAATGCTGCCCGGCTCGCCGCCGGTTAAACCGCAAGCTGTGAAAGGATTGCACACCATGGACTACGCGAAAGCCGCCAAGATCGTCTCCGAGATCGCCGACGATATCGTTGTCGGTCCCGACACCGGATTGGCCCACGTCAACATCTATCGCCGGGCGGCTGGCGGCGATGGCCCGTCCGGCTCTCCGTTCTCGGTCATGCTGCCGACCAGCACCGAGGCTGTGCCGCTGGAGCCTGAGGACGAGCAGGTGATGTTCATCCAGTCGGTCCAGGCCGCAAAACGCCACTTCAATGCGGGCTAGATCCGTATCGGAGTCCGTTTGCGTTGCGCTGGGTATTGCGTTGAGCATCCCCATCGCATCCGCCGCGGATGTTCTGCCGCCCGAGCGCGAGCGGGAGAGCCGGTTCGTCCGATGCGTGGTCGAAAGCCTGCGCGTCGACGGCCTTCCCGTGGTGCAGCACGGCTGGTGCTATTGGGACATCCAAGAGCGTCGGTGGGTGCCAATGTCGGCGGATCTGGCGCGCGAGCGGATCATCGGAATTCGACGGGTGGAGGATTGATGATCCACTATCACGGAACCCCGATCACTCCGATGACGGCGCTCTACGAGTTGGCCGGGCGGCACTTTTGCGTGTCGCATGCGCGACCAGATGACGTGGCGCGCTGTCACCAGATCGGGCAATCTGTGATGTTGGACAACGGGGCTTTCTCCAAGTGGAAATCGGGCACAGAGACAAACTGGACGGCCTTTTATGAATGGTGCGACCGCTGGCTGGCCTATCCGACCACCTGGGCGGTCATTCCTGACGTCATCGACGGTGGATCACAACTCCAAGACGCTATGATCCGCGAATGGCCGTTCAAGCATCGAGGCGCGCCGGTTTGGCATATGGATGAGCCTATCGATCGCCTCGCCCGACTGTGCGACTCGTGGCCGAAGGTCTGCATCGGATCGACGGCCGAGTATGCAACCGTGCTTTCCGATTCGTGGTGTCGGAGGATGGATGAGGTATTTAACCTGATCGCCAAGAACCACCTGCCGTGGATTCACATGCTGCGGGGGATGCAGTGCTCCGGCCGCCGCTGGCCGTTTGCCTCGGTCGACAGCACCGACATCGCGCAGAACCACAGCCGCCCGCAAAACACGCCTCGATCTATGGCGGATCGCTGGGATGCGATGCAGTGCCCTGGCCGCTGGGAGATGCAACCTGAGCAGTTGGAACTATCATGAGGCACTCTAAGCCGTTGGAGCGCGAATTTTGCGTTCGCCTATACGCCGCGGGCCGACTGCTGAAAGAGATCGAATATCTGACCGGCCGACCTCGACCGACCATTGGCCGGTGGATACGATCAGCGGGAGCAAAGCGGGGGCATAAATTCCGGCGACGGGAAGCGAGCTGATGGCCCAGGGCGTCCCGATGCGCTACGGCCCCTGCGACGGCGGTCCATGGAACAAGAAGAACCTTGCCCACCACGAAGACATCCATCCGGTGCCCTTCGAGATATTCTCGCGCAAGGTCGCGGTCGGCGTGCGCCCAGGCACGCCCGGCTACGAGTTCGGCGAATACGCATGGAAGGACGGGGCATGGCATTGGACGTCGGCGGCCGCGGTCTCGTCACGGGGCTGTGCCGATTCGCTGTGACACGGTTTTCGGCCATGTTATCAACAGCGATGAAACCTCTGTGCCAGAAGCCTATTGACCAATTTGGCACGGTCGCAGAGTGTCGCAATTGTCCAAGGCAGCGATTCGCCCGAGACGAGCGACGAAGGAGGACGGCATGCCTCCCGGCCGGGGAAAGCCCGGCCACTAATTCATCTAGCGGCTGGACCGTGAACCTGGGGGCGATCTCACTTCAACACATCGGTCTAAGTCGCCAGAAGGGTCCGCAGGCTCAGGCCGCGGACCCCGCAGCTAGACGGCGGTGTCCCGGCAAACGACATCAACGCTGTTTGGAAGGAGAAGCCCGGCATCGAAAGGTGTCGGGTTTTTCATTGGGGCCAGGGGAGCGCGGATTGCAGTCCGCGCCCCAACGGGCCTCTTTATGAGACGACCACCCTCACCAGGGTCCGCCTCAATATCACGCCAACCCGAAAGGTTCCACATGCTTACCGCCGAGAGGCTCCGCGAGATCCTGCTCTACAATCCGGAAACCGGAGAGTGGCGCTGGCTCGTCGGCTGTAAGAGGGTTAAGGCTGGCGATCTGGCTGGCTGGACGGATGGCGGCTATACGAGAATTGCGATCGACGGTTCGACTTACAGGTCATCGCGCCTCGCGTGGCTCTACATGACCGGCGAGTGGCCGCCAGCGCAGGTTGACCACGAGAACACAGTCAAATCTGACGACCGCTGGATCAACCTGCGGCTGGCTACGCAGTCCAGCAATCAGGCCAACCGGAATGTGTTTCGGAACAACCTTCTTGGCGTGAAGGGCGTGAAGCGTATCCGTGGCACGTCGCGTTTTCAGGCTCGCATCTATGTTGACGGCAAGTCCCGTCATCTTGGCTGCTTCGACACCCCGCAGGCGGCAGGCGAGGCATATCGCGTCGCGGCAGAGCAGGCACATGGCCCGTTCGCTCGCGCCTGAGATTCGAGACGCCATCGAGCGTGCAGCACGGGAGGAGGGGATTGACCCCTCGTTTGCTCTTGCTGTAGCCGAGCGCGAAAGTTCCTTTAACCCGCGCGCGCGCAATTCGAGCACGATCCGTGGGCTGTTTCAGATGATGGGCACTCACCGGGCTCGGTACGGGATCGGTGATAGCGATGATCCCTACACCCAAACGAAGGGGTGGAGCCGCTTCATCAAGGAAGTGAAGAAAGAGATGGGCTCTGCGCTCGGCCGCGATCCGACCGATGCGGAGGCTTATGGTGGCCACCATTTCGGCGGCGTGCGCGCCGGCCGCATGATGAAGATGGACCCGTCGACGCCGGTCGATCAGGTCTTCACCCGTCGCGAGATGATGGAGAACCCGCACTTCTCGCGTGCAGGCACCGTCGGCAACCTGAACAGTTCGATCCTTGCCGACATCCAGAAGCGCCAGGCCAAGTTCGGCGGCCGCGTCCCCGAGGCTGGCCTGATCGACTTCGCCAAGTTCGGCGAGCCGGTGGAGCCGCTCGAACCGGTCGATTTCGCTGCGAAAAGCGAGCCGGCTGAAATTTTCTCGCCCTCAAATGAGGGGGCAAAAATTAACACGACGTCTGCGCCGGCCGCTTCGAGCGCCCCAGACTTCTCAAACTTTGGAGTTCCAGCGTGACAGAGGAAGTGAAATTCGAGAGCTTGGGAAGGCCAACGGTCGCCCAGGTCGAGCGGGTGTGGAACGATCACCCGGCGCCGAGTGCCCGCGGGATCTGCGATCTGCTCAAGCGCCGCGGCTTCAAAATATCGTGGCGCACCGTCGCGCGCTGGAAGAAGAACAATTGGGTCGCCGACGCAAAGGGCGGCGGCAAGAAGACCATCGCCGAGGATCAGCACACGCCGGCCGCGGTCAAGGATCAGATCCGCGAGGGGCTGGCTGGCATGGATCCGGAGGCTGTTGCCGAGGCCAACAAGATTGCAGCTGCTGGCGGCGGCATCGGAGCGGCCATCGAGGGCGGCGGGCTCAAGGACAGCGACTACGCCCGCATCGAGGCCCTGATGAGGGACCTGAGCAACAAGACCATCGGCGAGCTGCGCGAGATGCAGGAAAAGGAACGCGCCATCATGAACATCGTGATGATGCGCGAGGCCGCCCGCAAGGCGCACGTCATGACGCTAATCCCGAAGGACACCAGCGCCCTGGTCGGCGCCTTCACCGAGGAGGCCAAGGCGGTTTCGGCGCCGGCGCCAATCCAGCCGGTCGGGGAGAGCTCTAAACTGAATGGCAACGGCCACGCCATCGAGGGCGAATTCCGGGTGGTGAACCCGATCTCGGACGCGATCGGCAAGTTCCTCGCCAAAGAGAACGCGGTCGCGTGATGCAGATCCGGCGCTGTGAGTTCTGCCGCCACGCCCTCGGGGCGCGCGATCCGGACGGCAACCGCTATGCCGTCTGCACGCTGATCCCGCCGACGCCGCTGGTTACCGTGGTCGAAGGCAAGGCGATGCTGCAATGGCATCGCCCCTCGATGGCGCTGAAAGGCTGGTGCGGCCAGTTCAAGCTGGCGGTGCTCAAGCTGTTCCTCGACGATGGCCCGCGAGCTTAAAGGCACCCGTTATCTCACCAAGGATAACGAGGCCCTTGCGGAATTCATCATCAAGGAGCTGCCGTACCTCGACTTCTACGGCACGATGCGGTTCTACGCCGCTATCGAACAGTCGATCGACGACAAGGGCCGGGCGCTGCTGAATGCGAACGACCGCTATTACCTGCTGACGATCACCTGCAAGCGGCAGGACGCTTGGCACCCATGGCTGTTCGAGCGGTGCCGCGAGGTGGAGAAGTCGCCCGACGGTCACCTCGATCTGTGGGCCCGGTATCATTACAAGTCGACGATCTGCACCTTCGCCGGCTGCTTGCAGGAGATCATTCGCGATCCCGAGATCACGATCGCGATCATCTCGGGCACGAACAAGGTCGCGCTGCCCTTCCTGATCCAGTTGCAGGAGGAGATGGAGCGCAACGAGGATCTGAAGCGGATTCACTCCGACGTGTTCTGGGAGGAGCCGCGCAAGGAAGCGCCGCAGTGGTCGCGGGAAAAGGGCCTCAAGGTCAAGCGCAAGGGCAACCCGAAGGAAGCCACCATCGAGGCGTTCGGCCTGATCGACGGCATGCGCACCGGCAAGCACTACGGCCTGCTCAACTACGATGACCTCGTGGACGAGACGATGATCGGCAACCCCGAGATCATCCTCAAGGTCACGCTGGCGTGGGAACTGTCCGACAACCTCGGCCAGCTCTCCGGGACGCGGAAATGGCACCAGGGCACGCGGTATTGCAGCGTCGGTTCCAGTCGTATCACGATGGGCGACTGGTCGCAGAAGCGCATCGAGGACGTTCGCATCGGCGATACCGTCATCGGCTGGGAACTGAAGGATGGCAAGCGCTGGCTCCGGCGGTCGAAGGTGGTCGATCGCGGCATCCACTTCCAGCAGCCGGTCAATCGCTACACGCTGGAGACTGGCCGTTCGGTGACATGCACCGACGACCATCGGTGGTGGCGCGGCGCGCACGGCGGCGGCCCTGAGTACGCCCCGCTGGGCCTCCCGGTCGGGAAGCGGAAGGATCGCAAGCCGAAGACAAATCGGTCGCCCGGCAAGCTTTCGGCGCTGCGAGAGTTGATGGTTCCGATCGAGCGATCCAACGAACGCGAGGCGGCTTGGCTGGCTGGATTCTTCGATGGTGAGGGCACCATCAAGAAGAATAAGAACCACCCGAGCGGAATGGTTTGCATCACGCAAACGACGCACAACCTCAATCTGATCGAGGAAACGCGGCGGGTGTTGCAGCACCTCGGCTTTGAGTACAGCGAATCGTGGCACTCGCCAGATCAGGCCGAGTGGTCGGATCGCTGCGTGTTCGGGATCAACGGTGGCTGGCGAGAACGGTATCGATTCCTCGCCGAGGTCGCTCCGGTCCGTCGCGAGAAGCTTGAGGCGACGATGTTCGGGCAGTTGACGACAAACGGCGTCAACCTCGAACGGATCGAGCCGGCCGGATTGCAGGACGTGCACTGGCTGGAGACCGAGACCGGCAATTACGTGATCGAGGGCTTTTGCTCATCGAACAGTTTCGCCGACACCTACGGCATCCTGATCGAGCGTAAGGCGCTTAAGGAGCGCCGCTACCCGGCGACCGAGGACGGCACCCTCAAGGGCAAGCCGATCCTGCTGGATGAGAAGCGATGGGCGGAAATCAAGAACGCCCAGCGCAACACCGTCAACGCGCAGATGCTGCTCAACCCGATCGCGGGCAATTCGCAGACCTTCGACCCGACCCGGTTCAAGCATTACGACGTGATCCCGTCGATCTTGAACGTCTACATCCTGGTCGATCCGTCGAAGGGCAAGAGCAAGCGCAGCGACAACACGGCGATTGCGGTGATAGGCATCGACGTCGCGGGCAACAAGTACCTGCTCGACGGCTACTGCCACCGCATGAAGCTCTCGCGGCGCTGGGAGCTGCTCAAGCAGCTCAAGAAGAAATGGGAGACGCACGCCGGCGTGCAGCTCCTGCGGTTCGGCTACGAACAGTACGGCATGCAGACCGACCTCGAAGTGATCGAGGACAAGATGGAAGTGGAAGGTAACCACTTCAAAATCGAGGAGCTGAATACGCCGCGTGAAGGCAAGCACTCGAAGTCGGATCGCATCGAGCGCCTGGAGCCCGACTTCAACCGCGGCGCTTTCTACATGCCGGCCGTCGTCTACCACCCGGAATACGGTGGCGGCCTCGGCAATCAGGCGCTTTGGGACGTGTGGACGACCGATAAGTTCAAGCTGATGGAGGACGCTGGTGTCAGCGACCCCAACAAGAACCCTCCGGTCGGCACCATCGTCTACCGGCCGATGCAGGGCCTGACGCAGCAGCAACGCTACTGCGAGGCCACGCACCAGTCCTACCGAATCGTGACCGCGCTCAAGCGCCGGAACGAAGACGGCGATATGTACGACCTCACCCGCGTTTTCATCGAGGAAGCGCGATTCCACCCATTTGCACCGCACGATGACCTCATCGACGCTGTAAGCCGCATCTACGACATGGAGCCGACAAAGCCGGTCATGTTCGAGGCGGCCAATGCCGAGATGCGTGCGCACCCGGACTCATAAGGAGACTACACCATGGCTGCTCGCCCAGGCGAAGCGATCAACGACTACACGGCAGGCATCAAGAGCGCCGCCGCTGTTGATGTGTCCGGCGGCAACGTCGCGCTGACGCGCGTCACGCGCGGGGTCTACGTCGGCGTGGCCGGCGACCTCGAAGTGATCTTCGTCGGCGACGCCACCTCCGTCATTCTGGTCGGCCTCGCCGCGGGCGTCTGGCACCCGATTCAGGTGCAGCAGATCAATCAGGCGGGCACCAACGCCGACGAGATCGTGGCCGGTTTCTGATGCCATTTCTCGGCGTTCGCCTTGGTGTCCCCAGCACAGCGGGCGGCGGAAGTACGACGCTTGTCCCGCGCATCCTGCTCTCATCGAGCACAATCGGCGAGAACGCCTCGGTCGGCGATCTGGTCGGCACCTTCTCCGTCATCAACGGGTCGGGCAGTTACACATACAGCCTGACGGACGACGCTGGCGGGATGTTTGCGCTCGATGGTGTGGACGACACACTGCTGGAGGTCGCGGGCGCTCTTAGCGTCGGGTCCGAGTCCATCACGGTCGAAGCAGATAACGGCGTGGATGCCCCGATCTCGCGGGCGTTCCTGATTACCGTGACGGCCGTTGGTGGCGGCACCACCGAAATGCAGTTCAACGACGAACTTAACTCTCAATATGTCGCTCTCCTAGAGGATTTCTAACATGGCAAACGTAGACGTAAGTGTCCTCGAATCGGACGGCGTAACCACCAAAACGGTTCGCACCCTTGACTTCGGCCGGCAGGCTGCCGCGGCGTCGAAGTCGCTCACGCTGTCCACCGAGGACAAGGCGGTGCTGGACTCGCTGGCGACGAAGCTGGACACCGCGATTACTGCGCTGCAGATCATCGACAACATGGTGTTGGCGGCTGGGTCGGCTACGATCGGCAAGGTCGGCCTGAACGACGGCACGAACGCGATCACGTTCACGGATGCCGCAGTCTCGGCGAGCGCTTTCGCACTCCCGGTTATCCAGCACCCGGACGGCCAGAACGCCAACGGGCGGGCTGCGGCAGCAAGCTCTACGCCGGTTGTTCTCTCCACGGAAGACAAGACCGCCCTCGACGCGGCTGTGACCGCAGTCCAACTGATCGATAACGCGATCAGCGGCTCGGAGATGCAGGTCGATATCGTTGGGGCTCTCCCTGCCGGTGAAGCTCATGTGGGCGAAGTCGGAGGCAAAACCGCCGTCGTCTCGGTCACGCTGTCAACCGATACGTCTGCCTATGCCTCTGGCGACCTGATCGCGGACACCCAGCAGATCGACGCCTTCTTTCGGAAGGTGGATGGGACCGGGGTCATCAACTCGATCACCATCATCGACGAGGACAACCAGGGTGCCGCGTTCTACATCGTCTTTATGAGCACCACCACGAGCCTTGGCACGGAGAACAGCGCTCCGAACATCTCGGATGCCAACCTGACCGCTGGCCTTCAAGGCATTATTGCAGTCGCGACTTCCGACTACGTGACACTGAGCGGTGCCAAAGTTGCCACGATCAAGAACATCGGCCTTCCGGTGAAGGCCGTATCGGGGACGGACGATATCTACATCGCCGTTCTCAACGCGACCGGCACGCCCACCTTTACGGCGAGCGGTTTGGAAATGCGTATCGGCGTGCTGCTGGATTAAAGAACATGGCCTTTATCGCGACGCGCCGTCCGCTGCTGTACAAGCCGCCTGTTGCGGCGGCTGGTCCATGGACTCCCGCTAGTCTGTCTGGGCTTACCGTCTGGCTGGATGCCAGCGATTCTGGAAGCGTGATCCGCTCAGGCGCCGACGTCTCGGCTTGGAACGATAAGAGCGGCAACGGCAACAACTTCCCCGGAACCAATAATCCTCAGTATAGCGCAACAGGCTTCAACACCAGTTATCCTGGCATTGCTGTGACGTCGGCTGCAGGGAGTTATTTCAAGAGCGGAGCGGTGGCGCTAAACTCTGCTAACCTATCGGTATTCATAGTCGGCAACATAACCAGCCCGGACCTAGACGACGGCGTGATCTCCCTGCTCGGCAATGGACAGTCTGCCGACTGGAATAACGCCGCGTCGTTTGTTGTTGATCCGAACGATACTTCAAACAGAATTAGACTGTTCACCGCATCTGGCGCCTATCAAAGCGTCATTACCGGGGCTGCGAACGGCGCCCATGCTTTCGGCTGGGTGTTCGACGGCACAAACGGCACGCCCTATCTTGACGGAACTTCCGGGACTCCGGCCGCCAAGACCGGTGCCTTCGGTAATCCTTCGGCCATCATAGCCCTCGGAAACCGTCTATCTACCGGCGGTGCAGTGACCGGCGACACCATCAACGGGACGTATGCCGAAGTTATCATAACCGCTTCGGCAATCACCGGAACTGACCTCGCCAATTTAGATTCATACTTCGTTGCGAAGTGGGGCACGCCTTAGTGTCAATCAATCTCAGGCTATCCGCGTCCGCAAATGGCACGCGCAACGTCGGGCACGGTGGCGGTGCCAATCTACGTCAAGAGAACGTCTTCGGTATCACCGGAGCGGCGTGGCAGGACACAGCAAACTACTACGTTCCCGGAACGGGAGGCCCTGCAGTCTCGACCGATGATTACTACCACTCGAACGGCGTCTATGGGATGCGGCCCTACGACTTGCTGGAGTTCGGAGCCGCCGGAGAAGCAATAGCCGCAGATCGCGGACGCTACGCATGGATCTTCACGCCGGACCACGGAGACGGCAACGGGGCCGTCTGGAACGGCAGTTTCGATTTCCGCATTGGATTCAGCAATGATCCCGGCGTTCTGCCTGATCGAGCTGTCAGCTTCTATTCTGGTGCGGTCACTGCAGCGGCGCCGACTTCAACATTCACCGGGTCGATCTCAGGCACCACGCTTACCGCCGGTACGGTCGCTGGGCTCATTACCAATGACAATCACGCAAAGCTGACGGGCGCCGGCGTCACGGCGGACACGTCAATCGTTTCTCAGTCGACAGGAATGGCGGGCGAGGCCGGCACTTATGTGGTGAGCCCGTCGCAGACTGTGGCGTCTACGGCGATGACGACCACGCACACGAATTACGGCATTTATCAAGATCCCCAGCTTGTCTACAATCCTGACGACGCGACATACCCGTTCTACCTCTATGCCGAAGGCTCGGCGTCAGGAATCCAGCACGAGCACGGGGTGATAAAGTCCGCCGATCTCGTCACATGGACTGATCCGCAGCCGACACACGTCACTGTAACATTCGGGATGTGGGCGAGCTTTCAACGGGTGAAGCGAGTGAGCGCGGGTGTTTGGGAGTCTATCGGCCTTCAGTCGTTTTATCCGCCAAACGGCAATCAATGGGCGCGGTCAAAGTGGACCAGCACAGACGGTCTGGTCTGGGAACCGGGCGCCACAGCGGACAACGTGAACGACTTCATTCCGTCCAGCGCTCAGGTCGGCTCGTCAGCGAATAGCACGGGGCTTGGTGTTCTTGCTCTGGAAGCGCTGGGATCAAGCCCCTACACGATCACGGTTGATGCGTCGGAATGGGTGCAGGGAAGATTCAATACGCTAAACAACAACGTTCGAGAGGGGTCACAGTGGGTGGGCCGAGCGCCCGTAGACTCTGACATGAATGTGATCGACAGTCCGTCTCATGTGAAGGTGTCTGCAGCTTATGATGGTGTTTATCCGGGACCAAACTATTTGCAGGCCGTGTCGGGCTACACCGAAGACGGGATCGCCCATTATTACGCGATCAAGGGGTGGCCGATCAGTTCGTCCATTTGGGGTGTGACCACCTACGCGACATATGCCAACGGCGGTGGCCTTTGGCAGCAGGGCCTCGACTATTACACGGAAGTCATTGATGCGACTGCGGCGGCCAGCGCGGCGCCGGTTGGGGTGCGGGCCAGTGCTGCCGCAGGCGTCGTAACGCTGACATGGTACGATTGTCTCCCACATCGAAACTATCGGCTTTATCGCGGCACCACGGCAGGTTCACAGACGACGTTGATCGGCGACGTCACCGGAACCAGCACGACGGATACGCCCGGCGGCACTGGCGTCTACTACTACAAGCTCGTCACCATGAACGGCGGCGAGCAGCAGAACCGCGTGGTCAGCACCTATTGCTCGTCTTCTTCCGCCCTCGTGAATGCCCACATGACGCGAGCGCTTGCGGAAGGCGCTGACGCAGCAACCCTCAACCGAACGTGGATGGATACCTTTGACGCCTGGTTGGTCTCGGAGAGCCTTTCCAGCAATCTCATGTTCGCGACGATGGTTGATTTCGGCGTCGTCAAGGATGGCAGTAACGTCATCTCCAAAATCTTCGACATGGGGACGACGCTGCTTCCCCGTGGCGGCGACTACACCACCACGACGACCGACACGACCTACAGCGCCACCGGTATCAACAGCAATCCGGCCTGGGCCAACGCGAACAACACCGCCAAGGGCTACTACGGAGGCGATAGAGCCTACCTGAACAACGTCAGGCGCAAAACGCAGATCACGATTTTTGCTGCTTATCAGAAGGCGCATACCAGCCAGATCATGCTGCTGTCCTCGGGACAATCAACGGGACGGATGTATCTCAGCCATGATTCGGGCTCGCCTGGTACGATCAGCGCGGCCTTGAACGATGGTTCGCAGCAGAAGATTGCCACCAGAAGCGTTTCAGGATCGGCTACCGATTTCCATACAGCCGCGTTGGTGTTCGACGGCACCGACTTGCTTGCCTACTCTGACGCTGTGGCCGGCACGGCACAAACGGGTCTGGTGATACCAAGTGCCAGCTTGAACCCATCTGACAACCTGACGGGGCAGATCGGCAATGCAAATCTGATTCATGTCATGGTGGCGGGCGATGCTGCCGGCCTCTACAATAAAGGTGGTGGGGCCCTAAGCGCGCAAGGCAACCATGCGCAATATTCGGGTGGAGCCACCATCATCTTCGACAAGGGGTTGTCGGGTGCTCAGATGTCATCCCTTGATGCGCTGATACGGACGCATTACGGGCTATGAGCATCAACCTTCGCCTTTCCGCCAGCGCCAACGGCACGCGCAACACGTTCGATCGCGTCTGGAATTTGGTGGACGATTTCGGCGCCAACTCCTCCGGGACCAACGCGAACAACACGGCGGCGGTGGACGCCTTCAACACGGCCTATGCCGCCGTCTCCGGTCGGACAAAGCTGATAATCCCGGCTCAAGAGTTCGATTTCGCATCGGGGGTGACGTGGGGAGCGCTCGGTGGTGACAGGCTCGTTATCTCGGCATATGGCGCCACGCTGCACAAACAGGGTGGATTTGCCAATTCCGGCCTCTCGAACGACTGGACGCACCACGCCAACATAGCGAGCGCCAGTGCGGGCTCAAGCACGGTGGATTTGATCACGGACGCTGAAACCAGCCGCTTTTCCGTCAATCAGTGGGTGCTAATCACTGAGGGCGACGTTCAAGGATATGGCTATCCGATCAACCCGTGGAGGTTCGAGTACAAGAAAATCCAGTCGATCGGCACGGGAACGCTGACGTTCACGGAGCCGTTGACCAAAAGCTATAGCTCGGCCTTCCCGAACTACAATCCCGGCGACCCTGAAATCTACATGGGCGGGCCGGCCACAGTCTACGCGCTGCTTCCTGCATGGGATCAGGAAGTCGAGATGCAGGGCGGCTACCTCACGAACACGGACAACCTGTTCTATGGCAAGGTGAGGATCGCCAGATATACCGACATGACCTTTCAGAGCTACGGCCCGTGCCCGACCGTCAATGTTTCGTGCGTCTTACGAGGGATCACCACGGAAACGACCGAGCTAGAGGTCGATAAGCTGGTCGATCATTTGGAAATCTACGATTGCGACTTCCATGCCATCGCTTTCCAAAGTGTGGCAATCAACCGGCTTACAGTTGACACCGCGACCACAGCGTCGGGCCAATACTGGCGCGGCGTGGCCGGCGGCGACAGTGTGATACGGAACCTCACTACGCCGACATTCTGGTTCGGCGTGAAGGGCTACGGCGTGGTTCTTGGCAACACGACGCTGATCGACTGCGATGCCGCCGCCGTGAGCTACGACACATCCTACCGCTTTGCCCTTGCGGACTACGGACAGCCCGGCGACGGTGCGCTGACTATCTCCGGAGGGCCTGAGCGATGGGCTGTTCCTGATGGCTGGTGCGTGCTTCTGGATGGATCTGGGAACTATAGCGGCATCAGCTTCCAGGTGACGGACATCGACGCTTCGGGCGGGACAACCACGATCAGCACGACGCTATCGACCCCGGTTCCGGGAACGTCAGGCGGCTTTAGTGCGCCGTGGTATATTCACCCGCACCCCGGCAAGGATACGACGCTCACGGGCTGCACGGGCAATTCGACATTTACGAGCATGTCGGCAGGACCGCCGAATAGCCCGGTGTTTGGCTGGGATTAGGAGATCACGCTATGACGACCCGCTACAATCCCCCGCATCAGGTGAAGACACTCGAGATGCCTTACAAGGTGCTCGTGCTTCGCCACGATCCGGACTTCGAGCAAGCGAAGCGGAAGGAGCCGTTCTACGAGTTCACCGGCCGCCGCTTCGACTCCAACACCGCCACCCATGGCGCGTATTCCAGCGCGCCGAACGACAACCCGTAAGGAAGCATCACCATGGCGAAGCAGACCATCAACGGCCCGCAATATCCATCGCAGGAGTTCAACACCGGCGACGGCGGCGAGCGCGGCGACAACCCGAAGACCGTCGTCGAGAAGCTCAACGCGATGATGACCGAGCTGTATGACGCGGATGCTTTGGCTCCGGCCAGCGTCGGCGCTGGCCTGAAGTACGCCGACGTCACCATCACCTCGGCGCAATTGCTGGCGTTGTTCACCACGCCGATCAGCATCCTGCCCGCGCCCGGCGCTGGCTTCGCCAACGTGATCGAGGGCATCTCGCTCTACAAGGCGGCTGGCACCGCCTATGCAGGCGTTGCGACGGGCGAGGATTTGCTCGTCAGCTACACCAACGCAGCCGGTCTTCAGATCGGACAGATCGAGACCACCGGCTTTCTCGACCAAGCAACCGCCCAGCATCGCTTTATGAAGTCCTACGGGTTTGTGGCGGCGGCTCCAATCTCCTCGATCACGCCGGTCGATAACGGCGCAATCGTCATTTCGCTGCTGGTCGGCAACATCATCACCGGCACCAGCGACCTGAAACTGCGGATCTTCTACCGCACCGTCCCGACGGTGTTCTGATGAGCGAAATGCACTCTGACGAGCCGATCGACATCGCAACACACGAGGTCGAGGGCCGCGCCGGCACTGACCGGCTTAAAATGTCGATCGAGCGGAAATACGTTCCGCCGCTCGACGGAAGTGTTGATGACCTAAAGCAGTTCGACAATTGGCTCGCGCGCCAAGTCGCCGAGCTGCTGGTCAAGCAGTATTACGGCTACGAGTGGCATGTGATGGCGGATTCGAAGCAGGGCATTGTCTGCTTTTCGATCCCCGAGATCATGGGCCCGACACTCAAGCAGGTGATCCGGCTGGCCGAATACAAGGATCTGACACCCGCGCTGATCCAGCGCACAGCGGGCGAGATGCTTGAGCGCATGGGACTGCGGCGCGGACCGATCGATATCGCGCAGTACCTTGCCGCCAAGGATCGCAAGCACACCTTCGACTTTGGGGATGTGAAACGGTAATGCCGATTCCGATGGAACCAATTCCGCAGACCGGGGGCGCTGCGGCAAAGGTCGAGAATCCTGTGCCCGGCCGGTTTAATGGCAATGGTGCGGCCCGCAAGGACCCGCCCGGCGAGGATGCCATCGAACGTCCCTACGAGGACGAGCTGGAGAACGCCGCCGAGCGTGCCGCCGTCGATGGGGCCGAGCCCGCCGACGAGGACGGGCAGGACCTCGACGACGAGCTGACCAAGCCGACGGATGACGAGTTCCTGCAGATGGTGCGCGAAGCGTCGTCGCAGTCCGAATTTTACTCGAACCAGATCAATCGCCGCGCGTGGGAACGTGCCTATAAGGCATATCGGCAGGAACACTTCCAGGGCTCGAAGTACACGACGCCCGACTTTCGGAATCGTTCCCGCCTGTTCATCCCGAAAACCCGATCGGCGGTCCGCAAGGATCTAGCGGCGACCTCGGCCTCGATGTTCGGATCGGTCGATGCCATCGAGTGCACGCCCGGCAATGAATCCGATCCGATGCAGGCCGGCGGCGCGGCCGTCATCAAGGAGCTGATCAGCTATCGCACCGACAGCGCCAACGGCAAGTCGGCGATCCCGTGGTTCATGACCGCGATGGGCGCGCGACAGACCTCGCTGATGACCGGCTTTTGCGTCACCAAGCAGAGCTGGAAACTCAAGCTGCGCCGCATGGGCGAGGAGGAGATTGAAGGCGGTCGCAAGCGCGACGTCTGGAAGCCGTGGATCGACCGGCCCGATTGCGTGCTGGTCCCCCCGGAAAACTGCATCATCGACCCGGCGTGCGACTGGACCGATCCGTCACAGGACTCGTCCTACTTCATCATCAAGTGGCCGATGCGGATCGACGAGATCAAGCAGAACCAGCGCGATCCGCGCAATCCGTGGAAGAAGGTATCGGATTCGGTGCTGCGCTCGGCCGGCGAAGGCGCCAAACTCGATGCGGCCGCCATCCGCCGCGCGCGCGACCAGGGCCTCGACCGCTACGAGCAGTCGAGCAACTCGCAGAACTTCGACGTCATCTGGGTATTCGAGACCTTCATCCGCACCGCAGGCGCGGACGGGACGTTCTTCTCGATCGGCGACAAGACCATGCTCACCGATCCGAAGCCAGTCGCCGAAGTGTACCCGGAACAGAACGGCGAGCGTCCGATCACGTTCGGCTACGGCTCGTTCGAGGCGTTCTGCGTGTTCCCGATGGCGGCGGTGGAAAGCTGGCAGATGCTCCAGCAGGAAGCCAACGACGTCCGCAACCTGACGCTCGATGCGTTCAAGCAGAACGTGATGCCGGTGACCAAGGTGGTGCGCGGCCGTCAGATCGACCTCGACCAGCTCAAGCGCCGCGGCCAGGGCACGTCGATCATGGTGACGCAGGCGGACGACGTGACGTGGGAACGCCCACCGGACGTGCCCGCTGCCGCGCAGTTCGTGAAGCAGCAGCTCGACATCGACTTCGACGACCTCGCCGGCCAACAGAACTACGGCACGGTGCAGGACAACAACGCGCTCGGCAAGACGCTCGGCGGCCTCAAGCTGGCCGCGGGCGCCGCCAACGCGGTGCAGGAGTTCGATATCCGGGTCTGGATCGAGACCTGGGCCGAGAAAGCAATCCGCCAGATCGTGCGACTCGAGCAGTTTTATGAGAGCGACGAGACGGTGCTTTCGCTGTGCGGCGAGCGCGCGAAGCTGTTCGATAAGCACGGCGTCGAGGAAATCAGCGACGAATTGCTTGAGAACGACGTCACGGTGCGCATCAGCGTCGGCCTGGGTGCCGGCGACCCGATGCAGCGGCTTCAGAAGTTCCAGTCGGCAACCTCGATCGTGCTGCCGCTGGCGCAGATGGACCCGGATTTCATGTCGGGCAAGAAGCGGCTCAACCTCGAAGCGATCATGCAGGAGGTTTACGGCGGCGTCGGCTACCGCGACGGTGGCAAGCGGTTCATCACCGAAGGCGAGCCGAAGCCGAACGATCCGAACGTCGCCGCCATGGCCGACGAGACCGCCGCCAGCGCCGAACTCAAGCGCGCGCAGGCGGGCAAGGCCAAGTCCGACGCCAAGGCCAAGGTGATCGAGGCGCTGACGAAGGCGGCTCAGGTTGGCCTGTCCGAGCAGGATCTTGGTATCCGCCGCGACCGCGATCAGTTCGATCAGAGCGTTGCGCACATGGATCAGGTCGGCAAGGCGATGGAGCTGGGACACAGCCAGGGCCTCGCGCTCAAGGCGGCCGAGATGGCCGCCAAGGGACTGAACGTCGACGGCACGCCGATCGACATGCCGGGCACGCCGCCGGGACCGGATTATCCCGACGGCAATGTGCCGAAGGAGGTGCTGGGCGACATGCCGGGCGCTTCGCCCACTGAGGGGATGGGTGAGGCGGTTCCAACCGGCGCGGCGCCGCCCTCCAACGGTCCACCTGCCGGCGCGCCGCCGAGCATCCCGCCAGGGCTCAATGACCTGATGGGCTCCGAGCCCGCAGCCGCGCCAGCCTGATGCCTGTCAACTATTGCTGGTTCGTCAACGAGCTTGGCGGAACGGCGGACTGGATCTATTCGGGCGAGGCCGAGGACTTCCATAGTCCCGAGGTTTCACTCCTCGTCGACGGCGAGACCTATCTCTACCGCGCGCAGAGTTTCGACGAGACGGTATGGGAAGTCGGCACCGGTGCCTACACGCTGGCGACCGGGACGTTTGCGCGAACGGCGGTGCTGTTCAACTCCGACGGCGACACCGCGAAGATCGACTTCGACGATCCGCCGCATGTGGTGATCCAGGATTACTTCGTTGCGGGCGATCCGGTGGCGACCGAGGCCTATGTCGACGCCGCAATTGACGCGGTTGAGGCCGAGATAGAGGCGCTCGAAGATGAGGTTATCGTCGGGCAGGCTGGCCATCTTTGGGGCCTGACACTATCGAGCAGCGGCGCGACGCTGGGTGTTGCTGCGGGTAGCTGTGCGAACAGCACGGGAGCCGAATTGATGGCTCTCGCGTCTGCCTACACCAAGGCAACATCGGCCTGGGCGGTTGGATCTGGCAACGGTGCGCTCGATACAGGAAGCATCGCCAACAGCACATGGTACCACGCCTTCATCATCAAGCGGTTGGATACCGGTGTTGTCGATGTTCTGATTTCGCTGTCACCGACGGCGCCGACGCTGCCGGCAAACTACACGGTATTCCGTCGCATCGGAGCAGTGAAGACCGACGGATCTGCGAATTGGACATCGTTCACGCAAAACGGCGATGAATTCCTGTGGTCCGCACCGACACAGGACACGACGTCATCGGTAGGAACTTCACCCGACTTGATCACGCTTAACGTGCCGACAGGTGTCAGGGTCAATGCCTTGATTTTCGGATTGGGTGTCAATGCGGCGGCGGGAACGCTCTGGGCGATTACCTCGCCGGATCAGTCGGACGTGCTGCCGTCGCTCTCGTTCTTTACCGGCATCGTCGGATCGAACTTGGTGAACGTCACCTATTCGCAAAACGTGAGAACCGACACGTCGGCGCAGGTTCGCAGGCGCGCGAGCGCTGCGACGACGACGATCTACATCAACACATTCGGGTGGATCGACACCCGCGGGCGGCTCGCCGCTTAATTCTCGACTGACCTCCAGCAGATGAGAGAGACCATGAACGACGACGCAATCAGCGCGGCGGCTCGCGCCGTGCTGGTCGATAACTACCTCGACGTGAAAGTGCAGCTTGAGCGCGGCACCGGCACCCGGCCGGTGCTGTGGCTTCTGGCGCGAGCCCGCAACAATGCGGTGATCGCGCTGCGCAAGATGATTGAGATCGACGCCACCCAAATCGAGGCCGTCCGCGCACTCCAACAGGAGGTTCGGCTGTACGGCGACATGGTGGAATCGACTCGCGAGATGATCGCGCGGGGCCGTGAGGCCGACCGCGAGATTGACGAAGAAGACCGGATGGCCATCGGCGATCTGGTCGACAGTGACGATGATGCCGAGGCCATGGGCCTACCTCCAGCAACAAGGGACTGAAAATGCCTGCAAGCAACGTAACAGTGACGCCGCTCTCGAACGAGGACATCGACCGCCTCATGGGTGAGGAGCAGGAGCGCGATGCCGTCAACGGCGGCCAGGAGCCCGCCGACGAGGTTGATCCGCAGCCCGAGCCGCAGCCCGAGCCGCGCGAACCAGCCGAACCGGAAGACAAGCCGAAGCCGATCGCCATGTCGCCGCAGGACCTCAAGCGGCAGGCGATGGCCGACCGCTTCAAGCGGCCCGACGTCGAGGAGCACCCGTTCGACGGCGACATGACGCGCGCCGAGAACCTGTACGGCACGGTCGCCGCCGAGGTGCTCGAAGTCGATCCGAACGCGCCAGAGCCCGGCGTGCCACAGGATCAGCAGCCAGCGCCGCGGATGATTACCCGCACCGTGCGTGGCAAGCAGGTCACAAAGTCAGAGGACGAGTGGCTGGCGCTCGCGATGAAGGTGGATGCCGCCGATACCTATCTTGAAGAATCGCGGCAACTCCTCGAAGATGCCAAACAGATTCGGCAGCAGCGTGCTGGCCGTGACCCTCAACACCCCGAGGGCGAAACAAGCACGCAGGACGACGGACAGGATCAGGACCGCCGTCAGGAAGATACCCGCCGCCCTGGGATCGACCTGAAAGGCGTTGTCGAGAAGATCCAGTTCGGTGACCCGGAGGAAGCTGCGACGGAGTTGGCCAAGGCCATCGACGCCGTAGCAACCAAGCAGGTCAACGAGGGCCACATACAGCGGCTGGTCAGCAATGACCTCGCCCGCTCGAAAGCGGACCTCAAGGCTTTCACGGAAGCCAACCCCGATCTCGCAGCCGATCAAGTCGCGAGCATGGTCATTGAGAACAATGTCTATGCGATCTACCGCGAGGAGATCAAAGCACTCGGGGTAGTCGATGAAGCGCAAATCCCGAAAGACCCCAAACTCCTCGCCGATTGGCACAGGCTCTACAGGGTTCACGGGCACGCCGTCTCGAAGCCCGCCGACGTCTTGGAAAAGGCGAAGGCCAACTTTCAGGACTGGCGAGGCACTTCAACTCCGCAGCCGAAACCGGCCCCGCGCAAGGATGCTCCCCGCGTTGCAGTCAACGTGGATCGAACCGACCGGCGCATGGCCATCCCTACCCAACCGTCTCGTGGTGTCGCACCGCGCCGAGACGCTGCTCCCGTGACAGAACAAAACTCACGGAAGTCGGCCGTTCAGGAAATGCGACGCGCCCGAGGCCAGCCAGTCGTCAACTGACGACAACCAAGAAGGAAGCATCACTATGACCGGCCAAGTCTGGGCGGTGGCATCTGAGGGCGGGTATCTCTACAGCGACGAGCTGTCGAAAACCCTGCGCCGTCAGGTCCAGCCGCTCACCAAGTTCCGCCAGCTCTGCGACGCCGAGGATGGCACCGAAAAGGGCCTGAACCGCGGCGAGCTGTTCAACTGGAACGTCTACAGCAATGTGGGCACCCAGGGTCGCCGACTGCAAGAAAATCAGTCGATGCCCGAAACCGGCTTCTCGATCCTTCAGCACTCGCTGACGGTCTATGAAGCGGGCAACAGCGTGCCGTACACCGGCAAACTGAACAACCTCGCGAAGCAGGACGTCGTGTCGATCATCGACAAGACGCTCAAGGACGACGCCCGCAAATACTTCGACATCGAAGCCTATTTGCAGTTCAAGTCCACCCCGCTGCGCGTGGTTCCGGCTTCCGGCAACTCGACCACCGCGATCGAACTGTCCACCAACGGCGTCCCGGCGCAGACCAATGCCGTGGCGCTCGGCACCGGCCACATCAAGGCCATCGGCGACACGATGAAGATGCGTGAATATCGCGCAGGATAAACTGTGTTAATTGCTGGGACACCCTTAGAGCCGAAACACCACAGCGAAGCTGGCAACAGCAGGCGTGATGGTTTGAAAAGCTTTCGGATTGGGCAATCAGCAGCGAAGAAGATGAGGCCGCTTCAGATCATGAAGCTCTTTTCTAATCCTCTCGATGGCAGCGACCGTCTCTTCGGTATGCGCTCTCCCCCTGCCGGGAAGGTGCTTTTCGAAGACGGTCAAGAGCAGCTTTGCCTGCTCTCGCTTGCCTCGCAGATGGGGAAGAATGCGCTTTGTGAAAGCGGCAGCAGCGGTTGCATGAAGAACGACCTTGTAGGCAGTCCGACCGGACCGGAGCTTTCTGGTGCTGATCGGGCGATCAAACAATCTGCCAATGAGTTCGATCGGATCGCGATCGCACATGCAGAACTCGATGCGGATACCGTAAGCGAATCCGTTCGGGATCAAGCTGTTGACCTGCTTGAAAATGGTGAAGCATCCCTCGCCATCCATCAGGCCGGCAATGTAAGCAGCCTCTGTGGGCTTCATCTTAACGTTCAACGACTATCCCTCCGGGGAGTAGAGGCCAAGCGGCCTCGAAATGCACGGCACGAAGCAAAATCGCCTCGTGGTGATATAGTCTGGTCATTGTTGAAAGACAATGCTGTCACCCCTTTCATTTGGGGAAAGACGGTCTTGGCGTTGCGACCCAAGGCGAACACATCGAATATCGCGCCCTACATCGCCGACGATTACGTCTCGATCGCCGAAGTGACCACCTTCCGCGGGCTCAAGAACTCGCTGGAGACGCTGCACCAGTACACCGAAACCGGCCTCGCCCACATCTTCAATGGCGAGATCGGCCGCTATGAATCGTTCCGCTTCATCGAGCAGACGTTCATTCCGGGTGGTGGTGCCTACGACTCCACGACCTTCGATCCGTGGACCCGCACCGCGGACGCCTGGAATGGCGCCGTGTCATCGTGGGCGTTCATGATGGGCGCCGACACCGTTACCGAGGCTGTCTGCGTTCCGGAAGAAATCCGGGCGAAGATCCCCGGTGACTACGGCCGTTCGCGCGGAATCGCTTGGTACTACCTGGGCGGTTTCGGTCTCGTTCACCCCGATGCGACGAATGCTCGCGTCATGATGTGGGATAGCGCGGCCTAATCAGCCACGCGAACCGGCGCGGTCCAAAAGGCCGCGTCATCCACCCATCAGAAAGAGAGAGAAGAACTATGAGCTATGAGCGCGTTGGGTGTCAGACCATCCGTTACATGATCGGCAACGACACCCCGATCCAGTTCGGTGCGGACGGCGAGGCGAAGTCTTACGCCTTCATCGGCCCGCCCGGCAAAAAGGGCCTCGTGCGCGATATCGAGGTTCGTGTCACCGAGGATATGGTGGGCACCACCACCGTTCCGGAGGTCAACGTCGGCGACGCCGCGTCGGACCTGGGCTCGCTCGACAACGAGTACGCCCGCTTCCGTCTCGGCTCGACCGCCATCCTTGGCTACACCACGACCTCGTTCACGAGCGGCATGGTGCGGGCCTCGGCGCTGGCCGTCGACTCCATCAAGGAGCCGGGTGCGGCCACCCTGCCCGGTCGGCAGAGCACCAACTACTCCGAGCATGTCGTGCTGGAGAAGGCGTTCATCCCCGCGGATGCACCGTTCTTCGTCAGCCTCGTTCCGGGTTCGGGTGGCACCGAGACCGGCGCCGGCATGGTCGCCGTGGAGATCGACTGGTTCTAACCAGTTGACACAAGACCGCTGAGGGGCCGGGCAACCGGCCCCTTCACGCAACCAAGCCAGAGGGACAACCGATGGCACGCTACCCTTACTACCAAGGCCGAGACGAAAACGCCGTCATCCCAGCGAAGAATCCGCAGGAGCAGAACGCCATGTCTGCTGACTGTGGCGACGCTGGGCTCGACGGCTACAGCGTCTTGTCACGCGCAAGCCGCAAAAGCGGCATGCGTCCCGCAATCGGCGGCGAGGCGGAATATCCGTTTCCCCGCATGTACGAGGACTAAATCGCCATGAAGGAATCGAAGGGCCAGGGCTTCAAGGACAAAGTGTCCTATCCGCCCGACAACTCCGGTAGCCACACTCTGCCTGACACCAAGGGCGGCAAGATGGGTGGCTCGACCACCAATCTCAGCCACTCCCTGTCCGGCTCCAGTGCTGTGCAGAAGTAGGAGCATTGACCATGACGACGGACACCGCTCAAGTATTCGGCGGTGAACCCGAGGCGGCGCCACCGGCGCCGCCAAGGGTTCGCATGGACCGCTCCCGCTCGTTCTCGACCGTTCACGGCGATCGTGTGCCGGGCGATCCGCATTGCGGCGTGATGTACTATCAGGATGGAATCCCCTGTGACGCAGAGGGCTATTTCATCTTCGATCACCCCGACATGCAAGCAAAGGGGCCCGTCGGCGACAAGCGCCGGAAGATGGCCGAGAAGCACATCAAGCGGGCCATGGCCGCAGCCGCGAAGGTCAGGGTCAAGCCGCCAAAAGCCGTCGATGAAGACGACGAGGATGGCGAGGCCACCGACACCGAGGCCGAAGACGATGACGAGGAGGATCTGCTTCCGGCAGTCAACCTCGGCGAATGGCTCCGCGGCCGGCAGGAAGTCGAATGGAACGACGTCAGCCAGGAGATCGCGCGGACCTACAAGAAGCGCATCGCCAAGATCGAGGACGCGGTAGCGTTCCTCGTCAAGGAGGGTGTGTGCCCCCGCAACGAACTTCGCCCGAAGTTCAAGAAGCACGCGGACTGATAGCGCACCATGGCCATGTCATACACCTCGCTGGTTGCCTCGAAAGGGACGACCGGCTCACTCGCGAATTGGGTCAACTACACGAAATTGGATCTGCCCGCCGTGCTCGACGAGGCCCAATCGCTGCTGTTTCAGCTATTGCGGGTGCGCGAGATGCGCACCGAGTGGACGTTTGGCATGGCCGTGGGCGCTTCCGAGATCGCGCTGCCGGCGCGGTTTCTCGATCCGATCGGCCGATTGCGGGACATCAAGAATAGTTACGACATCAAGCACAAGATCGAGACCGACGTCGCGACCGCCCGGTCCTACGACACGTCGCTGTCCGGCGATTTCGGCGCGGACCCGTTCACTACGACCAGCGGCTCCTCGCTGGTGGCGGTGGAATCGACCGCGCACACGCTCACTCAGGGATCGACGATCACGATCGCCGAGGCCGATGCTGTCGGTGGGCTGGATCTGAACGGCACTTTCCCGATCACCACGATCACCGATGCCGACAACTTCGTCATCGACACCGACACCGAGGCGTCATCGAGCGCCACGGGCGGCGGCGCTGTGGCCGAATTCACCGCGAACAAGCTGATCGCGGCATCGCCAACCCGGTGGGGTATCTTCGACGAGAAGCTCAAGCTCGACTGCGCCCTCGACACGGCATCGCAGTACAAGCTGCTCTATTACCGTTCTCCGAAGCCGCTTTCGTCGTCGGTGCTGACCAACTGGCTGACCGTGCGCTATCCGAAGCTGCTGCGCGTCGCCTGCATGGCCGCCGCCGCCGACTACATGAAAGACTCGACCGAGTACCAGAAGCACCTTTCGGCGCTGACGACGCTCGTGGGCTCGACCGCGGCCGAGAACGACCTTCAATATCGTGGGGCTGAGTTCGGCACCGACACGCCGACACCGGGGGATTATTACTGATGGTCGATACAACCACACCAATTTTCGGCCTGCTGCTGCAAGAGACGGGCGGCAACGCGAACGCCTGGGGCGCAAACCTCAACAACGAAGTCATCACGCCGCTCGAAAACGCGGTGGCTGGCTGCCTCACGATTTCCGGCTTGACTGGCGGCGCCTACTCGCTGACCCAGGACAGCGCCGTCTACGGCACCATCATCCTGCAAGGCACGCTGGCGTCTGACCTGACGATCACCGTGCCGTCGACCGCGAACAACTGGCGGTTCATCAACGAGCTGACGCATGCGGGCTTCTACGTCCTCATCAAAACGTCGGGCAATACAGCCGTCAACATTCCGCACGGCAAGGTCACCGAGATCACCTGCGACGGCACGGACATGCACCGCCACGATGGCCACAATGTCGGCGAGCTGTTCTATCACGGCGGAACGACCGCGCCGGGCGGCGCTCTCGAATGCACCGGCGCGACGCCGCTGCGCCTGAGTGCTATCGACCTGTTCGCCAAGATCAGCACCACATGGGGCGTCGGCGACAACTCGACCACCTTCACCATCCCGGACGCCTACACCGCAGGCAAGTTCCTGCGCTCGCGCACGGCATCCGTGACAGCCGGCACGTCGCAGACCGACCAGAACAAGGCGCACACCCACACTGGATCGGGCACGACCTCAACCCAGAGCGCGGATCACTCGCACACGTTCTCCGGTAACACCGGCAACATGAGTGCGAATGCCAGCCATGGTCACAACCACAACGCCAACATAACGGGGGCCGGCAGCACGACCGGTGGCGGTGGCTTTGGTATCCCAGGAGTTGGCAATGCTACCATAAGTACAGCCTCCACCGAACATACACACGCTTATTCCGGAACGACGAGTGGTGTCAGCGGTAGCCACACTCACACCTATTCGTTCACCTCGTCGTCAGACGGTGGCACCGAGGCCCGGCCGACCAACCTCTCGGCCATGCTGTGCATTCGATATTGAGAGCTTCGTCGATGGCCGTCGTCGGCGGGGGGAGGGTGAGCCGCGCGCTGTTTCCTGGAGGTGCAGCGCGCGGCAAGCCTGATGGAGAGCTGAATGTCTGAGGTAAGTCCGCTTCCAATCGTTCCGCCGCCCGGTGTGGTGCTGACCGAATCTGAGCATTCCGTCGAAGGCCGATGGATCGCCTCCGACAATGTTCGCTTCGTGAAGGGCAGGCCGCAGAAGATCGGCGGCAATGTCAAGATCACGACGCAGGCAACGTCAGGCCAGCCACGATCCTCGCATGCGTGGCGCGACAACGTGCAGAACGGCTACTTCTCCGTCGGCACCTATCGCAAGCTCTACGCCTACAATCCGGTCTGGAACCAGACTGACATCACGCCGTACCGCGACGAGGGAACGCTCGGAAACGATCCGTTCACGACAGTCAACGGCAGCGATCTTGTCGAGGTCGCAGACGCGCTGCATGGCGTGAGCGTCGGAGACACCGTGTTCTATTCCGGCGCGACCGCTGTCGGCGGCATCACGCCAAACGGGACCTTTATCGTTGCCGAAGTGCTGGGCTCAGGCTCCTATAAATTCCAGTTCACGTCGGCGGCCACATCGGACGACACGGGCGGCGGCGCGTCGGTGGAGTACAAATACGAGATCCCGATCGGCAACGAGCTAGGTGCGTTCGGCTATGGCTACGGCGTTGGCGGCTACGGCCTTGAAGGTTATGGCGACGAGCGCGACAGCTCCACGATCTTTCTTGAACCGCGCATCTGGTCGCTGGATCATTTCGGCCAATTGCTCGTGGCCTCCTACAACGGCGGTTCGATCTACCTGTTCGATCCGACCGAAATCGAGCCGTGGGACCGCGCCGAACTCATCTCGGCCGATCCCGGCTTGCCGACCGACGTCCGCGCGATGTTCGTGACACCGGAACGGTTCATCTTCGCGCTCTGCCTCGGCATGCTGGTGAAGTGGTGCAGCCAGGGCGACTACCTGATCTGGACGCCGGCCGTCGGCAACACTGCGAACATCCGCACGCTGACCGAGGGCACCAAGCTCGTCGGCGGCAAGGTGCTGTCCGACTTCATTTCGCTGGTGTGGACGGACGCTGCGCTCTATCGGTTCCAGTACACCGGATCGACCTACATCTATAACTCGTCGATGGTGGCGAAGGATTGCGGTCTGGTCTCACCGAATGCGGCGATCACCGCAGGTGGCATCGCCTACTGGATGGGCCAAGACACGTTCTGGCATTACGCGGGCTCGGTGGCGCCGATGCCGAACGTTGAGGATATCCGCAAGTACATCTTCGATCGTGTCGACATCAACTCGGGCTATCAGTGCAACGCCTCCTATTGGCCGCAGCACAACGAGGTGGCGTTCTTCATCACCATCGAAGGGCAGACGACGCCGACCATCGGCGTGCTTTTCTCTATCGAAAACAAGTGCTGGGCGCCGTTGTCGTTCGGCCGCTGCTCGGGCGCGCACTTCACCCAGGGTGACACCCGGCCCTACATGGCGCAGTCGGACGGGCATCTTTACCTGCATGAGTTCGGATATGACGACAACGGCGAAATCCTGCCGTGGAGCCTGCAGCTTGCGTCCTACTCGATGAACGAGGGCGGCGCGCACATGGACGCTGAATCCATGATCCCCGACTTCAAGGAGCAGGTTGGCGAGATCACGCTGACGATCGACACCTACGACTATCTCAACGACTCAACTTTCGAGGACACCGAGACGGAGACGATTGCCGTGGAGGACACCGGCGCAATCGACATGCGTGTGTCAGGCCGCTACATCGGCATGATGCTCTCGGGCGACACGCTCGGCTGCTACTTCCGCTGGGGCAAGCCCGTGTTGTGGGTCAAGCCGAGCGGGAGGCGCTGATGAGACGAATTGATATCTCGTTCATCCTCGGAAAGATCAAGGACCCGGCCGCGGCCGAAGGTCTCAAAGAGGTCGAACTGGCATCGGCCGAATACCATCTGGTCGATATCGTCGCTTCCTTCACCATTACCGGCACTTACGCCGAAACAAGGACGCTCAATGTCGGGGTCTCGACGCTCGCGCAGACGCAGGCATTCATTGCAACACTCATCGAGGACATCCGACGTGGCGGCGAATCCCGATCAACCTGAGATCCGCTACGCGGAGAGCGAGCAGGACATGACGGCCATCCACCAGTTTCTGCTGGTGGTGGCCGCGCCTGCGATGCAGTGCCAAGTCAACCCGCTCAAGAGCCTGGAGGAGATCATCCGCGTCGTGCGCAACGAGGTCGCGCTGATGCTGGTCCGCAATGGCCGCCTGATCGGCACCATGGGCATCGTCAACCCGGTGTGGTGGTACGGCGACGCCACCTTCCTGACCGACCGTTGGCACTTCGTGCTGCCCGAGGTCATGAACACGCCGGCCGCCGACATGCTGGAGGAGGAGGCGATCAAGATCGCCGATGCTGCCGGGATCAAGTTCATCCACCAGGGCAAGATTCGTAAGGGGAAAAGGGGCGTTCTGCGCCTGATGCCGCGGGTTTATGGCGCGGAACAAGGTAAGATCGCTGAAAATCGGGGCGAATCATGAGACCATGCGGCGAAGATGGATGCGAGCGCAAACACTTCGCTCATGGCAAGTGCAACATGCACTATCAGCGATGGAAAACGCTTCGATCTTTCGAGGTTGAGGAGGGCGGCTCAAAAACCTGCGTCAAATGTGGGGAAGACAAGCACATATCCAAGTTCGGCCGACATCCAGGGACCAAGGATGGACGACGGCCGGATTGCATGAAGTGTCACGCTGATTATCACCGAGATCAGCGCAAAAAGAACCCCCGCGAAAAATACAAGGCGCACGAGGTCAAGAAGTACCAGATCACCATCGACGTCTACGATCAGATGGTGAAGCAGCAGAGCGGTAAGTGCGCGATCTGTCTGACACCCATTGGCCAGCTAAAGGGGCGGTGGGGCTCATTGTGCATTGATCACGACCATGCGACGGGAAAAATCCGAGGGTTGCTTTGCGCTCCGTGCAACAAGGGCCTCGGCCACTACGAAGATAATCCAGATCGGCTCAGGCGTGCAGCCGAATACCTCTTGAAAGGGAGGGATTGAAATTGTGTTTTGGATCAAGTGAAACGGGTAAGTCGGAAAAGACGTTCATGGCGAATCCGGCCGTCGAGTCGGCCGCCGTCGGTA
>CAZZBK010000015.1:0-11724 GCA_964652155.1 uncultured Planctomycetaceae bacterium | reverse complement strand
AAGTCGGAAAAGACGTTCATGGCGAATCCGGCCGTCGAGTCGGCCGCCGTCGGTAACCTCGATTTCGTCAAGAACCTCCGGGACAAAGGCTTCCAGGCCTACCAGGGCCCGCAGGTTGCCAATTTCTCCGACCAGCAAAAGGCCTCATTCGGTCTGACGGACGCGATCGTCGGCAACGGGACCGGCGACGCAGCCAAGGCGTTGATCGGCCAGTATTCCGGCGCGCCGGCTCAAACCGTCGACACCAGCAAGATCTACGAGGGCATGTCGCCCTACATGAGCCAGTACGTCGAGCAGGCGCTGGCCCCGCAGATGCGCCAGCTCGATATCTCGAATGCTCGAGATAATGCCGGCGTCAACTCGGCTGCGACCTCGGCCGGTGCGTTCGGCGATGCCCGTGCAGGCATCGAGGCGGCCAACACCCGGTTCAATCAGAACGTCCAGCGCGAGGGCGTTATCGGCCAGGCCTACGACAAGGCGTTCCAGACCGCCATCGGCGCCAGCGCCCAGGACGTCGGCAACCAGCTCACCGCCGACAACGCCACCGCGGGCTACGCGGAATCGGCGCTCGCGCGCGCGCTCGGCGGCTCGACTGCCTTGCAGGGCCTCCAGAACCAGCAGCTCGGCGTCGCCGGGGCTCAAAACGCCATGGGCCAGCAGCAGACCGCGCAGGATCAGGCCAACATCACAGCGATGTACAACCAATGGCTCATGGCGCAGCAGCAGCCGCGGCAGGACGCGGCGCTGCTCAACCAGACCATCGGTGCGGGCTCGCAGGCGATGCCGGCCAGCCAGACCACCACCGAGAGCAAGCCGGACAATTCCGGCTGGGGCCTCGCGGGGACGATCGGCACCACCCTTCTCTCGGCGTTCATTTAGGGGATCACGATGGGGCTCTTGAGCTGGCTAACCGAGGGAATCGGCGATCTGAGCGGTGGCAGCATGCCGCCCGGCATGTTCGATGGCGGGATCGGACCGCAGGGGCCGGGCGACATCGCGCCGCCGCAACGGCCGATGCCGCCTGTGCAGATGACCGGCGAGGACACCAACGCGCCGAACTTCAATATGGGCCAGATGCCGATCCGGCCGCCCGAGGCCGACGGCATGCCGGCGCCGCCCGCTGGCGCGTCCATGCAGCCCGACCCGATGGCCGACGGCATGAGCCTGCCGCCCGGTCTCGGCAAGCCCGGCTTGCCGATGGGCACCGACCCGATGACGGCTGGCGGCTTGATCCCGAACGGTCCCGGCTTTGCGCCGCCGCCCCCTCCGATGGCGCGGCCGCCGATGGATGCAGCTACGCCGCCGCCCGGCCAGCCGCCAGGGCTGATGATGCGCCCCGGCCTCAACCGGCGCTCGACCGAGCCTGTACCCGCGGCGATGACCCCGGCCGAGGGGAATTCGATCTATGACAGCTACAAGGCCGCTGGTGGCGGCGGGCCGGTCAAGATCGTTGGCGCTGGTGGTGGCGGCCCGCAGGCGCAGACCGCGCTCGGCCGCGCGCTCGGCCTCGACGCCAACCGGGAATCGCAGATCCGTGGCGGGCTCGCCGCTGGTCTCAAGTCGGTCGGCGATAGCGCGGGCAAGTCGCCGATGCAGGCGATCACCTCGTCCGCTGGCGCTACCCTGGAAGGCGGCAAGAAGGCCGACGACAAGACCACTGAGCAGCAGGACAAGTATCTGGCGCGCGCGATCGCGGCGAAGCGCGAGGGCAACACCGCCGAGTACAACAAGAACTATCTGCGTTACCAGATCGAGAGCACCAAGGCCCGGCTGGAAGCGGCGAAGGAGAAGGCCGCCAGCGGCAAGGGCAGTGTCATGAACACGCCAGAGCAGCTCTATCTGCGCGCGATCGGTGCCACCAATCAGGACGCCGGCATCAAGGCCAGTGCCAGCAAGGTCCGCGAAGTGCAGAAGCAGTTCGGCGTCGATTCCAAGGAAGCCAAGGCCGCAATGACCGAGCACGAGAAGATGATCGGCACGGTGCGCGACGGCCACCTGTCCACGCTCGGCGTCGATCCGGCGAAGGTCAAGGGCATCGGCGAAAAGCCCGGCTTCTCCGACAAGAACCCGGTCAAGGACTTCCCGAAAGACCCGGCCGCGGCGCAGAAGGCGTTCGACGAGCTGCCGGACGGCGCCTACTTCATCAATCCGAAGGACGGTCGTCTGCTCATCAAGCGCAGCCAGCAGCCGACCGCTGCCGCTCCGCAGCAGGTGTCAGCCATGACGCCGATGATGCCGCCGATGCCGCCCGGCATCGCTCCCTCCTACGAGAGCGAAAGCGAAGCAGCATAAATGGCTTTTGAAGACGCGCTGATCGGCAACGGGGACGACTTCGACCCTCGCACCGCCACCGAATCCTTGATCCGTCAGACCTCGCCGGGCCCGCTCCCGGCGACGTCGCTTGATCCGCGCATGCTCAACACGCGGCTCGCGCGCAAGCTCGGCGAGACTGACTACGAGCCGGTCGATGTTGACCTGACCACGCCAGCGAAGCCCGCCGCGCCAGCGGCCGACTTCTCCGCGCAGAGCATCGAGCCCGCCGCATCTCCCAACGCCAACCTTGATTTCTCGGCCCAGGCCGAACCCGCACCACTGATCGGCCCCGAGCCGCCGCCAGCGGCCGCACCCGGCCTGAGCCAGTATCCCATCGAGTTCGGCAAGGGCGTGCTCGAAGGCGGCAAGAATATGGGCGCTGCGGCGCTCAAGGGCACCGCCGCCATCGGCATCCCGACGCTGGCCCCGACCGAAATGCTCGACGAGCTCGGCCGGGCCAAGGACATGACGGCCAGTCAGCGCGCGAAGCTGATGGGCCGGGTGCTGCGCGAGATCAGCGATCGCGGCTTGCAGGTGGATTACAACGCCGCGCTGCGCCGGATCAGCCAGGGCGGCGACGCGGCCAAGGAAATCGAGACGCTGCGGCCAAAGTTCGAGGCCAACAACAAGTCGGCCACCGAGCCCGTGAAGGACAAGCCGCTCTATAAAGCGGGTGAGGCCATCGAGGAGTTCGGCAAGGAGACGCTGGCTCCAGCGCCCGGTTTCGAGCCGGGAAAGTCGTGGACGCGCGACATCGGCGCCGGCGCCGGATCCATGGCGGCTGGCATCGCCACCAGCATGATCCCCGGCATCGGGCCGACGCTGGCCGGAACCCTGTTTACGACCGCAGGCATGGGCGAAGCCGCCGACCGGGCGGTGAAGGACGGCGCGAGCAACGATCAGATTCGGCGCGCGACCATGCTCGGCGGCGTCGCTGGCGCTACCGACCTCGTGGACGCACTGATCCCGATGCTAGGCGGAACCGGCAAGGCGCTCGGTTTCCTCAAGCGTGTGGGTCTCGCGGCCGTCAAGGGCGCGATCATGGAGGGCGGCCAGGAAGGTCTGCAACAGTTGATGCAGAACGCCATCGCCCAGGGGATTTACAAGCCCGATCAGGACTTGTTCGAGGACGTGCCGCGCTCGATGGCGATTGCCGCCATCCTTGGCGGCGCCGGTGGCGGCATCAGCGGTGCTGCGACACGCGGCCGGGGTGGGGAATCCCCCGGTTCAGCCCCGCCGCCCGGCGGTGCGCAGCCCGGCGCCGAGACATCCGTCGACGACTTCCTGCGGCAAGCCGAGGAGGTTCGAGGTCGAGAGGAGGGTCGCGCGCGCGGCGCGCAAACCCGTTCGGAGATCGACGACTTCATCCGCCAGAAGGACGCGCCAACCGGCGACGTCCCGGCGCTATCCGCGCCGGAAACCGCGCCGGATGCGCAGCGGATGCCCGGCGCATCCGAACCGGAGCAGGAGGGCCTAAAGCCCAAGGAAGAAGCCTCCCACCTGCATTATGCCGTGCTCCGCGAGTACGGCTATTCCGACGAAGATATTTCTGCTATGTCAGGAAGCCAGCGCAAGCGGGAGTTTTCTGACGCCATCGCCGAAGGCATTAAGCCCGGCAAGGCCATGTCGAAGCACCCGAAACGGAGCAAGCCAAATGGCGCGGAAAGCACACAAACCGAAACCGATCCCGTCGAGCAAGCCAAAGCACCTGACGCGGCGGCGGCCTCCGGTGCTCCCCAGCCGGAAAGCGTCGTTACGTCGCCGAATGACGTAAGGCCTGCCGACACTGGCCAAAACGTCCCGGAATCCCGTGCCACCCTCAAGGCACAGCAGAACCAGCTCATCAAGGGCGAGCGCGTCGCGCAGATGTTCCCAAACGGCACGAGGGAACTGCCGCTGCCGCCCGGCATGCAGCGCGCGATAACCCCTCGTGGCGTGTTCCACTACAATCCGAAGAAGACCACATCGCACGCTGTTCAGAATGCCTCGGCCGCCGGCCGAGAGAACGAACTGCTCGGCCTGGGCTCCTTCACCAAGGAGGACGTCGCCGGCCGCCCGGGTCCGGAAGTCACCATCGTCGAGCGCGACGCGGACGGCACGGAGCTACGCGCCGCCGTCGGCAAGCCCGATACCGCCGAACAGCAGCGCGCGGAGATGGAGAAGGGCAAGAGCCCCGGCAACACGGTGTCGATCGAGACGCCGGAACAGACGCTCGACGGCCGCAACGGCAAGGGCACGCGTGACGAGCCGATCGACATCAAGTCGGCACGCGACGTGGAGCGCGCGGCAGCGGCCGGCGCCACCGATTACACGCCCGCCCAGGGCGAAGCGAACAACCGCCAGCTCGGGCATGCGAAGTGGAACGGTCTGCCGATCTCGCTCGAAGTCGCCAAGGGCGGCGTGCGCAAGATGGTCAACCCGGAAACGAGCGAGGCCGTCGAGGTCACGCACGCGGGCGCGGCCTACGGCTACTTCCTTGGCACCAAGGGCGCCGACGGGATGCACGTCGACGTTTACATGGGCGAGCACCCGGAAAGCCCGAACGTCTTCGTCATCGACGAGATCGACCGCGATACGAAGAAGTTCCGGCAGACGAAAGTCATGGCCGGGTTCCTGACCGAGCGTGACGCATTTGCCGCATACGTCGGCACATCGACCAAAGGCCCCGATACAATCGGGGCGATCACTGCTATGTCTGTGCCTGATTTGAAGGCTTGGCTGTCGGAGGGGGACGCCACCAAGGCGCTGAAACCGGCTTCCGCGGGTCCGGATAAGACCGTAGAAGCCGGTTCCGATGCTACAGCTTCGGTGGTTGCATCTCCCACCTCTGCGAAGGGTTCCCCGGACGCCAGCCTTGGGGGCGATGGTGGCGTCAGGCCCGCATCCACAACATCAGTAGATCGTGGCGGTTCCTCGACACCGCCGAAAAAAGCGGTGGATGAGCCGCTTTCCCTGCTTCAATTTGTGGCAAGCCGCGGCGGCCTGCGCCCCGACCCGGAACTGAATGCGATCGGCCTGGGCGGCGATCACCGCGTTCAGATCCCCGGCCGCAAGGGTTTCTTTGGTGTTACCAAGGCGACCGGCGATTCTCTCGACAACATGCGCGAGGCGGCCGAAGAGGCCGGCTACTTCCGCGGCGAGAACAACAAGACATCCACCGTCCGCGATTTCCTCGACGCGCTCGATACCGAAATGCGCGGCGGTGCGCATCGTGCAGAGGGCGAAGAAGGCAAGACGTCGAAGCGTCAGCGCACGTCGCTGGCGGAATCGAGCGCGGCCGCGCGCGACAAGCAGATCGCGGAGAATGTTGAAGCGATCCAGGCAGAGTACACCGAGTTGCCGGAGGGCCTTGCCGAGCAGGCCGCCGCGATCATGGCTGATGAATTGCTCGACATCGATAGCGCCGTCGAGATGGCCGCGGTGCGCGCCGTCAACGAGGACGCTGATTACGAGATCACCGAGAACGACATCACCGCCACCTATGGCGAAGGAGCGACCGATGCACTTCAAAGCCGAACAGCACCAGCGGATGGCGGGTCTGTTGCACCAGCGGGCAGTCAAGAGCAGCGATCCGGTCAAGGCGAAGAAGCAATCGCGGATGGCAAACCTGATGCGGCTGTTGTCGCGCAAAGCGAGCAAACGGAAGCTGGCGAACAGGCCATAATTCCGGGGACGGAGCGTATCGACCAGGGCGAGCAGGCCCAGCGCCGTGCCGATCAGGGCCTCAAGCCGAAGGTGCCGCAGCGCCAGGCCGACGACGGCCTGTTCGGCGATAGCATGAATCAGGTCGAGCTTGCGCTCGGCCCCGACGCCGACCGTGTGGCGCCCGTCGACATCGCCCGCGCCGCCGAGATCATGGGCGACAACCCCGGCATGGACCCGGCGACCGCGTTCGGTCAGGCCGTCGTGGTTAACGCCGTCGAGCAGGGTTTCATCACCGAACAGGAGGCCGTTGAAGCATATGGGCAAGAAGTCAGGGCCAGCCTGGAGGCCGCGTCCGCAGGGGCACATCAACGCGGGAGCGATCTTGAGCCGGAAAGCCTTGAAGGGCGCGGGAGTGAACCGGAAGCTGGCGAGTTTTCGCGCCGCCGCCAAGATCTTAACCAAAATTCCGAAGCTGAATCAACCGGAACTGGCGCAGCCGCCGGCAGGGGTCGAGCCGCTGGGGATCAAGCCAGCAACGCCGCTCAAGACAGGGCTTCCGCCAAAGGTTCCGGGGGCGTAAGCTCGCGGCAGGCAGGAGGGATTCTCGATGAGCAAGGCGAAGCACGGGGTGACATAGGAGGCGACCGTGGAGTTCAAGGCGAGCTACATGCAGGCGATGCGTCAGCAGGCGCCGAAGATGTTCAACCGGCTAAGCCGGGAGGGGACGCTGCAAGCCTACGTGGACGAGAAGGCAGCGGAGGCGAGCCGGTTGTTCCACGAGCTGACGGCGAACGCGCCGAAGGAGCAGGGCGGGTATCCGAAGGAACCGGAAGCCAGCGAGGCGATCGAGCAGATGATGGCGGTGATGCTCGACTTTCCGAAGCACGAGCAGACGACGCGCCAGATGGACGAAAGAAGCGCGCTGCAAAACCTGCCGCAAACGTAGAGGGCGAGAACTTCGTCATCGAGCCCGGTGCGCTCGACGAAGGACGCGGCCAGAAGACCAAGGCGATTGCCAACGTCAACGCCATCGAGCTTGCCAATCAGATCGTGGCGGAAGGCCGACCGGCTACCGCTGCCGAGCAGGCAACGCTGGCACAGTATGTCGGCTGGGGCGGCATCAAGAACATCTTCCCCGATGCGCAGGGCGAGCACTCCGACAACACGTTCTTCACGCTGCATGAGCGGCTGAAAGCCGCGCTCAACGACGAGGAATACGCGACCGCACGGCGTTCGATCCAGTACGCGCACTACACCGCCGAGGACGTTGTGCGCTCGATGTGGGATGCCGTGGCCAAGATGGGCTTCACGGGCGGGCAGGTGTTCGAGCCCGGCATGGGTGTTGGCAACTTCGCCGGCATGATGCCTGCCGACATCGCGGCCAACAGCCACTACCAGGGCGTTGAACTCGATCACGTCACCGCGCGCATCGCCAAGCTGCTGTACCCGAAGTATGGCGTGCGCCAGGACGATTTCACAAAGACTCGCCTCCCCGAGAACAGCTACGACCTCGTGATCGGCAACCCGCCGTTCGCGGACGTCGCGATCAAGAGCGACCCGAAGTATAAGCAGGGCTTCCTGCTGCATGATTACTTCTTCGCGAAGTCGCTGGATGCGGTGCGGCCCGGTGGCCTGCTGGCGTTCGTCACCAGCGCCGGAACCATGAACAAGCTCGATCCGGACGCGCGGAACTACATCGCCGACCGTGCCGATCTGGCTGGTGCGATCCGCCTGCCGGGCGACGCCTTCGCCAAGAACGCCGGAACGATGGTCACCACCGACATCATCTTCTTGCGCAAGCGACTGCCGGGCGACGTGGCTGGCGACCGCTCGTGGACCGAGACCGCGCCCGTGGCGCTGCCGGGCAAGGAAGGCGACATCACGGTCAACGTGAACAGCTACTTCCTCGCCAACCCGCAGATGGTGCTCGGGCGCCAGGACGCCAACGACCGGCTCTACCCCGGCCGCTATTCCGTCAAGTCGGTGCCCGGTTCGGACATCAAGACGGACCTCGCTGCCGCGATCAAGAACCTGCCCGCCGACATCATGCGGCCGTGGAACGACGTCAACACCGAGCAGCATCAGCACGACTTCGACACCACCGAGAAGAAGGAAGGCACCTATTACGTCGGGCCCGACGGCTCGCTGCATCAGGTGACCAATGGCGTAGGCCAGAAGGTTGGCCAGCGCGGCAAGGGCGTCGAGAACGGCCGCACCGCCGCCGACATGGAGCGCATCAAGGGCCTGATCCCGGTGCGCGACGCGCTGCGTCAGGTCTATGCCTATGATCTCAAGGGCGACGCCGGCAACGCCACCCGCGCGCGCGCCGTGCTCAACAAGGCCTATGACGACTTCGTGGCAAAGCATGGTCCGATTAACAAGTCGGTGATCCAGACCCGCCGCCCGAACGTGATCCAGATGGAGGCGGCGCGCGACGAAGCCCGCGAAGCCGCGCGCTATGCTGGCGAGACCTTCCGGGAAGGCACGTTCGACGCCAGCGACATGATCGCTGCCAAAATGTCGACCTCGGTGATCGCCCGCGAGCGCCAGAAGGCGCGCGAGGAAGCAGCCAAGGCCGGACTGCCGTTCGATGAGGGCGACTTCGACCTCGACGAAGTGCCCGACGTCATCATCGACAAGCGTCCGAACGTCGATCCGTTCATGGACGACCCGGAGAGCTACCGGCTCCGCGCGATCGAGAAGTACGACGAGGGAACCGGCATCGGCCACAAGTCCGATGTGTTCTTCAAGAACGTCATCAGCCGCGAGGTGGTTCCGCAGATTTCGTCGGTCAACGATGGCCTGCTCTACAGCCTGAGCCAGTACGGCCGCGTCAACGTTCCGGCGATCGCCGAACTGACGAAGAAGACCGAGGCCGAGGTGGTCGAGGCCCTGGGCGAACAGGTGTTCAAGGTGCCCGGCACCAAGGACGCATTCCAGACCCGCGACGAGTACCTTTCCGGCAACGTCCGCAAGAAACTCGAGTTGGCGCAGAAGGCGGCTGACCGCAATCCCGAGTTCCGCCGCAACGTCGCCGCGCTGGAAGCCAGCCAGCCGATGCCGCTGGCGCCGTCGCAGATCCATGCTTCGCTCGGCATGCCGTGGATTCCGCAGGCCGAGATCGAGAAGTTCGCGCGCGACGAGATGGGCCTGGAGACGATCCGCGTCCGCTACCAGCCGAAGCTGGCATCGTGGACCGTATCCGGTGACACGGATTCGGTGGCCGCCCGCTCGACCTGGGGCACCGAGGACAAGCGCGCACCGGCACTGCTACAATCCGCGCTGAACCGTCAGACCGTCAAGATCTATGACGAGGTTCACCTCGACGGCAAAAAATCGTCCGTGCTAAACGTCGCGAAGACGGAAGCCGCGAACGACAAGCTGATGCAGATGCGCTCGAAATTCTCTGAGTGGATCTGGGCCGATCAGGATCGCGCCGACGCGCTGGCCGCCTACTATAATGAGACCTACAACAACCTCGTCGTGCGGGAATATGACGGCAGCTACCTGACGACGCCCGGCATCGCCGCGCATTGGTCATGGCGGCCGCACCAGAAGCGTGCGATCGCCCGCATCATCCAGTCGGGCAACACCTACGTTGCGCACGCCGTCGGCGCCGGCAAGACGTCGGAATACATCGGCGCGATCATGGAAATGCGCCGCCTCGGGCTGGTCCGCAAGCCGATGGTGGCGGTGCCGAACCACATGCTCGCGCAGTTCACGAAGGAGTGGTACGAGCAGTACCCGACCGCGCGCCTTGCCATCGCCGACGATAAGCGGTTCCACACCGACAAGCGCAAGCAGTTCGTGGCGAATGTCGCAATCGACGACCTCGACGCCATCATCATCACGCATTCCTCGTTCGGCATGATCCCGGTTTCGGCCGAGTTCGAGAACGGCATCATCGAGCGGGAGATCAACTCCTATCGTCAGGTGCTGGCCGACCTCAAGAAAGATGGCGGCGACAACCGCATCACCCGCTCGCGCGTCGAAAAGCAGATCGAGCGGCTGGAACAGCGCCTTGTCAGCCGCAAGGGCCGCAAGGACGCGACGTTCACGTTCGAGGAAATGGGCGTCGATCACCTGACGATCGACGAAGCCCACCTGTTCCGCAAACTCGACTTCACCACCGCCATGTCGAACCTGAAGGGCATCAGCCCCGAGGGCTCGCAGATGGCGTGGGACCTCTACATCAAGTCGCAGTATCTCAATTCGATCCGGCCCGGCCGCGGTCTGGTGCTGGGCTCGGGCACGCCGATCACCAATACCATGGCCGAGCTGTGGTCTCTCAGCCGCTACATGCAGCCGGATATCCTCGCCGAGCGCGGACTCGAGAAGTTCGACGCCTGGGCGGGAGCATTCGGCGAGAGCGTGTCCGAGCTGGAGCAGAATGCTGCGGGCGAATACAAGGCGGTCTCGCGCTTCGCCAAGTTCGTGAACGTGGCAGAGCTCTCCGCGATGGTGCGTCAGGTCATGGATGTCGTGACCGGCAAGCAGCTTGAGCAGTATGTCCCGCGCCCGCAATTGAAGGGCGGCAAGCGCCAGTTCCACCTTGCCGAGAAGTCGCGCGAGCAGGCCCGTTTCGTCGCCAGCCTGGGCGAGCGGATGAAGGCCATCGCCGCGCGCAAGGGCCCGCCCGCAAAGGGCGACGACATCATGCTGTCCGTCATCAACGACGGCCGGCACGCCTCGATCGACATGCGGCTTGCCGGTGGCGACAGGGAGAGCACCCCGTCGAAGCTCGACCTGATGGTCGACAACGTGTTCGAGATCTGGAAGGCCAGCAAGCGCCAACCGTTCCACAAGATCGGGAAGGACAACAAGTACGAGGCCAAGCCTGCGATGAGCGGGCCGGCGACGCAGCTCGTGTTCGTCAATCTCGGCCTGTCCGGTGCGCGCGGCTTCTCGGTGCCGGATTACATCCGCGCCGAGCTGGTGCGCCGTGGCGTGCCGAAGAACGAAATCGCCTACATCTACGACTACAAGTCGGCGACCGCGAAGCAGCGCCTGTTCAACGACATGAACGAGGGCAAGGTCCGCATCCTGATCGGATCGGTTGCCAAGATGGGTGTCGGAACCAACGTGCAGCGCCGCCTGCTGGCCACACACAACATGGATCCGCTGTGGTATCCGGCCGATGATGAGCAGCGCGTCGGCCGCATCATCCGCCAAGGCAACATGAACCCGGAGGTGCAGGTTCACGACTATTCGACCAAGGGCACTTACGATTCCACCATGTGGGGCATGATGGAGAAGAAGGCCCGGTTCATTCAGGGCTTCTTCGAGGGCGATCCCTCGCTGCGCGATATGGAAGACCTTGGCGAAGCCAGCCAGTACGAGCAGGCCAAGGCGCTAACGACCAGCGACCCGCGCCTGATCCGCTTCACCGAATTGAAGCAGGAGCTTGAGCGAGCGAACCGCCGCAAGACCGCGTTCGACAGCGACGTCTACAACACCCGGCAGAATCGCCAGAAGGCGAAAGCGCAGATCGAGCACTACACACAGCGCGTCGCTGACACCAAGAAGGACATCGAGCAGCGCATTGACACCCGCGGCGATAAGTTCGCTGGCACCGTCGGCAAGGAGAAGTTCGACAAGCGGCCGGATTTTGGCGTCGCGCTGTTCGAGCGGTTGGGCCAGATCGAGGATACCGGCTCGCTCAAGGGCGGGATCAAGGTCGCGAACGTCGGCGGCTTCGATATCTACGCCACGGTCCACAAGTCCAATCTGATCAAGGACCACACCAACGTCGACGTGTTCATGGCG
>CAZZBK010000014.1:62564-67318 GCA_964652155.1 uncultured Planctomycetaceae bacterium | reverse complement strand
ACATTTCAGTGGGGGCTTCTACACGCGTAGACGATTGATTTAACCCTTCGCCCGATCCGCCCCCAACCGTCAGGGTGCGCGTCAGGCTAGCTAGGAACTTGTTTAACCTCGACCGTGCCCGGCAGTGAATCGAGGCGGTTCGGAATTGGCGACTGACTTTTGGTCCTCTCCGACAAAAGACCTCAGTCAGGGTAGCCTAATTAGGCTGCCAAAGCGTAGCTATCTTCAGCAGATAACTGTTTTGGTCGGCTTTTTGCGTGGCCTGCTGACCAACCACGGCGTGCCACCCACACCTCAACCTGCCCGGTCGAATCCAGTTCGCCCCCGAACATGCCAAGGTTGGCAGTCTTCAAACTTCTCTTGCCCATTATAGTCGACCAACCCGCCGAAGGTAATCCAGTTGGGCAGCCATTTTACTGCAAAATGTTCGGTAAGGTGCGATGAGAAATGCACTTGCGGCTAATCATATTTAGCGCTGGCAGGTGCATGCTTTGGACAGGTCAAATTGCCGCAGTTACCACCATCTCGACGCAGTAGTCCCGTGCCAGGCCCGCTTGCACACAGGCTCGCACCGGTGGGCTACCGGGCACAACCCAGGCGTCCCATAGCTCGTTAAGCACCGGCGCATCGTTGAGGTTGGCCAGGTAGATCAGCACTTGAACTAACTTCGCCCGCTGGCTGCCAATGCTCGTCAGGGTCTGATCGATTTGCGCGAGCACCTGAGCGATCTGGCCACGCGCATCGAGCGACGAATCGGCAGCCACCTCGACAAAGTGAGCCGTCTCGCCATGAATCACAACATCTGACCAGCGTTGGGTAACACCGATGCGACGTAATGCGTTCATGAAGCTTCCTTACTGAAGTGATGTGGTTTGTGTGATAATCTGCTCGCGCAATTTGGACAAATCAACCGCTGCGCCTGGTTGGGGAAAGGGATGCTCCAGTAGCCACCATGCCTCGGTGAACGACGCGCGCTGACCGGTGGCGAGCCGTTCGCGGGGACCGATCGGTTCCAGTTCGATGCGTGGGCCCTCGGGATACCAAATACTTAGTGTGAGCCCGGCGGCTTCGTTGTAAACTCGATCGGGGTATGTGGCGAATCGTTTCACGAACAGGGTATGATTTGGCAATAAGTATGCTAGCCAGCCGGCGTAGGAGTCGAAGCCGAGCTTTGGTTTGCGTGGTGGGGCGAGGATTTCGAGGAACCCGTCGCGTTCGCGGATTTTCTCGTCGGTGTTTTTGACATTGATGATCGAGCCCTCTTCGTACATGGCATACTTGCTGGGGAAGCGACTCGGGCGCTCGCCGAGCGGAATCAGGCAGATGCCGCCTCCGGGAGAAAAGGACCGTCCCCAGTGACACACTTCACGCGTGTCGGGACCGAGATTGATGAGCGTTTGGCGGCAATCAAGTCTCAATGGCATCGATTTCGTCGAGGTCGATAGGTCAACGAGTTCAAAGTCGCGCACCACTTGCATCTGCACGCCCGGCTCGACAGGGCTCGTCAATCGTGCCGAGCAGGGGCCGGTCACTTCGCCGCGCCACGTGCCCGTCCAGATCGTCGGGTGCGGTGCGACCGTGAGTTCGGGGCCGTAATCGAATCGTCCGGCCGACGCGGCCCCTTTCGTGTCCGGTTGCCAGTGCTGCTCACGCTCGTCCAGATACAAAGCCTGTCGACCATTGACGGAAAACTCCAGCACGCGTCCGCCGGCCTGCGGGCAAAGCACGACGTGAGCGTTGCCGCGCCGCAACTCGATGGCCTCCGTGTAGTTGTGATAGCGGATTACCCTTGCTTGCGGCGCGCTGGGTGATTGTCCAAGCACGCTGCCCAAGCAAAAGCCGCTCAGGAGCAAACCGAGAAGCACTGCCGATCGAATCATGGGACGCTCTCCGCCGCGTGACGTATCGAACGATTGCATGCCAACGGAGACTAGCGTAAGCGGGATCCGGGGTGAGGTAAAGTGACGAGGCCAGCAAGGCTGATCGAGTCTCGGCGTCAAGTGTGTTACAATCGTCGATTGATATTATTCAGATCGACTTGAGAAACTGGCATGTCAACGCGTGAACCATTGTCCATTTCTGCCTCGATTCCTGCGGGAAGCGAACCGGTCAAAATGCGTCCGGTGAGCTATCGGGTCAGCGATGCTTTCGTGCCGCTGCTTGAGCAGCTCGGCGTGACCGTGCTCGTCTCGACGTATCAGTCGGGGCACGTGGTCGCGATTGGGCAACGTAACGGACAACTCGATGTCGCGCTACAAGGCTTTGAGCATGCGATGGGCATGGCGCTGTCGAACGACACACTGGCCGTGGGCACGCGCAACCAGATTTGGTTCTTGCAAAGCGTGCCGGATCTGGCTCAGCAACTGGAGCCCCGCGGGATTTACTCGGGCTGCTATGTCGCGCGCCGGTCACACTTCACCGGGCAGATCGATTGTCACGAAATCCATTGGATTAACGGCGAACTGTGGGTTGTCAACACCTTATTCTCGTGCCTCAGCACGCTCGACGAGCGATATCATTTTGTGCCCCGCTGGAAGCCGCCGTTCATCCGCGTGCTGGCGGCCGAAGACCGTTGCCATCTCAATGGGCTGGCCGTGGTCGCAGGACGACCGAAGTATGTGACCGTGATGGCGCGGACCGATACGGGCGAAGGCTGGCGACCGACGAAGGTCACCAGCGGCAGCGTGCTCGACGTGCCCAGCGGCGAGAGCGTCGTGACAGGCTTGGCAATGCCCCACTCGCCCCGATGGCACGAGGGTCGACTCTGGGTCTTGAACAGCGGTTGCGGGCAGTTGGGGACCGTCGACGTGAATCCAGGGCGCTTCGAGCCGGTCGAGAGCGTGCCGGGCTACACGCGCGGCCTGGCATTCGCGGGACCGTATGCGTTTGTGGGCTTGTCAAAGATCCGCGAGTCGGCTGTGTTTGGCGGCCTGCCGATCGGCGAGCGGCGCGATGAACTGCGCTGCGGGGTCGCGGTCATCGATCTGCGCAGCGGCCGCGCGGTGGCGTGGCTTCAGTTCACCGCCGGGGTCGACGAGGTGTTTGACGTGCAAATCGTGCCTCGCGCGCCGCTCATTCGCATCTCAGGTCCCCATCATAGCGAAGATGGCCAGAACGCCCTCTGGGTTGTGTCGCCGCTGCGTTCGTGACATCCATCGGCATCTGCGCCGCGATCAACTTGTTACCGCTGGAATCATCTTGGGAGATTTGTTCGCATGAAACGCTTGACGGCCGGTCCCCTCTATTACGAGTTCAGTCGACATAACGAGCCACGGCTCCGCATCACCTCGGGCGAAACGATCATCGTCGAGGCCGAAGATGCTTTCAGCGGTCAGGTTCGCACGAACGACGACCGCCGCGACAAGGTCAAGCAACCCAAGGGCAACCCACAGACCGGGCCCATCTGGATCGAAGGGGCCGAGCCAGGCGATTCACTCGCCGTGACCATTCACGACATTCAACCCACCATTGGCCAATGTGCCACGCGCACTGGCGAGGCCCGCATGCTTGCCGAGTGGCTGGGAGGCGACTGTCCGCACGGGACCCACGTCTGCCCGATCCGCGACGGCCTCATCCACTGGAGCGAGACGGTGAAAATACCGTATCGCCCGATGCTCGGCTGCATCGGCACCGCGCCCGACTGGGGCGTGCCGTCGACCATTCCCGCCGGCCCTCACGGCGGCAACATGGATATCGTCGAGGTCCGCCCGCTCAGCACGGTCTATCTGCCCGTCTATGTCACCGGAGGCTACTTGTATTTGGGAGACGCTCACGCCGCGATGGGACAAGGGGAGCTGTCGGCCAGCGGCTTGGAAATGCCCAGCGTGTCGACGATCACCGTTGCGCTCAACAAGGGACGAAAGATCGCTTGGCCGCGCATTGAAACCCCCGACGAGATCATGGTCGTCGTCAGCGGCTGTCCGATGGAACGGTCATTTGCCTTGGCGAGCGCTCAACTGGCGCTGTGGATGGAGGCCGATTACGGCTGGGATCGTTGGCGGGCCTTCGACCTGCTCACGCACGTGGCCGGTTCGTCGGTCGGCTACTACGCGATTGGCACCGTGGCCGTGAAGATCGAGAAGCGGTATCTGAGCGGCAAGTAAGCATCGCTCGGCGAGCACGGCGTGGCTGTGTTAGATCGATCGGACTTCATCGCGGCCGAGGAACAGCAGTCGCGCCGAAATTCGCGCGATAGGCAAGTGGGTCCACTGGGCCACCGCATAGCGGTAGGCTTCGAGTTGTGGCCGATAAATGGCCAGCGCCGCGTCGACGGCCGCAGAGTCCGCGAGCCGATCGGTCTTGAAGTCGATCACGTCGGCGGCCATGAGTTGCTCACCTTGATACAGCAGCACTAGGCGATCGATCGTGCCGTGCAGCAGCGCCGACTCGCGTCGCACGACAAACGGTCGTTCGCGCTGAACCTCAAGCCGCACGGGCTCGTTGCGGAGCGAACGCGTCACGTACGGAGCCTCGATTTGCGCCTCGGCGGGGTCGTACTCGCCGCGCGACAGAGTCTTGCGAACGATTGGCTGTTGCAGCATGTCGCGGAACCGCTCGAGGGCTTCGCCCCGTTCGCGTTCGTTGACTTGCAGCTTGCTGAGCGCGGCATTCAATAATGACTCATCGGGCAAACCGTCGTCCAGCCAGCCGACGTGCTCAAAGAGCGCATGGATGAGTGAGCCAAACCGCTCGCCGTGGGTTGACTCGCGGCGCAGGCGTTGTGAGAGCGAGACGGTTGGTCCCCCGGCCAGGCC
>CAZZBK010000014.1:6212-62464 GCA_964652155.1 uncultured Planctomycetaceae bacterium | reverse complement strand
TCCTGGAACTCGCTGGGCAATAGCGATTGCTCCTCCTGGCCGACGTAGCGACACACACGCTCGACCGAGCCATCGACCGCGCTGCGCCCGACGACCACTCGCGGCGGTTGTCCTTTGAGCCGCACGTCCAGTTCAGGCAACACGACGATATCGAACTGCAAGCCTTTCGACTGATGCACGGTCATGACGCGAATGGGGGCCGCGCGAGGGTCCTCAACCTTCTGCGAGTTGACGAGCGCCGCGAAGTCATCGCAACGAAGGGTCGCATCGGCGTCGTAGCGATAGGCCAACTCGACCAACTGCCGCGCGCGACCCAACTCGCGATCGTCACACCATGTGGCCAGTGCCGGCAGCCAACCGTAGATCGTTGAGCCATACCCCTGCTCTAAGAGCTGCGCGCGAATGGAACGCGAGACCCGCAGCGCGACCGCGTTGTCGGTATCGTCGGTCAAGCCCACTGCCGCGCCCAAGGGGGTGTGACCGACGTGAAAACGGGCGATCGTGTCGCCGGGGTGATCGGCCAGCTTGAGCAGCGCGAGAACCACGGACACCGCGAGCGAGTCGGTCAGCGGATTGCCCCCTTCTTCGCTGGCTGCGAGATTGTGCCGAGACCGGAGCAAGTACATGATTTGGGCGACGGTCTTGTTTTTTCGCACGAGGACTCCCATCGAGCGGCCGGGATTATCCTCGGCCAGCCGGGCAATTTCCGCGGCGGCACATTCGAGCGTCACCCGGGATTGTTTCTCTCCCTCTTGGGCCAGCGGAGCGACCAGCAGACGCACATGGCCAGGGTAGTCGGTCCGGTCGGTCGAGTGGGGCTGAAACCGTCCTTGCCAACGCTGAACAACCTGCCCAAAGTCACTGGTCGCCGGATTGCCAGGCAAACTCGCAAAGATTTGATTGACCGCATCCATCACCACTGGGCTGCTTCGGTAGCTTTTGTCGAGTGGCTCGACCGTGATGCCCGTGAGCTCGGCGCTGAGCGCCTCGAAGATCTCAGCTTCGCCGCCGCGCCAACCGTAGATGGCTTGCTTCACATCGCCGACACAGAAGAAAGACTCGTGCCGGTCGCTCGCGGTGATCTGCTGAGCGATCGGCCGAAGGATATGCCACTGCTGACGCGAGGTGTCCTGAAACTCGTCGAGCAGCAGATGCTCGATCTGGGCATCAAAGCGGAAGGCCGTCGCCGGTAGTCGCTGCTGTGAGAGGGCCTGCGAGAGCGTGTAGGTCACGTCATCGAACCGCAGCGCGCGGTGCTCATGTTTCAGTCGGCGGATTTCTCGATCGTAACGCTTGAGCAGCCCGTAGGTGGCTTCGTTTTGCCTGACAAGGCGATTGATGATCGACGCCTTTGCCTCCGCAATGAGCGGTTCATAGACCTCGACGATGTGCGGCTCGATGGGCTTCCTGTAATACGAGAGTTCGCCCGCGACAATTTTGCTGGCGAGACCTTTACTAATGAAAGTGTCCCAATCCCGAGCGTTGACAGCGGAGATGTCACTTAGATGGGATTTGCTCCAATTCTTGTTGTCGCGGAAGTCGAGTTGCACGAGCCGATCGATGGCCGCATGCAACTCGCCGGGTTCGAGTTGGGTCCGTCGCGCCAGCCGAGTCCAGGCTTGCGCATCGCTGTGACGAAACAACTCGTAGAGCTCGTCCACCAATTTACGCAGTTGCTCGCTGATTTTGCGTTGGGCTTCACCCTTGTTCAGCATGTGCATGAGTTCTACCGCGTCGCTGGCCGACTCGTTGGCCAGCAGCGCGTCGATGGCCCGATCGCGTAAAGTGGTTGCTTCTTGCTCATCGGTGATGCGCCACAGGGGGGGCAGTCCGAGTTCAAAACTAAAATGTCCGGCGAGTTGCACGAACAGGCTATCGAGCGTACCGACACGTAGTCGATGCAGGCGGCCGACAAGCGTGCGGAGCCATTGTTGGCAATCTTTCTTTCGCAGTCCGGCGAGTTGCAAATGCTTGGCCAAGTCCTGTCGCACCTCGTCGCGTTCGACCGCCTCGGCCAGTCGCACGAGTACGCGGTCGAGGATCTCGCCCGCCGCCTTGCGAGCAAACGTGACGGCCAAGATGTGGTCGGCGCGCTCGCCGGCGGCGATGAGCCCCAGGTAACGATGCGCGAGCCGGAAAGTCTTGCCGGTCCCGGCCGATGCGCGGATCACGAGATGCGAAAAACCGGCTCGTGGAGACATCAGTCGTCCTCCTCGTCATCGTCGCCGGTTGCTGGCAGCATCGCGCTGGCAAACTGATCGTCGAGACAAATGCCCGCGAATGGCTCGCTAAATGGCGGCGGCTCGCGGTTTGGGGGCCAAAAGATCTCCTGCCGAACGCATCGCACGATGCGCCGCGCTTCCTCATACGCCTCGGCCAGCGCGGCCTGATCCCAATCGGCCAACTTAGATTGGACCTCGGCGAGCTTTTCCGGGACCAAGATATAGCCCAACCGAATCTGGCCCGGCAAGTTCAAATCCCTCGCCAAGTGCAAGTAGAGGGGCAACTGCAAGTCGATCCAGCCCCGGTTCTTGGCGTAGTGCGCAGCCTCGGGCGAGGTCGCGGCCCGGCCGGTCTTATAGTCCAGTAACTCCCAACAGCCCGTCGCGTCGCAATGGTCGATACGGTCGATACGCCCCCGCAGTTTGATCGCTCGGCCATCGACCTCGAACGACGACTCGAGCGCTTCGTGCTCGACATAGCAAATGCGAAACCCGTTGCGGCTGCGCTCAACTTGCCAAGCGGCAAAAGCTTGCAAACGGCGATGCACTTGCTCGATTTGCACCTCGACGGCGCTCATCGCGTGGCCAGGGAAACGCTCCGCGACGAGTTCTTCGAGCGTGCCGGATAAAAAGTCTTCCAGCGTGCCTTGTTGACGGGTGTCTCGCAAGTCGCTCTCGCCGAACGCCTTGAGCACGTCATGAATCAGCGAACCAAATTGCGCGTCGTCCAGTTCGTGCGACGTGTCGTCGAATGCCTTCAGCTTGAGCACGTGCCGCAAGTAATATCGATACGGACACGCGATGTAATCGCGAAACTCGGTCACGCGCATCGAGTCGATCGGCGCAGGGAGCGGCTTTGGGTGAGGGATCGCGAAGCGGGGTTGCTGTGCACCGCTGACAATCGAGCGCGGCAGCACCAACGGCCTCCGCGAGGGTGGCTGCGAAAAGAATCGCATCGTGCGGCAGGCCAAGCGATCGTCGTGCGTGGCCAGCAGCAATCGGCTGGGAATCAGCGGCTGGCGCTCGCTGTCGCGGCGACCCGCGATCACCCGCAACTCGGTTCGCGTGGCAGCCAACACGCCCAGCGCATAGGCGTCGCGCGCGTAACGCTGGTCGTTGTCCTCGACATGCAGCCGCCGCCGCAATTCATTCGGCAAAAACGTATCGCCATTGCACGACTGGGGGACAATCCCCTCGTTGCACCCGACGACCACGAGCGCCGGCGCGTCGTCCAGTGGTAGTTCGAGCCAGCCGAGCAGTTCGATCGAGCCCGGCGCGGTGCGTTCTGGAATCAACTCGACCGAGAGCGCTTCGAGCAATAACGTCAACGCCTCGCTGCCGGATACCCGTGGCGCGAGCGTGCGAGGCACCTCACGCCACAGCCGACAATGTCGCTCGATGGCGTCACACGCCGCGAGGGTTTGTCGATCGGTCTCGTCATGCGCGTGCAACTCGCGCTGACCATAGATGGCGATCAGCACTCCGACAACAGCCTCGCCCCAGTCGCCGAGCGGACGTGGTTCACCTTGCAGCGCCGTGGTCCATTGGTCGATGGTGTCCACAAGATTCCGCAACCACACTGGTGTCCCCCGGGCCTTAAGCAACCGCTCGTCAATCCGCGCCGGCAGGTGCTCGCTCACATAGGCGTCGCACAGGCTGAGCAACGCATCGTCCGCCCCAGCCATTCGCAAGGCACGCTCCAGATGCGGATGGCGCACGAGCGCGGTCAGTGCGGTGGTCGGTCGGCCATCGAGCCACGCGGTCAACTCGGTGAGCAACTTGCATACTCCCGAGCGGACGAGCGACATGCCCGCCCCGAACCGGCCTGTCAGCCCGCACTCGTCGAGCCGCTGTTGAATCCAAGGGACGAGCCGCTCGTCGGCCAAGCCGATCGTTATCTCGTCGGCCGAAAAGCGCCCCTGGTATCGGGCTATTTCACGCACGACAGCGTCGGCCTGATCGCCTGGCCCGTCGACAATTTCAATCCGATCATCGTCGATGTCGATCACCTCGTCGATCCACCGCTCGCTCACCAGGCAACCGTGCGAATCGAAGCGATCGGCCCAGGCGGTTGGCGCGGAGATCAGGGCCGTCACGTGGTCGACGACCTTGGGGGCATCGAGCATGCCACGGAGCGTTTGTGTCATGTCGACCGTGCCGAGCAGCAGGATGTCGCGATCGGTTTCACACTCGCCGAGTCGAATGGCCTCGATGCGCGCCGTCTGAATGTCCCATAGTTCCAGTTCGTCGAGCCGCCGCAAGTAATCGAGCTGCAAGCGGCTGAGCACCTGCCAGCGCGCTTGCTCGGTAAAGGAGGGGAGTCGTTTTCCGCACGCGAGCACGTCGGCAAACGCATGCCGCGCGGCGGCTAACTCTTTGTGCAGCGCCGCGAGCATCTTCGCGATTGCCAGGAGGCCGAGGCGATCGTCCTCCGGCGGAGGAAATGGGAGCAGCGGGCTCAACTCCGTGGCATCCAGTGCCCGCAATGCCTCGACCCAGGTGAACTGCTGAGTCAGGTCGTTCGCAAAAGGCCGCTTCGGAATGTAGAGCTTTTCAGGCAATTGCCCGAGCGTGACAATCTCCGGAGGGATGACGGCGCGTTGAGCGCTCTCGGCCACCGTAACGATCCGTTCGAGCAACCGTCGGCCAGCCTCGGCACCGCTCGTGGCGATGATGACGCGCGAGAAGTCGAGTGTCGCACCCTGGGCGTAACGGCCCACAAGATACGCCACCGCGGCGCTCATGGGTGGCTGTGGCCAGGGTAAAAACTCGCGTCGAATTGGCATCGTGCTCCGTCACTCCCACTGCATTGTAGGGGACGGCCACCGATCGGGAAACGCCTGGCGACGACTAGAAAAGTGCGGTCAGGGGCTCACCCTCGGCCAGCAGATTGAAGACGCGGCCGTCACGGTCTCGGGCTTCGAGATCGTGCACGCCCATCGCATGGTAGACGGTTTTGGCCACATGAGCGGGTGTGATGGGCCGATCGGCGGGGTACTCGCCGCGCCGGTCGCTGCTGCCATAGGCCTGGCCACCGCGGATGCCGCCCCCGGCGAGCAGCACGCTCATGCAATGTGTCCAGTGGTCGCGTCCCGCGCCAGATACACCCCCTGAGCGCCGGTCGCCGATCTTAGGCTGACGTCCCATTTCGCTCGTGACCATCAGCAGCGTCTCGTCAAGCAAGCCCCGGTCATGTAAATCGGCGATCAGCGCCGAGAACCCGCGATCGAACTCGGGGAGCAAATGCTCTCGCAAGCAATTAAAGTTGTTGCCGTGCGTGTCCCAGCCGCCGGCACTCTTGCATTTATTGGCAATCTTCTCGTTTTCCATCCAAAACACGGTAATGAATGGCACACCCGCCTCGACGAGCCGCCGCGCCATAATCAGGCTCGTGCCGTTGATCGTCGAGCCGTACCGTTCACGCAGCGTCACCGACTCGTCGGCGACATTGAATGCCGCCCTGGTTCGCGATGAACTCAGCAACTTCATTGCCCTGGCCTGCTGCTGCGACCAGCGATGATGTTCGGCAAATTGGTCGCTTGACTGACGCGCGTCGTCGAGCGTGCGCAACAGTTGCCGGCGGTCCTGGAGCCGCGCGACGTCAATGTCCCCCTGCAACACGAGCGACGGGGCCTGAAACTCCAGCGGCTTGTTGACGCTACCGTTCACATACAGCGGATCGTGCTCGACACCCAACTTCGCGGCAAACTGCCCGGGCCGGGTGTAGGGCGCGCGGCTCGGCATGTGCGGCAGCGTCAGGGCGTTGGGCAAATCGCGGCTCGCCGGACGCTTGGAAGCCACGACGCAACCCATGTAGGGCCAGTCATCGGCATACGGGGTGCGGTTGTTCCCAAGACTCAAAAAGCTCGGGTCGGGCACATGCCCCGTCAGATTGTAATAGTACCCCGCATGATGATCGTTCGTGGATACGCTGGATCGAATGGAACGGACGATGGCCAGGTGATGCGCCTGCTGGGCGAGCAGCGGCAAGTGTTCGCTCAACTGGATGCCCGGTGCCGACGTGGCGATCGGATCAAATGGCCCGCGATACTCGTTAGGAGCGTCGGGCTTCATGTCCCAGGTGTCGACATGCGACGCGCCGCCGCACAAAAAGAACAAAATGGTCGATCGGGCCGGGCCCTGACGTCGCGGCGCGGCGGCAACGTCCGCGGCAAGTGATGGCTGGCCGAACTGGAGTCCGGCAAAGCCAACGCTCGACGCGACCATAAAGGTCCGGCGATTACATGCGCGCAGCGCTGTCGACAAGGAGGGCATATTCAAATAGTCGGCGGTGTGATGATTCATAGGTGGGCACATTTCGGTCCCTTCTATGGTAGCCTGATCGATCAGCGGACGTCAATTTGGCTTGGCCCCCTCATCCTCATATCGACCTGTTGCGGCCTGTGGATAAGATTTGCTGATCCGGAGGCGGAACGGGTATCATAGATGGCGGTTCTATGCCCTCCTTGTTTGGCAGTGTCCCTGTGTGGCTGTCGCTCTCCATGAAACGCCTGCTGGCCATCGTTGCTTGTCTGTGGGGCGTAGCATGCCAGGCAGATGAATTTTTCTCGGCCAAGGTCGAGCCACTTTTGAAAGCACGCTGCTTCGAGTGCCATTCGCACGCCCAGAAAATCGAGGGGGGCTTGGCGCTCGACTCGAAATCGGGCTGGCAGCGAGGGGGCGACAGCGGGCCGGCAGTCGTTCCAGGCAAGCCTGAGGCCAGCCTGCTCATCACGGCCGTGAGCCATGCGGAAAAAGACCTTAAGATGCCGCCGCAGAAAATGCTGCCGGCGGCCGAGATCGCGCTGCTCAGCGAGTGGGTGCGTCGTGGCGCGCCCGATCCGCGTGTGCTAGCGGTCACGGCCGGTGGCGCAGAGCTGAGAACGTCCGACGCCTGGGAAGCCGAGTTCCACAAGCGACTCGACTGGTGGAGCCTCAAGCCGTTGCGGCACGTGGAACCACCGCAGGTGAACGATCCGCGGTGGGCAGGCGAACCGGTGGATCGTTTTATGCGCGCCGCGCTCGACGATGCAAAACTCGCTCCCGCGCCTCCCGCGGACCCGCAGGTGCTGCTGCGCCGGTTGTCGTTTGTGCTCACGGGCCTGCCGCCGACCCGTGAGTTGGTTGAACAATTTACCGCGTCGACCGACATCTCCGCGTATGAAATACTCGTCGAACAATTGCTAAGCAGCCCGCACTTTGGCGAGCGGTTTGCGCGACACTGGATGGACGTGGTCCGGTACACCGACACTTATGGCTACGAATGGGACAACCCGGCCAAGGGGGCGTATGAGTACCGCGACTATTTGATCCGCGCGTTCAACGATGACATCGGTTTCGATCAACTCGTCCGCGAGCAGATTGCCGGCGACTTGCTTGCGCCGCGCATTCATCCAACCACTCTGACCCAAGAGAACGTAATTGCCCCGATGTTCTATCATCTGGGCGAACACCGGCACGGCAGCAGTTTGATGTTCAACGGCATTCACCAAGACATGGTGAACAACAAGATTGACGCCTTCTCGAAGGCGTTCTTGGCGACGACCGTTGCGTGTGCGCGGTGCCACGATCATAAACTCGAAGCGGTCTCACAGCGTGACTATTACGCGCTCGCCGCGGTCTTCACGACCCCGCGCTGGACGTCGCGAGTCATCGACATGCCTGGCAGAAACGACCAAGCGATTGCGCGGCTCAAGGAGCTGCGATCGGCCATTCGCGCGGAGTTGGCGTTGCAATGGCGATCGGTCACCATCACCCCCGCCGCATTGCAGCACACGCTCGGTGACGTTGCGAAGCTTAAGCCGCAGTTGCACGAGATTGAGTACCCGCTTGTGCGGCTCACGGCCACGGACGTCGACGCTGAACAAGCCTGGTCTCGGTTGCAGAAAGAGTGGCAGGACGCTCGCACCAAGCGTCAGCAGGCGAATAAGTCCTTCATCTGGCTGGCCGATTTTCGCTCACCAACGATCCCTGCCGGTTGGGTCATTGAAGGGGACGGCCTGCGCGAGGGTTATGTCGACGACGCCACGCCACTCGTGGCCCTGGAGGGCGAAGCAGTGGTGACTCGTTTGCTGCCCCGCGGCTATCACACGCACGCCCTGTCGTCGAAGCTGCCGGGCGCGTTGCGGATGCCACCCGAACACGTCGTGCCGGGCAAGTTCGTCAGCGTCAATCTGGCTGGCGGTGAGTATGGCGGCACCATCGTGCTCGAGGAGCATGCGTTTCAGAACGAGACTGTCTCGTTTCTGACGAACGTCGAGCCGCAGTGGAAATCGTTTGCCGATGCCGAGTTAAAAAACGGCGTGCAGCAGGTCACGGTCGAGTTTGCCACCGCGCCACTGAATCCGAACTTTCCTCCCCGCACCGGACTGGCCAAGGGACTGCCGCACGCCGACTTTGGATATGACAAGCGGAGTTGGCTCAGCATCACCGGCATCGTCACGCACGACGCGGCAGGCGCGCCGCAAGACGAACTCGACCAGTTTCTGACGCTCTACTCTGGCGATGCGCCGCCGTCGCGCGAGGCCGCTTGGCAACGGCTTGCCGTGTGGCTCAATGGAGCCGTGCGGCGTTGGTGCGACGGCCAGACGCGCTGCGGCGATCGACCACTCGTCGACTGGCTGCTCGCAAAAAAACTGTTGCCGAACACCGCCTTGCCGGGGAGCAAGTTGGCGGCGTTGCTCGACGAGTATCGAGGCCTCGATCAGGCGATCGCCTTCCCACGCTCTGCCAATAGCATGGATGAGCGCGAGACGGCCAAGGTCACGTACCCGCTCAACGTGCGCGGCAACGTCGACGTGCCGGGACCGGCGGTACAGGGAGACTTCTTACAAATGTTTGCCGGACGCAATCAGGTCGCCCAGAGCACCGGTAGTGGGCGACTCGAGTTGGCCGACTCGCTCGTCGATCCGGAGCATCCCTTGACCGCGCGGGTGTATGTGAATCGCGTTTGGCAATGGATCTTTGGGACCGGCTTGGTGGCCACGAGTGATGACTTCGGGCGGCTGGGCGATCGCCCGTCGCATCCCGAATTGCTCGATTGGCTCGCGCGCGAATTCATCCGCGAGGGTTGGTCGACGAAGCAACTCGTGCGACGGCTGGTGAAGAGCCAGACCTTTCAACAGTCGGGGGTGGTCAGCCAGGCGGCGCGCGAACGAGATCCCGGCAACCGTTTGTGGCATCACTATGCCACGCGCCGACTTGAGGCGGAGGCGATACGTGATTCGCTGCTGGCCGTGTCGGGGCGACTCGATCCGGCTCTCTTTGGTCGCCCCGTGTTGCCGCCGCGGTCGGTCGAAGATAGTCCGAAACGCTTATTTAGCGGGCCGCTCGATGGTCAGGGTCGGCGCTCGATCTACTTGCAAATGTCGATCATGGACCCGTCCAAGTTCCTGGTGAGCTTTAATCTGCCGGACCTCAAGTTGCCGACCGGACGACGCGATGTGACGAATGTTCCTACCCAGGCGCTCGTGTTGCTCAACGATCCGATGGTCAGCGCAATGGCGCAACACTGGTCGCGGCAACTGGTCGTGGACGGCAGCGACCAGCCCGAGGCGCGTGTGCGGAGCATGTTTGTTCGCGCGTTGGGGCGGCAACCCGACGCGCGCGAGATGGCTCGTTGGCTTGCGGCGCTCCATGAATTATCGAGTCATGCGAGCGGCGACGTATTGCGTGATGAGGCGGCTTGGCAACGGCTTGCGCATGCCTTGTTCAATACCAAGGAGTTCATCTACTACCGATGACACCCGCAAACACACGCTCGACCCACGGCGCATGCCGCTGTCCGGGCTCATTCCCTTGGCAATCCTCGCGACGGGGTTTTTTGCAGCAAGCCGCGGCCGGCTTTGGTTGGCTCGCCTGGCAAGCGATGGCAGGCCAGGCGATTGCGCAACCCCATCATCGTCCGCGAGCCAAGAATATCATTTTCTGTTTCATGGATGGCGGACCGAGTCATGTCGATACGTTCGATCCCAAACCGCTGCTCAAAAAGCACGAGGGTGAAAAGATCGGCGACAGCGCGGTGAGCAAGCGCTCGCAGTCGAATGCCAATCGCGTGTGGCTGGGGAGCCCTTGGGCGTTTCATCAGCACGGCGACAGCGGCTTGTGGATCAGCGATTTGTTCCCGCAGTTGGCTCGAGTGGCCGATCATCTGTGCGTTGTGCGCTCGATGGTTGGCGAGTTGCCGTTGCATGGCCAGCAGAATTTGCTGTTGCATACCGGCCGCATTCTGGGGCAGGCACCGAGCCTGGGAGCTTGGGTTTCCTACGGTCTCGGGAGCGAGAACAAGAACCTGCCCGGCTATGTGGTGCTGAACAACGATTGGGTTCCCAACGGCGGGCTGGAGAATTTTGGCAGCTCGTTTCTCTCGGCCAGTCATCAGGCCACGATGGTGCGGGCCAAAGGGACGCCGGTGGACAATATCGTCCCGGTCGATAGTGCGAGCGTGCAGCGACGCAAGCTGGCGCTCTTGGCCTCTCAGGACACTGATTTCGCGGCGCAGGCCTCCGATGCCCGCGCGATCGAAGGGGCCATCGCCAATTACGAGACCGCGTTCCGCATGCAAAGTGCCGTCCCCGAGATTGCCGACGTGAGCCGTGAGCCGGCGCACATCCATAAGCTCTACGGGCTCGATTCGACCGATGAACATCAACGATTGTATGCCACGCAAGCGTTGCGCGCGCGACGCATGGTCGAGGCGGGAGTGCGCTTTGTCGAGATCACGTGCCCCAGCTTCGACGGCAACAACTCACCCTGGGATCAGCATGGGCAACTCAAGCAGAACCACGAAAAGAATGCGCGGATCACCGAGCAGTCGGTCGCCGCGTTGATTCAGGACCTCGCGCAGCGCGGCCTGCTGGACGAGACGATCGTGCTTTGGGCGGGCGAAATGGGGCGCACACCCCACACGCCCAAAGTCACGCCGACGGGTGGCCGCGACCATCATGTGAACGGCTATTCGCTCTTCATGGCGGGGGGCGGCTTCAAAGGGGGCATGGCCTTCGGTGCCACCGACGAGTTCGGTAACTCCGTCGTTGAAGAACCACTGAGCATCCACGATATCCACGCCACGCTGCTGCATCAGCTTGGCGTCGATCACGAACGGCTCACGTTCCGCTACGGTGGCCGCGACGTTCGGCTGACCGATGTGCATGGGCAGGTCATTCGCCCGCTGCTCGGTTGAAACAACGCCTTGACCCTCGCTTAGGCTTTGGCTGTGGCCCGTTTCGGCTTCTTCGACTTGGCTTTGCCTTCCTCAGTTGCGGCGAACTTGCCGCGAGGTTTGTCGAATTTCTTGCCGGCGGGCCGTCGACTTGGTGCCGACTCGCCTGGCCGCGATATGTTCAATCGCTGCCCCAACACCACGACTTGCTTTAGCGAGTTAAATAATTCTGACGGCATGCCGACAAGCATGTCGACCAACGAGTGATCGTCGTTGATTTCGATCCGACCAATGTTGGCGCTGCTCAAGCCGGTCTCGTTAGCGATCGCGCCCACGAGATTACCCGGGCGGACACCATGCTCGCGGCCGACTTCCACGCGGAACGTCTCCATCGGTCCCGCCGATCGACGACCACCACGATCCTCGCGATCGCCCCGGGTGTCGCCACGGTCCTCGCGGCCATCTTGAAAACTGGCCGGGGCAATGTCCTCGGTCATGAAGAAGGGTGCTTCGCCGACGGCGATCGACGCCAGAGCGGCCGCAACTTGTGCCAGTTGCGTTTCGGGGTTCTTGGCCAAGTATTGCTCGACGACCGACTGGAAGTTTACCAAGTCCGGACGCGCAAGCGCCGTGGCGATCCGCTCGTGAAACCGTGTAACACGCCGCTGATTAATGGCTCGCTTCGAGGGCATGTCCATCGGTTGGATCGTTTGTCCGGTGGCGCGTTCGATCCGCCGGAGTTGCAGCCGTTCGCGCGGATGGAGGAAAATGATCGCGTCCCCTTGGCGACCCGCTCGACCCGTGCGACCAATGCGATGTACGTAGCTCTCGCTGTCGAAGGGCAAATCGTAATTGATCACGTGACTGATGCGCTGCACGTCGAGCCCACGGGCCGCGACGTCGGTGGCGACAATCACGTCGATGGAGCCAGCCCGAAGGCTTTCGACGATCCGTTCGCGCTGCTTTTGTGCCACGTCGCTGCTGAGCGCGGCAACGCGCTGGCCAGAATGTGCGAGAAACTCGGCAAGTTGTTCGGTGGTGCTCTTGGTCTTTACGAACACGATGACGCCGTCGGTCGCCTCGGCCTCGAGCACGCGCTGCAACGCGAGTTGTTTTTGACGCGGCGGCACAACGAGAAAGTGCTGCCGCACTGTCTCCGCGGCGGACGCGCCTTCTTGAATCGTAACCTCGACCGGGTCGCTGAGGTGTTGCTGAGCGATCCGACGAATGGCCTCGGGCATGGTCGCCGAGAAGAGCGCTATCTGCCGTTCGGGCGGTGTTTGGGTCAACACCCACTCGACATCTTCGGCGAACCCCATTCGCAACATCTCGTCGGCCTCGTCGAGCACCAGCCCACGCAGGGCGCTCAGGTCGAGCGAGCCGCGGCGCATGTGGTCCATGACCCGGCCGGGCGTGCCGACAACGACGTGCACGCCCCGATCCAGGTCACGAAATTGAATTTGATAATCTTGTCCGCCGTAGATAGCGCTGACGCGCAAGCCGACGAGATGGGCTGCGTAACGCTCGAACGCTTCGGCCACTTGAATGGCCAGCTCACGTGTTGGGCAGAGCACCAACACCTGCGGAGCTTTTTGAGCCAGATCGATTCGTTCGAGCATGGGCAACGCGAATGCCGCGGTCTTGCCTGTGCCGGTCTGCGCTTGACCCAGTACGTCGTGACCAGCCAACAGCGGCGGAATCGCCCGGGCTTGGATCGGCGTGGCGGTCGTGTAGCCCGACGCCTCGACGGCGGCGAGCAGCGACGCGCTCAGATTCAAATCGGCGAACGTAACGCCGGCGACTTCGGTCACCGACTCAGCGGACAAATCAACAGACATGCGGAAACACCTAAAAAAAGAGGAACGTACCTGGGGTGTCCACCGTGCAAACGATGATCGAGGTCGTCACGATGGACGACACCGAATCAAAATGCTGTTGGCAGCGTGGCTCTCTCGAGCGCGCGTTGCTATTGGCCCAAGCACGGTGTTGATCGAACGCGTCAGGTACTGTTCAGAGACGCTCTTGCATAGGAAGAGCAATCAACACGCAACCCAAAACTCGTGGGGGCAATCTGAAACCGGCCCAAGCAGCATTCATCGGTTAAGTTGTTGAGTATACTGGCCGCCGTCGAGCGGCAATAGGCCCACGCCCCCGCCGAAGTGAGGGACTTCTGACGGATTTTGCGCGAAGATGCAACGATTTTGCCTCCACTCACGCTCCAGCACGTTTTCGGCCATAATCGTCGGTCCCATTCTCAACCCCCGTGCTTGATTGCTCACTGCCGCCATGCCCCTGGTCACGATTCAGAATCTCCGCGTCGGTTTTCAGGGCCCGCCGTTGCTCGACGATGTGTCGTGCATCATCGAGGCCAAGCAACGCATTGGCCTGCTGGGACGCAACGGCTCGGGCAAGACCACGCTGCTGCGCATGCTCTGTGGCGATGTCGAACCCGACGGTGGCAAGATCGTCATCGCGCCGGGAACCAAGCTTGCGCTACTGCCGCAAGACGTGCCGCAGGACCTGTGCGGCGAGGTGCAGGCGATCGTGGCGCAAGGCGTGACAGGCGACGAGCACGACAGCGGCGCGGCCTGGAAAGCCGAGCAGCAGGTCATGCAGATCCTCTCGCGAATGGAACTGAGACCGAACATCGAGTTCGCAACGCTATCGTCGGGCATGAAACGGCGCGTGCTGCTCGCTCGGGCTTTGGTCGCCTCTCCCGACTTGCTGTTGCTTGATGAGCCCACCAATCACCTGGATGTCGATTCGATTGCCTGGCTCGAAAACTTTCTCGCTCGTTGTGAGACGACGCTCGTTTTTGTGACGCACGATCGCATGTTCCTCCGCAAGCTGGCCGACCGCATCTTGGAAATCGATCGTGGGCGATTGTTCGACTGGACGTGCGACTACGACACGTTCTTGCGGCGCAAAGAGGAAGCCCTGGCGGCGGAAGAAAAGCAGAACGCGCTCTTCGACAAGCGACTGGCCGAAGAGGAAGTCTGGATCCGTCAGGGGGTCAAGGCGCGGCGGACTCGCAACGAGGGTCGCGTCAGGGCCTTGGAAGCGATGCGTCGCGAACGGGCTGATCGCCGCTCGGCGAGCGGCGCGGTCACGCTGGTTGTGCAAGCCGCGCAACGCAGCGGCGTGTTGGTGGCTAATATTGAGGATGCCTCGTTCGCCTATGCTGAGCGACCGATCTTGCAGTCGTTTTCGACCACCCTCCTGCGCGGCGACAAGATCGGCATCATCGGACCCAACGGAGCGGGCAAGACCACGCTGCTGCGGGTGTTGCTCGGTCAACTGGCTCCGCAGTCCGGTTCGGTCAAGCTAGGCTCCAATTTGCAAATTGCCTATTTCGATCAACTGCGGCAGCAATTGAACGAAGAACAATCGGTGCAAGAGAACGTCGGCGAAGGCTCCGACACCGTGATGATCAACGGCCGCGCCCGGCATGTGATCGGTTACCTGCAAGACTTTCTCTTCAGCGCCGAGCGGGCAAGGACACCCGTGCGGTTTCTCTCCGGAGGCGAACGCAATCGCATCCTGTTGGCAAAATTGTTCTCCAAGCCGGCCAACGTGATCGTGCTCGACGAGCCGACGAACGATCTCGACGCCGAGACACTCGAATTGCTCGAAGATCGGCTCGTGCAGTTCGACGGCACCGTGCTGCTCGTGAGCCACGATCGGGCATTTCTGAACAATGTCGTCACGAGCACGCTGGTGTTCGAGCCCAGTGGGGTCAAGGAGTATGTCGGCGGTTACGACGATTGGCTGCGTCAGCGTCCCGAGCTACCCTCGACGGCGTCCGCCTCCACGCCCGTTTTCGAGACGCGGCGCGCGAAAGAGACGGACACCAAAAAGCGTCGCCTGACGTTCAAGGAAAATCGTGAACTCGAATCCGTGACGGCGAACATCGAGCGTTTGGAGCAGGAGATTGAAGCGCTGCATGGCGAAATGGCGCAGACCGAGTTTTATCAACGGCCGGGAGATGAGATCACGGCAGCCCACGCGCGGCTCAAACAGCTTGAAGAGCAGTTGGCGGTTGACTTCGCCCGCTGGGAAGAGTTGGCTCCCTGGGCCGAGTAGCGTCGATGAATCTCTACGTAGTGTATGAGCCCCGGCGGGCAATGCGAGGTCGGGCAATACCGGGCTCCGGCGGTCACGCTGGCTCAATGGCCGCGCAGACCTCCAAAAACTACTGCGGGCACAGCCGCTTTGACTTTCGTCCGCGAAGCGTGTTGCAAGCGATCGTCTCCGACAAATTCTGGCAAGCCCTCATTTTTGCCAGCTCAGATGCGATCCATTAATATGAACGGACCGTTCATGCTCCGACAGCACCGTCCAATTGTGGATCCATGATCAGCGATTGGATTCGTACTCACCCCTTAGAAAAGTTCGATGACCTGCCATGTTCCAGCCAGAAAACACTCGATTGCTTCAACCGAACCGCCGCGACTTTCTTGCCCGATCAGCCTGGGGCGCGGCGGGGCTCGCATGCGGTCTTACACCCCGCGAGGGCTGGAGTGCAGATGCGCAGGCGATGCCCCAGGCGGCATTTTTTGTCGTCGGCGATACCCATTACCTGGCAAACAAAGATGCGCCAAGCCGCCTGAGCCTGCCGTCGGCGGAGGTCTGTGGTCGTTTGGTCGACACGCTTAATCGACTGCCGGGAATGGCTATCGCGGCCGAAGCAGGAGGCGGCACGGTCGCGCAAGCCGTGGGCGTGATTCACGCCGGCGACATCATCGACACCGGCGACAAGAACGGCACTACTCAAACCGAGATGCAAAAGACCGAGTGGGCTGCCTACGCCGACGATTTCGGTCTCACGGGCACCGATGGGCGACTCAAACTGCCGGTCTATGAAGTGTTCGGCAATCACGATGCTCCGCACGGCAAAGGCTGGGCGATCGAAAAAATTGCCGAGCGCAATCGTCGTCGCCCAGGAGTGGTTCAGGTCTCGGACAATGGCGTGCACTACGCTTGGAATTGGGGCGGCGCGCATTTCGTCAATCTGGGACTCATCGTTGGAACCGATAAGTCCGTGACCCGCAAACGTCGTTTCGCCGCGTTGGATAGCCTCGACTTCCTGGTTCAGGATCTCAAATCGCAGGTCGGTACCAGTGGTCGGCCCGTGATCATTACGCACCACATCGACATCGCGCGGTACACGGGCCCGAGTGATCCCAATGCGCCGGCCGACAACAAGGAGTGGGACCCCTGCGACGTGCATGCGTTTCATCGGGCGTTGAAAGACTACACCGTGGCCGGCATCTTTTACGGACACACTCACTTCCGCAATATCTTCCGCTGGGACGGCCTTTCAGCCAAAGCGGCCAGCGGCATCCACGTTTTCAACACCGATAATGCCAGCCACTTTAGCAGTGACACGCAATCGCTGTTCTACGTTGAGTTGCACGCACAACAACTCGTCGTGCGCGAATACAGCACGAAGGACCGCTGGCAAACCGGCCACTTCACGCCTCAGGTCTGGACCGCACCGATCGCCGTGTCGGGATGAACGACGACTTGGCGAGAGGTAAGCCACGGCTGGCTATTCCGGGAACAGCTTGGTCGACAGGTATCGCTCGCCAATGTCGGGCAACACGACGACGATCAACTTGCCAGCGTTCTCGGGCTTGCTAGCCACTTGAATGGCCGCCCAGGCGGCCGCGCCGCAACTGATGCCGCACATCAAGCCTTCGAGTTTGGCCAGTTGACGAGCGGTCTCCATGGCGTCGTCGTCGGCGACCCGAACCACGTCATCAATCACGTCCACGTTGAGCACGTCGGGAATGAAGCCAGCGCCGATCCCTTGGATTGTGTGCCGCCCCGGTTGGATGGGCTGCCCCGCTTTTTTCTGCGTGATGACCGGGCTGTTGGCCGGCTCGACCGCCAGGATTTGAACGCTGGGCTTGCGCTTCTTGAGCACTTCGCCGACGCCGGTGATGGTCCCGCCGGTGCCGACGCCCGCCACGAATATATCGATCTTCCCTTCGGTGTCGCGCCAAATCTCCTCGGCCGTCGTGCGACGGTGAATCTCGGGGTTTGCGGGGTTCTTGAACTGTTGCGGAATGAAGTAGTTCTTGTTTTGGGCGGCGAGTTCTTCGGCCTTGCGAACGGCACCGGGCATCCCTTCGGCCGCCGGGGTGAGCACCAACTCGGCGCCAAGCGCCTTGAGCATTCGCCGCCGCTCGACGCTCATGCTCTCGGGCATGGTAACCATGAGCTTGTAGCCTCGGGCGGCACAGACATACGCCAGACCGATGCCGGTGTTGCCGCTGGTGGGCTCGATGATGATCGTGTCGCTTTTGAGCTTGCCGTCTCGCTCGGCGGCGTCGATCATGGCGCGGCCGATGCGGTCCTTGACGCTCCACAGCGGATTCATGTTTTCTATTTTACCGTAGACGGTCGCGCCAGCCCCTTGCGTGACCCGGCGGAGTTTGACGAGCGGCGTGTTGCCAATGCACTGTGTGATATCGTCGTACAGGCGGGGCGTGGTGGACATGGCATGGTTCCTTGGAATAACTCGTGAGCGCAGGGGCAATCTATCCGTTTCGCTAGGCAAAAATCTATCGTGAGTCGACGAGTCTGAAAAGATGAATTCGCCCTAACCGCCGCTGACGGGCGGAATGCAGGCAACGTCGATGGCGTCACCCAACGGGTCGCCATCCTGCGCGTAGTCGGCGTTCACGGCCAGTCGGAGGGCCCCGCCCAGCTTTTGTAACGCGGGGTGCTTGTCGAGAAGCGCGCGACGCAAGTCGCCCACCGTCGCGCTCAGCGGTAACGACAGTGTCACCGCGCCAGTGCCGGCTAGATCGCGGGCCACGGCGAACATTTGCACCACGACCGTCCGCTCGCTCATGTGATCGAACGCTCCTTGCCCCGCTCCGAGAGCATTGCGGCCACCTCGGGCATCAGGCCATACGCCAGGGCCAGAATTTTCAGCGGATGGACCGTGGGCTTGGTCGTGCTCTGCTCCATCTGAATGCGACAACTGCTGCACTCGGTCGTTCCGGCATGATGTTGCCCGTCGCGCAATTGCGAGATCAGTGGCCAACCCGCCCGCAGGCTGTTGCGGTAGTTCTGGCGTTTGAGTCCGTACAGGCCGGCCATGCCGGAGCAGCCACGTTCGATGTGCTGCACGATTAGCCCTGGGATGAGCCGCAGCAGGTTGGCACCGGGCAGATCGGCGCCGAGCGCGATCATATGGCACGGGGCGTGATAGGCGAGCGTGTGCCGCAATGGCTTCAGGTCGAGCTGAAGCTGCCCTTCTTGGTGCATGTTCCACAGATAGGTGCAGGCCTCTACCGTGTTGTCGGCCACGAGTCGGGTGTCGTCGTCGTCGAGCATAGCCGGATATTCCTGCTTCAGGCACACGGCGGCCGAGGGCTCGGTGGTGACGATCGTAAACCCTTGTCGGACCGACTCGGCAAGCAGGCTGACATTATAACGCGCGACGCGCTTGGCCCGTTCGACCGCGCCGATCGACACCATCGCCATGCCGGATTGCGTTTGCCCGGGAGGGACATAGACCGGCACGCCGTTGTGTTCCAAGATGCGTACCAAGGCCTCGGCCAAGGCGGGGTCGTGATAGTTGGCGAACGTGTCGACGAAGCAGAGCACCTTACGGCCGCTGCGACGCGGGGGGCGCGTGAGCCGGCGGCGATGAGCCCAGCGAATAAAGCTGCGTGGGGCAAACCGTGGCAACTTGCGTCCTTGTGCCAGGCCCAAGGTCTTCTCCAGAAACCAACGCATCTGGCGATTGGAGATCGCCCAATTGGCGAGGGGGCTAAAGTAATTGCCGAGGCTGCTGAACAAGTCGAGCCGCGTGAGGACCCAGTCGCCGAAGCGCAAGCCATCATGGGCGACGTAAGCCGCCTTGGCCTCGATCATCATCTTGGGAATGTCGACACCGGCCGGACACTCGAGCCGACACATCTTGCAATTCACGCACAGATCGGCGACCTCTTTGAACGCTTGCGACTGGATCGTGTCCGGCGAGATTTGCCCGCTCAACACGCTGCGCATGAGATTAGCCTTGGCGCGCGGCGACGCCTCTTCGGCGGGCAGAAAACGAAAGATCGGACACATCCGCACCTCGCTGCTTTGCGAGCGGCACGCGCCGCAGCCATTGCAAGCCCGCGCGGCTTGCTCGAGTTCCGCGTCGCGCCAGTTGAGTTGCAACGGCACAACGTGCGGCTTGGCGACCGCAGCGGGTTCGTCGCTCGTGATGCCCGCGGCGTTGGCCGCCAGATCAGTTCCCCAGCGGGGACGCAAATTCAGCGTCAGCAAATCGCTCTGGTCGGTGATGACCTTGCCGGGATTAAAAATGTTGTGGGGGTCGAAGATCCGTTTTACGTCGCGAAACGTGCGGTACAGATCGCCGTACTGTCGTTCCACGAACGACGACCGGCTCAGCCCGTCGGCATGCTCGCCGCTGATCGTGCCGCCAACGTTCCACACCGCCGTGTAGATGTCCTCGGCCAGGGCCTCCATGGTTCGGATGTGACCAGGATCGCTCAGGTCGAGGAACGGCCGCAGGTGCAATTGTCCGTGTCCGGCATGGGCAAACAGCGTCGCGGTGACTTGATGTCGCTTAAGAATGTTCTGCAACTCGACGAGCGTTTTGCTCAGAGCGTCGGGCGGGATCGCAAAGTCCTCGACAAACGGCAAGGCCCGCGTTGAGCCCTTGAGCCGCAGCAGCGTGGGGGTCGTTTTGCGCGCGAGCAGCCAGAAGAAGCGTAGCTCCTCGTCTCCGGTCGCGATGCGGGAGTCAAACGCCAGCCGACGGCGATGCCGGACGCGCTCGACGAGTTGACGCATGCGGTCTCGGACTTCGGAAACATCGTTCCCTTCGACCTCGACAAACAACAACGCCTCGGCGGTTTCAGGCAGGACACCGTCGTAGCGAGGCTCTTTTTCGCGCGCCAAGCTCAGGTGTCGGCGATCCATCAAGTCGCAGGCGCTGGGTCGAAACGCCTGTATTTCGCTGACGGCACGCGCTGCCTTGTCGAGACTCTCAAAGAACAGCAGCGCAGCCGAGGAGTGACGCGGCAAGGGCTGCGTGGCGAGCGTGATCTCGGTGAACAGCGCCAAGGTCCCTTCCGAACCGGTGAGCAACCGCGGGAGGTCAAGACAGGTCGGGCCTAGCACGTCAAGCAGGTGATAGCCCGAGCGATTGACGAGGCTCTTGGGTTGATGTTTGCGAATCAAATCAGCATCGCGGCGCAGCACGTCGACGAGTTGATTGATTAACTCGCGTTTGCGATCGATTGGGTCGCGGCTCACGCCGTCGACGAGCGGCTCGCGCCCGACGTCGAGCACCGTGCCATCGGCGAGCACGACGCTCAATCGCTGCACATGCCGACGTGTCGAGCCGTGCACGAGAAATCGGCTGCCGGAGCCGTCGACCGACACGACGCTGCCCATGGTCGTGACGTGACTTGTGGCGGGGTCAGGCCCAAACTGGCGGCCGCTCTTGCGAAGAAACGCATTGAGCCGTTCATGCACGAGGCCCGGTTGCACGGTGATCTGATCGTAATCGGTTCGCAGCACGCGGCGCATGTGACAGGCGAAGTCGATGACGATGCCGGAGCCGAGCGACTCGCCGGCAAGACCGGTCCCCGCACCGCGCGCATGCACGCTGATTCGGTGCTCGGCGGCGTATTTAACCACGGCGGCCACGTCGTCGGTCGACACGGGCCGTACGACGCACAGGGGGACAATCTGATAATTGCTTGCGTCGCTGGCGTACATCTGCACATGCACGTCATCGGCGAACACGTCGCCGCGCACCAGCCCGCTGAGGTCTTCGGCGATATGTTGACGATCGGGGTCCGCCACGCGGCGTGTTCCTCTTTCAACGTGAGTGCGACGTGCCTTGAGACGGTGTCAGCCGAGCATTGAGTTGCCGGTAGCGTTCGTGCGTGGCCAAATCAAAGACTTTATGCGGCGCGATGTCGGTGCCCCGATAAACAGCGTGACAGCGGTAGCAGTTCAGGCACTCTCCCATCGTCAGATACAGCACGATGTCGACCAGCGCCGTAACGAACAGCACGCCGTACGAGACATAGATATAGTAGTTAAACCAAGCCCAGGTGCTGATCGCAAACCCGATGAGGACGATCGTGACGCCCAAACGCTGCGAAAAATCTTTGCGGGTGAACAGTTCTTCGCTGGGGCAAATCAAACAATGTTGGACTTGGTCCCCGTGCAGGTGGCCGTCCTTGACGGGTAGCTTGATCCCGCAGGCCGGACAGTGAATCGCGGCAGCCCCAGCCGCGAAATCGGTCCGCACGCTTTGCGAGCACTGTGGGCAACAAAAGGTGACGTTCATGAGTTACTCGTCCTCCAGCAATGACCGGTCGAGGGGGGTAGCCCTGCACAACCGGTCTCAGCGGGACCGGCTATGAAAAAGTGGCGCACACTCGATCGATGCTCCATTCCAGACATCACTCTATCATACCGGACAGAATAATTCGGCTGACAGTAGCGCGGCGGTCATTTCTCCGAGGAAAGTGCCGATCACGCCGACGTAGAGGATGCCGGTGGCGCTTTGTGTATTCGGTATTTCCAGCGTTTTCAGGCTGAAGATCGCGGCGGCCGCAGCCCCCACGATGCCCGCGAGCCAACGCAGGGCGAGCAGCGACAACTGCGTCGATGACGGGGCCCCCATCACGTTCCAGTGTACAACCAACCCTAACGCACTGAGCACGCCGCGAATCACAATCGCCACGAGCATGAGCCGCACGAGCCGTTGCAGCGGCGCAATTTTCATCCCGGGCGAGTTGAGGTACCAGTGCCCCAGGAGCATTGCGGCCATCGTTGTGCCGAGCACCAATCCCGACGACGCCGACTCGAACGGCGTGAGCCCATTCATGCTGGAGAAATCGCCCCAGCAGCCGACGAGCGCCACCAGAGCCGTGAGCGCGAGCAAAATCACCCCTTGTTTCGGCATTTCGTAGAGCCAGCACACGGCCCCGGCGTAGCTGAGCACGGCCACGGCAATCGCGGGCCAAAAATGTGGTGTGCCGTGGGCCATCAGCGAGGCCAGCACACTGAGCCCGAGCACGACATACGAGTTATTGCGGTAATAGCCGCTCGTTACGAGTCGCGGCGGCGTGACGGCCATTGCCGCGCACAGGCCAAACGAGAGCCGCAACAAAAACTGCACGAGCAATTGCATGAAGGTCGACACTCGCCAAGGCTGGGCGTGTTAAGTCCGGTTGCCGTAGATCAGCGTCATCACCTCGGCCCGACTGGAGACATGCGAGCGGAAAATGCCGCGCATCGCCGACGTGAGACACAAGCTCCCCGGCTTGCGCACGCCGCGAATGGTCATGCACGTATGGGTCGCTTCGATCACCACGGCCACTCCCTTGGCGTCGAGTTCCGAGACCAGCAGATCGGCGATCGTTTCGGTCATTCGTTCCTGAACCTGCGGGCGACGCGCGACGCTCTCGACCACCCGGGCTAGCTTGCTCAGCCCGATCACGCGCCCATTGGGCAGGTAGCCGATGTGGGCATGCCCCATGAAGGGCAGCAGATGGTGCTCGCAGACGCTGTTAAAACTGATATCGCGGACGAGCACGACCTCGTCGTATTTTTCGGTGAAGAATTTTTTCAGGTGCAAGCGTGGATCGTCCCGCAGACCGGAGAACAACTCGGCGTACATGCGGGCCACGCGGGCCGGTGTCTCGAGCAACCCTTCGCGGTCGGGGTCTTCGCCCACGGCGGCCAGGATTTCGCGCACCGCACGCTCGATCCGTGGGTGATCGACCGCCGTGGCGGGGATTTTTCCTTCGTGGGGCTCGTCCAGTTCACCAGACAGGCTACCGGTGGATGGTTTCTGATCAGCCATGACCGCTCCGTGCGGGATAATCATCAGTTTGAGCAAAAACTGATCTTAGATAGCCGGTCGAAGGCGGGCAAGGTGCTCGCGTGAGGCCTGTGAGCCACGGGTTGAATTAATTTTGGCTAAAATCTGGTGGGAAGCGACCATTGCGCGAGCGCTGTGCCACCTTCGAGACGGCTTGCGATTCGAGATAACCGATCAGCCGCGCGGCGCGTGTCTCGACGCACGTGTCGGCGAGCAACTGCTGCTTGGCTTCGGTGGGCAAGTCGAGCGTGTAGGCGACGATGTCGGTCAGCGTGCCCAGCGGGACGTCGGCCGAAAGCAATTGCTCGATCTGCTCTTCCAACTCGCTGACACGCGGCAGAAAATCGCGAAAACCGTCGAGCAGCCGCCGATACAGGTTGGGCCGATTCACCGACTCGAGCGGCGAATATACGTCGTCAATCAACTCGATCTCCGCCTCGCGGAACATCTTGGTGGGCAATAGCTCGCGTTTGATGCGCATCCTGCGCAGGCCGGCCACCAGCAGATTGTAGCGGCCGTCCTCGAGTCGATTATAGGTGGCCACCTTGGCCAGACAGCCGATCGGCTCTAGCGTCGGTCGCCCCTCGTAGTCGTTCTCCCAGCCAGGCGACAGCAGCACCAGCCCGATGAGCATGTCGGTCGCCACCGCCTCGGCCATCAACTCACGATAGCGGGGCTCGAAAATATGCAACGGCTGCAAAACATGCGGAAACAGCACCATGTTTGGCAACGGAAACAATCGCACGGTACCGCGAAAGTCGTCGGGCAATCGATAGAGTTCTTCGAGCGAGGCCATGCCAAGACTGCATCCAGAGCTAAGGTATCCGACCGATCGGCCCCATTATACCGCGCCCAGTTTGAGTAGAGGATGCGTAATTGGACGAGCCGCGTTATTCGAGGCGAATCTTTACGGTGGCGAGCTTGCCCGTACACTTGAACGGTACTTGGTAGTCTTCGCTGATGGGCGTTCCCGTGTCTTCGCCAATGTCGAAGGTCTCGTCGAGGGCAATCCGGTAGCCGATCGTGCGATCGAGCTTGGTTTCGGCCACTTGCTGGCCGTCGATATGCAGGGTGACGGAAGCTCCTTTGCCTGCTCCGCCGCCGTCGTAAGCGAGCTTCACGAGCAGCGAGTGCTTGCCTGGGGCAAGCTTCTGCGGAGCTTTGAGCGTGCTGCGAGTCACATCCGCCAGGTTGTAGTGAAACACGGGCGTGCCCTGCAGGAGATAAAGCCCCCAGCCGGCAAAGCGACCTCCCTGGGTGGCGATCACGCCTTCGGCACCACTCTCGGGAATATCAATGTCGGCGGCGAGCGACCAAGACTTGTTCTTGGTGTCGGGCGCGGCCCCCTCGGGTATCCGCTTCATGCCGGGGTAGTAGGTGAATTCGGTGCGGCCCGTGGTCAGGCTGGGCCGATTCGACACGTCGATGCGATCCGCCTTGCTGTTGTCCAGCGGAAAGACATCGAACTGCTTGGCCTGGGCATAAAACAGGTCTTGCAATTCCTTCAGCTTGGCGGGTTCTTGTTCGGCCAGATTGTTCGCTTCGCTGAAATCGTCGGTGACGTGATACAACTCCCACTTAAAATCGTTGATCGGGTCGATCTTGGCCGGAAACAAACTCCACGGGGGATCGACCGGCGTGGTCGCCGCGACCCAGCCGTCATGGTAGATCGCTCGATTCGCAAACATTTCAAAGTATTGGGTCTTGTGCCGCGTGGGCGCGGTTGCGTCGCGGAGCGCATACAGCAGGCTGACCCCGGCAATCTCTTTTTGTTGAACGCCATTGATGGCCGCGGGAGCCTCGACCTGCGTGGCCTCGAGAATCGTCGGCATGATATCGGTCACGTGCGTGAATTGCGTTCGCAGGCCACCCGGATCCTGGATGTGCTTGGGCCACGATATGACGAGTCCGTTACGGGTGCCGCCAAAATGCGACGCGATCTGCTTGGTCCATTGGAACGGCGTGCACATCGCGTGGGCCCAACCGATCGGATAGTGGTTGTAGTGTAAAGGGCCTCCCAACTCGTCGATTTTGGTGACAATCTCGGCAAAGTCTTCGCGAACGCCATTAAAGAGCGCGAGTTCGTTCATCACCCCTTGGGCGGTCCCTTCGGCGCTCGCGCCATTGTCGCCTTGAATAAACATAACGATCGTGTTATCGAGTTCGCCCGACGCTTCGACCGCCTCGATCATCCGTCCGATCTGATGATCGCAATGCGACAGCGCCCCGGCGTACACTTCCATCATCCGAGCAAAAACTTTCTTTTGATCGGCGTTGAGGCTGTCCCACGCGGGGATCCCCTCGGGGCGCGGCGTGAGGCGAGTAGCCTCGGGTACGACGCCCAGTTTTTTTTGTCGGGCCAGCGTTTCCTCGCGCACGTGGTCCCAGCCCTGGTCGAACTGACCCTTGAATTTCGCGATCCAATCCTTAGGTGCATGGTGCGGTGCATGAGCCGTGCCGGGCGTGTAGTAACAGAAGAATGGTTTGCTCGGGGCCACCGCGTGCTGCGTGCGAATCCAATCGATCGCGTGGTCGGCTAAGTCTTGATCGAAATGGTAATTCGCATCGCCCTGCGGGGGTTCGACGGCCCGCGTCCCCTCGAAGATCGCTGGCGCCCATTGATTCGCGTCGCCACCGATGAATCCGTAGAAGTACTCGAATCCCAAACCAGTGGGCCACAGGTCGAAGGGCCCGGCTGGACTGCTTTGCCAGTCGGGGATGTTGTGGTTCTTACCAAACCAGGATGTGTTGTAGCCGTTTTGCTTGAGGATCTCGGCCACCGAGCCGCAACTCTTGGACATCAGCGTGTTGTAGCCCGGGTAGCCGGTGCCGGTTTCCATGATCGTGCCGGTCGAGCAGCTGTGATGATTGCGGCCGGTGAGCAGCGCGGCCCGCGTGGGGCTGCACAAGGCAGTGGTGTGAAAGTGATTGAACTTGAGACCGCGCGCCGCGAGCCGATCGAAGGTGGGCGTGGCAATCGGTCCACCGAAGGTGCTGCTGGCGCCAAAGCCAACGTCGTCGGTCATGATGAGCAACACGTTGGGGGCACCCTTGGGCGCTTGAACGGTTTGAGGGAAATCTTTGATCGAGTCTTGAGGCCGCGGCGCGGTCTTGCCTTTGAAGGGGGCTTCAGCGCGAGGCAGCACGTTGGCTCCGGCACTGGCCGATGCGTTGCCAGCAAGGGCAACTTCACTCCCGGTCGCGCGCGTGCTCGCCGGAGTTGAATTCGTAGGCTTCGCCGCGGGCGAGCAGCCTATCACCCCAAGCGATGCCACCAGAACGATGAGTTGCCCTAGCGTCTGTATCCTCATGGTCGAAAACTCCTCAGCCAGCACCCAGCAATCATGCACCACGTCGCTACACCAGGGTAAAGCTGTCGAGTCGATTACGCCAGAGCCGGGTGCCTCTTAAACGCTTGTCTTCTGATGGATTTCTGATGAGGGAGGAGTTCCACACACACCGCAGCGAGTGCTTGCTGCCTAGCTGTGCCCCTCAAGAAAAGCGCGGCACGGTCGTTACAACCCACATAGGAAGAACTTTCTGTGTCGCCCCTAAAATTGTTGCGACCACAACCGATTCCAATCCTATTCGTCATCGTTAACGAGAGTTGTTCAATGTGCACTCGCGCTATGCAGTTGGGCCAGGTCATGGCCGTCGCCGTCTGGCTGTCGACCGCAGTGGCTTTTGGCCAGGGATTTGGTGTGGAGTCACACAACACCCTGATGCCGGTCTCAGGAGCGATGGGGGGCGCGAGCATCGCACGTCCACAAGACATGCTCTCAGGCGTGAACGGCAATCCGGCCACGCTTGCACAGTTTTCGGGGACCCAGTTCACCTTCGCAGGCGCTTGGGTTGAGCCCACCTTCAATATGCAGCAGACGGCCCCGATTGCGCTGTTGGGCGTTGACCCATTCGAGGGTAAGTCGACCGCGCCAGGAATACCGATGGGCAACATCGGCGTGTCGCAAGATCTGGCCGCGCTCGATATTCCGGCCACGCTGGGCGTGGCATTCATCACGGCTGGCGCGGGGGGCGCTGACTTTCGTCACATTCCCGCCAGCAATGGCACCAGCGCTGCGATGCAGATCTTCGAGTTAACCAACGCGCTCAGCTATCAACTCACCGATCGGTGGTCGATCGGGGCAGGCATGTCGTTGGGAATCGCCCTGTTCGATGGGCCATTTGTGGGCGTCGGCGGCTTGACTCCTGGCTACGCGCTCCGCGGAGTGACTGGAATCAACTGTCAACTCAACGACGCCACCTCGTTGGGGTGCTACTATCAGTCCAAGCAGGCCTTCAATTTTGACAACGCCATCCGCTTTTCAGCCGGACCGATCACATCGTTTCAAGACGTCCGCATGGATCTGCCGCAAAACGTCGGCTTGGGAGTGGCCAACACGCGACTGCTCGAAGGCCGGTTACTCCTAGCGATGGACGTCGTGTTCAAGAACTGGGACGACGCAGCGCTCTTTCGCTCCATCTACGTCAATCAATGGATTCTTCAGTTGGGTGCTCAATACACGGCCGGCCGGTTACGCTATCGGGCCGGCTACGTATTCGCGCAGGACCCGGTCGATCCGTCACCGCTGGGGGACCTGGGGGGCATCGTTCCGCCCGGCGGACCCGCCGCGCTACGCTACACGCAAGCCTTGATGGCCGTCTCCAGCCAGCATCGAATCTCTGGCGGCATGGGCATTCAGAACTTCATGCTCGACAACCTTGACCTCGACGTGATGGCCGGCGGCATGTTTCGCGACAGCGAGCAGTTGGGCCCTTCGACGTCGACCGCCATCGCCAGCTATTGGATTGCGGCGGGCATGACTTGGCGGTTTCCATAGCCAACCCCGTCGAACACGAGCGTGCTACGAAGGCAAGTGAATCTCGGGAATCAGGTCCGGCACGATTTCGACGCCCGCCGCAGGCGTCTCGCCTGCCACGACCGACGCAAAACACGCGTCGAGCTCGGTGATGAACTTATCCAGGTTCAGGCCCATGTGCAACGGACGGAACGGTTCCAGGTAACCGCGCGCTCCGTAGTACACCTTTTTTGCCCCGCGCAGGTTACCGTTGCCAAAATGATGCAAAGCCACCGCCGCCTGGATCAGCCCCTGATAGAATCGTCGATCAGGCCCAAAATACTCGGTCCAGATTTCCTCCCACGCCTCGTGGGCCTCGAAAAACTCACAAGCGTTAAAATACTCGATCCCCTTTAAGTACAGCGGCGGGTACACGGTGTCGGTCATCCGTCACATCACGGGCCAAGGGAGCGTCGTTCGGGGGAGGGCCTGTCGCGTGCGATTATCCTCCTGGGTGGGCTGTTTGAATAGCGGCTGGCTGCGGAATTGCCGAGAATCATTCGCGGCCGAGTCCTGTCGCATGCTTGGCTTGAGTGCCTGTGCGCAACTGGGGGAACAGCCTCAGCCACCTGAGGTCGTGACGCCTTGGATGTTCGCCTCCCATGACCCAACGCGAAATAATCGCTAAGATACCGGCATGGCTCAGGCATTGCTGGCGTTGGGATCGAACCTGGGAGATCGTGCCGCTCATTTGCGCGCGGCGGTCAGCGCATTGTCCGCGCTGAGCGACTGCCGCGTCAAACAAGTGAGTTCGTTTCTCGACACCACACCCGTCGGGGGACCGACCGCGCAGCCCAACTATCTCAACGGGGTCATCACGGTCGAAACCGCACTCGCTCCACAAGCACTCCTGACCCAATGCCAGCAGATCGAGTTGGCCCTGGGACGCGAGCGGCAGATCCGTTGGGGCGAACGACCGATCGACATCGACATCGTGCTCTATGATGAACAGGTGGTCACTGATCCCCGAATTGAGATCCCGCATCCACGCATGACGTTTCGCCGCTTTGTACTGGAGCCCGCCCAGCAGATCGCCGCCGACTGGCGTCATCCCCTCGTGCGTTGGACCATCGATCGCTTGTGGAGCCATTGGCAATCGGCAGCCACGCATATTGCCATCGCCAGCCGCGACCGGATTGCCGCCCAGGCGTTGTTCGATGCGTTGACGACCCGAGTGCCGCTCGATATTTTGTCGCCGAGCGTTGCCACGCCCGCAACGGTCGAGGCGGCGTGTTCGCAATGGCGATCGGGGGACAAACCACTGCTGTCTCCCCATTGGTCGCCGGAACTCCAGGGGCTGACAAAACTCGTTGTGTGGCTCGATCTGCCGTCGGTCGGGCCACTCACCCAAGCATTGGGAGACGAATTGTATGATGGCACGGTGGGGCCCGTGCTCCGTTTGAGGAACGCGGATGTCGGTGGGCAACTCTTCGAGACCGTGGCGGCCATCGAGGCGCTGCGACATTCATAACAGACTGAGAAAACGGACGATTTCATGTCGACGAGCGCCCCGCGCATTATTACCACGACCGCCGAATTACGCGCCGCGGTCGTCGCTGCCCGCAAACAGGGACAGCGGATCGGGGTTGTCCCCACGATGGGCGCGTTGCACGCCGGGCATGTAAGCCTCGTGGCGGCCGCCGAGCGTGAATGCGACTTCGTCATCGTCACGATCTTTGTCAATCCCACGCAATTCGGCCCGCATGAAGATTATCAACGCTATCCACGCACGCTGGATGCCGATCTGCACATGCTCTCGGCTCATCGAGTCGAGGTTGTCTTTGCCCCAACGGTCGATCAGATGTACGTCCCCGGCGATGCCACCCGCGTCGACGTCCAAGGGGTTGCGCTCCCTTGGGAGGGGGAACGTCGACCCGGACACTTTTGCGGCGTGGCGACGATCGTGCTCAAGCTGCTGCTGGCCACGCAGGCCGACGCGGCCTATTTTGGCCGAAAGGATTTGCAACAATCGCTCGTCGTGCAGCGCATGATCGACGACCTGCGCCTGAATGTCGAGCTGCGCGTGTGCCCCATCGTGCGCGAGCCCGATGGCTTGGCGATGAGCTCGCGCAATGCGTACCTCAGTGCCAGCGAGCGACAGCAAGCCCTGGCCTTGTGCCGTGCCCTGCGTCGGGGCAACGATCTGGTGCGACAAGGAGAACGCTCGGCCCAGGTGATTCTGACGGCGATGCAAGCGGTGTTGGCCGCCGAGCCGCAAGTGATCGTCGAGTATCTGGCGATCGTCGACGGCCGGCAACTTGCGCCCGTCGAGCAACTTCACGAGCCGGTGTATGCCATCATTGCCGCACGGGTCGGCGCGACGCGGCTGATCGACAACGAACGGTTTACATTCTGATCCAGCGACCCCCCAAGCACGGGCGAGAATATGCGAACAACGCTCTTTTATATTCCAGACGAGCTGTGGGGCTGGCCGACCTTTGGGTTCGGCGCTCTGCTCGTCGCCTGGGTCGTGGCGTGCGCGATTATGCTGACGCTGCTGGTCTGGCAGCAGGGGTGGTCCAGCGACACGAAAGCCTATTTGCCGCTGATGGGCCTCGTGGCGGCCATCGTGGCCTGGGTCTTGCCCCGAGTCGCCGAGCCCGGCCTGGGACTGCCGATCCGCGGCTATGGTGTCATGCTACTGGCCGGGGTCTTGGCCGGCATGCAGTTGGCGCTAGGCCGCGCGCGCAAGTCGGGCATCGACCCTGAGCATATCTATTCGATGGCCTTGGGCATGTTCGCCGCGGGGATCGCCGGCGCGAGGCTCTTCTACGTGATCGAGTATTGGGATCAGTTCCAACGTGACACGTTGTCCGAGTCACTCGGCGCGATGCTGAACATCACGCAAGGAGGACTCGTCGTTTACGGCTCGCTCTTCGGAGCGTTGCCCCTTGCGTGGTTGTATGTGCGACGCCACGGCTTGGAATGGTTGCAAATGGCCGACATTATCGCGCCGAGTTTACTTCTCGGGCTGGCCCTGGGTCGCATCGGCTGTTTTCTCAACGGCTGTTGCTTTGGCGCGCCGTGCGAGGTTCCCTGGGCCGTCTCGTTTCCTGCCGGTAGTCCGCCGTTCATGCAACAACTGGAGCAAAACCGCCTGTTCGTGCAGGGGCTCAAGCTGCGCGAAGATGAGTCGTCGCGCGTCGTCGTCGCCGAGGTCAAGCCCGACTCGGCCGCCGAGCGCGCGGGGGTCAAAAGCGGTGCCGTGGTCGTGTCGGTGCAAGATCAGCCCGTGACGAGCATCGCTGAGGCCCTCAATGGACTGTTGCAGTCGTTGCATGGTCAGCGGGTCAGTCTGAGCGTGGCCAGTCAAAGCACGCCGTTTTTGTGGTCTACCGAGTCGGCGCGTAGCCTGCGCGTGCAACCCTCGCAACTGTACAGTGCCTTTGGCGCGGCGCTGATCTGTTGCTTCCTGCTGGCCTACGAGCCGCTGCGCCGCCGTAACGGTGAATTGCTGGCCTGGGTGTTCACGATCTACCCCGTCGTCCGGTTCTTGGAAGAGGTCATTCGAGTCGACGAAGCGGCGGTCTTCCACACAGGCTTGAGCATTTCGCAGAATATCAGCCTCGGATTGCTGTTGGTGGGCGCGGCTTTTTGGACGTATTTGCTCCGCTCAGGGGGCCGAGTGCCTGTATCCGTCGATCGACCGAAGTGATGATCGGTCAACGAGTTTGACAGCGCCCCCGGCCGCCGCTCATGATGGACGGCGACGAAAAGCCGATGACCGACTTGGCGAAGCAAGCTGCGGGAACTTTTCTCGCTCGTGGGGCGTCTTAATCTCAGGTAACCGCGGTGGACGACGTTCAACTCATCGATGCCACGCTGGCTGGCAACACCGACGCGTTCGGCCAACTGGTACGCAAATACCAGGACCGGCTCTACAACGCGCTGGCGCATGCGATGGGCTCGACGAGTGACGCGGCCGACGTGGTTCAAGAAACATTTGTGCAAGCCTTTTTGAAACTCGAATCGTTCGAGCGACGCGCCTCGTTCTTCACCTGGCTGTACCGGATCGCCATCAACCGGTCGATCAGCCTGCGCAGACGACGACGGCCCGATCGGTCACTCGATCGCTTGCGAGACGAGACGACACTGGAAGTGACCGACGACGCCTTACCCCCCGACGGCCCCATGCAGCAACGCGAACGCGCCGCTCAGGTGCAGGGCGCGTTGGCAACGCTCGCCGACGAGTACCGGCAGGTGTTGATCTTGCGAGAAATCGAAGGCTACGATTATGACACGATCGCACAGTTGCTCGACGTGCCGGTGGGGACCGTGCGCAGCCGGCTGTTTCGAGCCCGCGAGCAATTGCGTGAACGACTCAAGACGATGGTGATGGAAGACTAGTTTGCAATTGTGTAAGACCGTGACGCATACGCCACGAAAGGGCCGACGAGCGAGCGATGTCCGACGAGCATTCTCCCAGCTCCAATCTCGAACTGATCAGCGCCTATGTCGACGGCGAACTGACCGCGGCCGAACGGCAACGCGCCGACGCACTGCTGGCCAGCAGTGCCGAGTTGCGACAATGGCGCGACGAGCTGGTGGCGCTGCGCGATGACCTGCGGACGCTCCCTCGCCTGCGGCTCTCGGATGATCTGGCTGAGCGTGTGTTGCGGCAAGCAGAAAAAGAGATGCTGCTGGGAGAGCGTCGCCCTGCGGCACTCGAGTCGCCGACCGATGCGCCGCGCGAATGGCACCTGCGTTGGCCGCGTGGATATCGCCCGTGGCTGTGGGCAGGCACGGCAATCGCCGCCTCGCTGCTGGTCACGTTCTCTTACGAACACGACGCGAAGTTAACCGTCGAAGCCCCCAGGGCCCTCACGGCGCTCCAACCGGCCAGCGAACCCGCTTCGGCATTGAGCCCTCCCGCGGCAGTCGAACGCGGCGAGGTCATGAAGCAGGTGGCCGAGCAGGCCGCGGGATTCGCCGTGTCGGCGTCGACTCAGGGGAAAGCGGCAACGCTCAGCGACCTGACGCAAGATATGTGGCGCCGCGGGGCTGTTGTGCAAGAAACTCAACGGTTGGGATTTAATGCCCAGGCGGGTGAGCAGATCGCCCAGCAACTGGCGGTCGTCGATCATGCCTTGGCCGAAGCGTTGTTGGACGACGCTGTGACCGTGGTGCAAATCGACGTCGACCCGGCTCAACTGGCCAGCGATCCCTTTATGTCGGTGTTGGCAAAAAATGGCGTGTCGGTCGCTCCACCGGCGAGCAACCTGGCTAGCGCGGAGCAAGTCAAGCAACAACTGCAACGCAACATGGGCCAGAACCAGCAACGTCGCGAGCTTGGTCGCAGCGTGGCGGCAACCGACCTCGACATGGTCTATGTCGTCGCGCCGCCGGACCAGGTGCAGAGTATTGTCAGCGATCTGAACAACCAGCAGTCGACCTACCGCCAAGTGGTGGTCAACGCGCCTCGGCGTGCCGATTTGGCCAAGAACGTCTCGGACTATCAGGATCCGAGACTGGCGGCGGCTGCCAAGCCACAAGCTGTCGACAGTCTGGCCGACAAACGCAAGTCCGAAGCTCAAGTGCTGAATGAGCCAGCGGCCCCACTGAGGAAAAACGCCACCACGCCCCAAGAACGGGACGCGCATTCAAATCAAGGGAGCCGTTACGCTCGTCTCGCGCTCCCTATCGACGGCGCGCCGCAACCGTCGGCGAATCTCAACGGTCGTTCGACCCCCCAGGAGTCACAAACGGGGTTGGGTGGAGCGGCTCCCGGCTCAGCCCCACTGGCCGCCAAGGCTGCACCTCTCGCAGCCCCAGCGACGGCCGCCGCTTCTGCTCCGGTAGCATATGACAATCGAGCACTCGAGCAGCAGAAGGTTGCGGCTCGCGGTTATGTTGCCGATCAACAGGCGCGGCAAGCTCCGTTGCAGCGGGTGCTATTTGTGTTCCGCGCTACGATGGCCCCTCCGGCCACGGTTGCCCCCGCGGCTCCAAACGCCGCCGACGCCAAAGCTCCCGTGGTGCCCGTGGCCCCGCGCGATTGAAAGTTGGCCAGCTCGCTCACCGAGCCGGTGGCACGGTCGCTACGGTCGGGTATGATAGTAACGTGCTGTGAGTTTCTTCGACGCATTGCTTGCCATTGCCATTTGGAGACGTTTGCCATGACACTGACTCGACGTGACTTCTTGGACCGATCGTTGTGGACCGCGGCCGCCGCGATGGCAAGCGGACCCTTGAGCAACGCGTACTCGACTGAATCGCAGGCCGCGCGCAAGGTCGGGCCTAATGACAAAATTCGCGTTGCGGTCATCGGTGTCAATGGTCAGGGTGGGGCGCATCTCGGCGAGTGGCTCAAGAATCCCGACGTCGACTTGGTCGCGGTGTGCGATTGCGACCCCGCCGCGTTTGAGAAGCACGCCAAGCGATTCAAGGACCTGCCGCATCCGCCTCGCTATGTGCAAGACGTGCGAAAACTGTGCGAGGACAAGTCGATCGACGCTGTGTCGATCGCGACACCGAATCACTGGCATGCGCTCGCCGCGGTTTGGGCCATGCAGTCGGGCAAAGACGTGTACGTCGAAAAGCCATGCAGTCACACGGTGCATGAGGGACGCGTGATGACGCAATGGGCGCGCAAACTCGGCCGGATGTGCCAGATGGGGGTGCAGAGCCGCAGCATGCATGGCATGCGCGACTTATTAGCTTTTGTCACGAGCGGCAAGCTCGGCAAGATCACCGAAGCCCGCGCGATTTGCTATCGCGCTCGCCCGAGCATCGGGCGCGAACAAAAAGAGGCACCGATTCCAGCGGGGCTCGACTTTGATCTCTGGTGCGGACCGGCTCCGCTGGTCGTCCCCAAGCGTAAGCGGTTGCATTATGACTGGCATTGGTTTTGGGCCACCGGCGGAGGCGACATCGCCAATCAAAACCCGCACGAACTGGACAAAGCCCGCTGGGGGCTCGGTAAGCAGGAACTCCCCAAGCGCGTCGTCAGCCTCGGAGGTCGACTCGGCTATGTCGACGACGCCGAAGTGGCCAACAGTCAGATCACGGTCTACGAATGGGACGACGCGACGCTCGTGAGTGACGTTCGTGGGTTGCCCATCAAGACGCCAGTCACGTTTGGCCTGAAGACGAAACCGTTTCTCGGCGCGGCCAATGTGTGGTACGGAACTCAAGGCTACGCCGTGGCAATGGGATACGCCGGTGGCGTGGCTCTGGATTACGATGGCAATGAATTGGGCAAGTGGCAGGGGGGCGAATATCAGGACCACTTTGCCAACTTCGTGAAGGCCATTCGCAGCCGCAACCACCGCGATCTGCATCTTGACATCGAGGACGGCCACTTGTCGAGCGCACTGGCTCATCTGGGGAACGTCTCGCTGCGTCGCGGCAGCCGCGTGAGTGGCGCAACGCGCCCAAGCCAGGTGACCAACAACAAGCGAGTCGTCGAAACCTACGACAGCTTTGAAGGCTATCTGAAGGACAGCAGCATCGACTATGCCGAGACCAAGCTGTTCGTCGGCGCGCCGTTGGTGATCGACCCCAAGACAGAATTATCGACCGACGCACAAGCCAACGCGCTCTTCACGCGCGAGTACCGCAAAGGATTCGAGCTGCCCGAGCCGGGTAAGGCGTAAGCGCATCGAACACTAGGTCGGAAACGGTCGCCCGATCCGCCGCACGCAGCTCAGGCACGCGATCGACCATTCGGCGGCGATCACTTCCAGGTGTAATGGGCCTGCTTGCGAAAACCGGCCAGTCGAATTGTGCCGTCATCGAGCACGTCCAACGTCGAGAAGCCGCTGTTCTCCGGACCGGCTCCTTCGACCATGGCGACGAGTGTGGTGTAATGAATGCCAGCGATCTGCTGATGGTCGTTTTTGTGGCTGTGACCTTGAAAGACAGCCAGGACGCGACCGGATGACTCGAGGGCCTTACGCACGTCGGCGGCGTTTCTGACGGCATGCTGCCCGGCGTCGTCGAGTCGCTGATGGGCAAACACGATCACCTGCTTGTCGGTCGCCTTGAGATCGGCCTGGAGCCAGTCGAGTTCATGGGCCGGGATGTTAGCGTCAGTCCAGGTCGAGTTCTTGCGGCCGTAGGGCTTGCCGTCCGACCGGAAGCAAGCATCAAGGACAACGAAGTGAAAGCCGCCGACATCGAACGAATAGAACGACTCCTGCTTGCCGACACCGCCCAGGAACTCCTCTTTGGTCAGTGTATCGACGCAATGGTTCCCCAGGACGTAATGTTTGGGGCCGGGGAGCGTATTGAAGACCTTGCCAACCTGCTGGAGATAAGCCTGCTCGGTTTCCACCGTATCGGCGGCATCAATGAAGTCGCCTAACTCGACGACGAAATCCGGCTCGTCGGTCGTGAACTGTTTCGCCGCCTCGGCCAACTTGGTCAGCGTGTCTCGATAGTGTCGCGAGCCACGGGTCGGCTTGTCGGCGTGATGCAGGTCGGTGACGAGTCCGACTCGCACCTTGCGGGCTTGATCTTCGACCGCCGGCAACTTGGTCGTCGCCGCAGTGCCGAGCAGGAACAGCGACCCATTGCGGATCAACGCTCGGCGGGTGAGTCGTTGGATGATCTCGTTCATGGGGCTATGGTTCACCTTTTACCGAAGAATGCATGAAGTTGTCGACGAGAAACTGCTTGACCGCTAACCCGGCCTTGTCGTACACCAACGACCTGCCATGTGGAACGCCCGCGACGAGCGGAAAACACTGCAGGAACCACAGGAGCAGAACAAGGACGGATCGCATGAGGCATCATTCTCCGTAGTGAATCGCCAGCCACACGGTCGGTTCGTCGGACGCCGTCCATTCTACCCGGTGGCGCCGATGCGCTGGAATGTCGACAAACGAGCCAGGCTTCAGTTCGATTACGTCGTTCTCTAACCGCAGGCGGGCCGCCCCCTTGAGCAGCACGACAAACTCGTGTTGCGCTTGGTCGTACCAAAAGCCATCGGGTGAGGCGTGACCGAGTGAGACGATCCGCTCAATGCGGAGCTTGGGCCTGCACAGGAGCTCCTGAACAAGTTCGTCATTCAGCGTGGTCGGTAGGTCGACCAATAGATTCAACATGGCTATTGATCCTCAGATCATGAACTTAGCAGGCCGAGCAACGCGAGGCCGGTATTTACGGACTCCCGTTGGTCGTCCGGTTAACTTAACCACCTGAAACTCAATAAATTCTATCGTGGATGGAATCGAGCGGGTAGAATCAAGCCGCAACCTCACCCGTTGCCCGTGGAACTTTGATGAGACGTCACTTGAACGTCGAACTGAGTGCTTGGGCCGCTTCGGACGGTTCGTCGTATGGCGACGATCAGCTCGGTGCTCTCGCGAACACAAGCCGTGCATTCTCTCTCAATATTGGCGTGCTGCGGCAGACCCTGATTGACAGTCCCCGGCATTCGCCGCTAATATATTCGATATATTGAATATCCGAATATAGGGGAGCCGGTTCATGGAATTGCGTGATTCCCGCGCCGCCGCGGAGTTGCTCAAAGCGTTTTCTCACCCCACGCGATTGGCGATTCTGCTGGAGCTTGTCGCGGGGCCACGGTGCGTCACGGACATGGAGGAGCTCCTGCCGGCTCGCCAAGCCAATATCTCCCAGCATTTGGCGGTTCTACGGCATGCCAAGCTCGTCGACTTTGCCCAAGACGGTTCGCTGCGTTGCTACTATCTGTGCCGACCCGACTTCGTCGAGGACATGTTGGCCCTCGCCGATCGCGATGATCCGGTCATTAAAAGAACCCCCGCTGAGATTCAGGCCGATAAGGTACGACTTGCGAAAGCGCTTGCGAAGTCGTCACCCAAGCCGGCCAAGACCGGACGTCGTGGGGCGGTCGTGCGATGACGACGCCCATTTATCTCGACTTCAACGCCACGACGCCTGTTGCCGATGAGGTGGCGGCGGCAATGTCTCGATTCCTTCACGAGCCGTTCGGGAATCCGTCCAGCTTGCATTGGGCGGGTCTGCCAGCACGAGACGCCGTCGAGAAAGCCCGGGGGCAGGTCGCGTCGCTGTTGTGCTGCGATGCGACCGAGGTCGTCTTCACATCTGGTGGAACCGAGGCAAACAACCTGGCGATCAAAGGGCTGTTCTTTGCGAAGCGAGCCCGAAAACGTCCGTTTCATGTCATCATCAGCAGCATCGAACACCCGGCGATCTCGGCGCCTTGCCGCTTTTTAGAGCAACTTGGTGCAGAGGTTTCTCGCCTTGGAGTCGATCGTTACGGGCTGGTCGATCCAGACGACGTGCGTCGCGCGATTCGCCCCGGCACCGTGTTGATTTCGATCATGCACGCCAACAACGAGGTGGGCACGATCCAGCCGTTGATGGACATTGCGGCCATCGCGCACGAACATGAGATTCTCGTTCATAGTGATGCCGCGCAAAGCGTCGGCAAGATTCCCGTTGACGTTCAAACGCTTGGCGTTGACTTGTTGACTGTCGCCGGGCACAAACTTTACGGGCCCAAGGGAGTCGGAGCGTTGTATGTTCGTGACGGAGTGGAGTTGGAGCCGCTGCTGCACGGTGCCGACCACGAAGCCGGACGACGCGCGGGAACCGAGAACGTTCTGGAGGTCGTCGGATTGGGTGCCGCTTGTGAGCTGGCGCAATCCTGGATCGACGACAGCTCGATTCTCAAATTGCGCGATGATTTCTGGCTCGCCTTGCAAGCATCGTTTGGCGATCAGGTTGTACTGAACGGTCATCCCACGCAGCGACTTCCCAACACGCTCAACGTCGGATTTCGCGGAAAGATCGGCTACGAGCTGCTTGCCTCCCTGCCCGAAATCGCCGCATCGACCGGTTCGGCCTGTCATGCAGCGAGCGCCCACATCAGTCCGGTGCTCGAGGTCATGGGCGTGCCGCGCGAGGTCGCCCTGGGGGCGATCCGCTTCAGTCTCGGCCGCAAATCTAACCGGAACGAGATTGACGCGGTCGTGAACATGCTCGTTCGGCGTATCGCCGGCGCTCCAGCAAATTAACCCCCAACCCAGTTCACGACGACCGAGCGGGAAGTGCTTGCTCTATGAAATCATTAGCGCAACATACGGGCGAAGAGATCATGGCCGCCGTCGCGCAGCGCTACGCACTCGTGGCCACGGAGCCAGCACGTAAGTTCAACTTCCCGGTGGGACGCACGTTTGCTGAAAGCGTCGGGTACGATTCCGCATGGCTCGATCGCTTACCGCCGAGTATGTGGGAGTCGTTTACCGGCGCAGGCAACCCGCAGCCGTTCGTGGACGCCAAGCCCGGGGAAACGGTTCTGGATTTAGGTTGTGGCGCGGGTCTCGATCTCTACTTCTATGCACAGAAAGTCGGCCTAACCGGCCGCCTCTTCGGCCTCGACTTGGCCCAGCCCATGCTCGACAAAGCCCGGCGCAATATGGCAGAACTTGGGGTCAACAACGTCGAGTGGCTGCACGCTCCAGCGGATGCGATTCCGCTGCCCGACGGAGCGGTCGATCTGGTAACCGCCAACGGCATCTACAACTTGTCGCCGGACAAAGATGCCGTGATGAGGGAAGTTGCCCGAGTGCTCAAGCCCGGAGGGCGAACGATCTTCGCCGAAATCGTGCTGAAGAGCGAGTTATCGCAGGAAGTGCGACGGGAGATCGACGATTGGTTCCGATGTATCGGCGGGGCCTTGGTGGAGAGGGATTTTATGGACCGCTTGCAATCCCACGGGCTCAGTCATCCTCAAATCCTGTGGCTGGGACGAAATGCACGGACTGGCCATGAACTTGCCGTGTGCGCCGTGATCAGGGCGGACAAATCGAGCGGTTCGCCACAGGATCAATCATGCCCCATCTAGATCCTCACGCATCGTTGCGGCAGCGGCTATGATGTCGGATACTTTTTGATCGTTGCCGACGATCGCTAGCAGAGTGTCGGGGATTCGCTTGAGCGGGTGTCTCTGCTGGTTCGCTTGACGTAGAATTTGCCTTTACGACATCCTCCTCGATATTGCGCCAACATGATCCATCGCATCAAGACCTTCGCCTCGTTGCTGATCGCATGCTGTTTCGGCCTTTCGCCGTCCTGGGCCGCCGTCCCCGCGCTCCCAAAGCTGCCCGGCAGCAAACCTCGTAATATCGTGTTGATCTTGGTCGACGACCACCGACACGACGCCGTCGGGTTCGCGGGACATCCGTTCCTCAAAACTCCGCACCTCGACACGCTCGCCAAGCAAGGCGCGCATATCCGTAACGCATTTGTGACCACGGCCCTATGCTCGCCGTCGCGGGCATCGATCCTCACTGGTTGGCACACGCATCGGCATGGTGTCGTCGACAACAATAATCCCGTCCCCGAGGGCTTGATCTATTTCCCACAGTACTTGCAGCTAGCCGGTTACCAAACGGCGCTGGTGGGCAAGTGGCACATGGGGAGCGACAACGACCAACCACAGCCGGGCTTCGATCATTGGGTCAGCTTCAAAGGCCAGGGGACCTATTGGCCAAATCCGAATGGCCTGAACGTGAATGGCCAGAGCGTCAAGCAACGCGGCTATTTGACCGACGAGTTGACCGACTACGCGGTCGAGTGGCTCGAAGGGCGCTCCGACGACAAGCCGTTCATGCTCTACCTGTCGCACAAGGCGGTGCATAACGACCTGCTCAACGACGGTGCCAAGGAAGGCAAGCTGCTCGTGCCGGGGGGCGAAGGGATGATGGGCTTCGTTCCCGCGCCGCGACATGCCGGACGTTATGCTGACCAGCCCTTCAAGCATCCTGATTCGATGGCCTGGACTCCGCGCAACTTTGCCGACAAGCCGATGTGGGTGCAGAACCGCCACAACTCGCGGCACGGTGTCGACATGCCTTTTGGCAACAAGGTCGAGATGGGAATGCTCTATCGTCAGTACATGGAAACGCTGCTGGCGGTCGACGAGAGCGTGGGGCGCGTGATGGATACGCTCCGCCGCAAGCAACTGCTCGAATCGACGCTGATCATCTATATGGGAGACAACGGCTACGCCTGGGGCGAGCACGGCATGATCGACAAGCGCGCCGCCTACGAAGAGTCGATGCGCATTCCGATGATGGTTCACTGTCCGGAATTGATTCAAGCCGGCACCGTCGTGCAGCCGCTCGTTGCCAATATCGACATTGCCCCCACGGTGCTCGCCGCGGCCGGACTCACGCACCCCGCCTCGATGGATGGCCGCAACTTTTTGCCCTTGGCCCAAGGGCGCGATGGCACATGGCGAGAGCACCTGCTGTACGAGTACTACTGGGAGTGGAATTTTCCGATGACTCCCACGATTCACGCCATCCGTACCGATCGCTACAAGTACATTCGCCCCTACGGCGTCTGGGACATCGAAGAGCTGTACGATTTGCAGGCCGACCCTCAGGAGATCGTTAATCTGATCAACTCGCCGCAGCATCGTGAGCTTGTCACGCAGATGAAAACGCGGCTGTTCGCCGAGCTCAAAGCCACCCAGGGGATGTCGATTCCGATGTTCGAGGATCGTGGCGGACAGTCGAGCCAGCGCTCGAACGAAGGGACGCCGCAGGCACCGTTCCCGCGGCAAATCTTCCGCCCCTGAGCACGGTTATTTCCGCCACTCGTCAATCAGCGAGGCGACGAGCGCGGTCCAGCCGGTCTGATGCGAGGCCCCCAGCCCCGCGCCGTCGTCGGCGTGGAAATACTCGTAGAACAAGATCAAATCACGCCAGTGCGGGTTGCTTTGGAACGTCTCGGTCGCGCCATACACGGCGCGTCGGCCCGACGCATCGCGGCGAAAGATGCAAATGAGTCGCTCGGCCAAGTCTTCGGCCAACTCCTGAAAGGTCGGGTTGCTGGCGTGGTGCTGCGGCGTCGCAATGCGGAAGTCGCCGCCATATGCTTTGCCGAGTTTACGTAGCGACTCGATCAGCAAGAAGCTGGTGGGGAACCAGATCGGGCCGCGCCAGTTCGAGTTACCCCCCTTGAGTTTCGCCACCGCCTCGGCCGGTTCGTAGTTGACGCTCAGTCCGTTCCAGATAAACGGTTCGTCCCGATGCGCCTTCGAAAGGCTGCGAACTCCGTAGGGCGAGAGGAACTCGCTGGGATCCCAGACTCGATTGAGGATCCGCTCCAACTGCTCTGCGTTGACGATCGTGAGCACATAGGTCACCTGTCCGTCTCGCTCGACGCGCTGCACAACTCCCTGTGCGAGGCTGGCGCGGTGGGTCAGGAACCATTCCATGCAGCCGCTGAACTGCTGGAAGGGCTCGATCCAGTTAGCCTCGATCCGCTCGACGGCGAACAGCGGAATCAGGCCCACGAGCGAACGGACGCGAAACTTGTGAAAGCCGCCGTCCGGATACTGAAGTACGTCATAGAAGAATCCGTCGCGCTCGTCCCAGAGCTGATAATCGCGGCCCCCCATGTGCTTCATCGCCGAGGCAATGTAGATGTAATGCTGGAAGAACTTTGTGGCGAGTCCCTCGTAGACGCTGTTTTCCTTGGCCAGTTCGAGCGCGATACGCATCATGTTCAGCGAGAACATGCCCATCCAACCGGTGGCGTCCGACTGTTCGAGCACCGACCCATCCTGACACTCGCGACTGCGATCGACGACCGTGATGTTGTCGAGCCCCAGGAAGCCACCCTCGAAGATGTTGTTCCCCGAGCTGTCGACCTTGTTGATCCACCAGGTGAAGTTGAGTAATAGCTTGTGAAAACACGCTTCCAGAAACGCGCGGTCGGCGCGACCCGTGCGAATGCGCGCCATGTTGTACACGCGCCACACGGCCCAGGCGTGGACCGGCGGGTTCATGTCCGAGTATTCCCACTCGTAGGCCGGTAGTTGTCCGTTGGGGTGCTGAAATTGCTCGAAGAGCAAGTCGCGCAGTTGATCTTTCGCGTATTGCGGATCAACCAGCGCCAATGCCACGCAGTGAAACGCCGAATCCCAGGCCGCAAACCAAGGGTACTCCCATTTGTCGGGCAAGCTCATCACGCGCAGCGAATTCAGGTGCCGCCAATGGGCATTGCGAATCGTGCGACGACGCGGATCGCTCGGCAACGGGCCATCCTGACCGTCGAGCCACTGCGCCACGTCAAAGATATAACACTGCTTGTTCCAGAGCAGGCCGGAGAGCGCTTGACGCTGGATGTTGCGTTCATCGTCGCTGGCACCGGCCGGGGCCAAGTGCGCGTAGAACTCGTCCGCCTCTTGCTTGCGCTGTGCCAACGTCGGCTCGACAATCGCCAACGGGTCGACCAGGTTCGTGTGCGGCGAGAGTCGCAGCAGCACCGTGACGCTGCCGCCGCTCTTCACCGACGGAAAATCGTAGTGCAGCGCCGCTTTGGTCCCTTGCCTCGCCGGATTGGTGCAGTTCTCGTGGTTGACCACGTGGCGATGAAAGGTATCCTTGACGAACGGCGTGCGGCTGGCAATTTCCGGGCCGTACACCCGCGGCGCGTTGGTCTCGTTGTTCGTGAACAACAGTTCGCTACCCGCTTGAGCGTAGAGCACCCGTGGGCCGAGCGTGTAATGCCCCGGTACGGTCGGCAGCGCTTCGTGCCCCTGGTCGTCGGCGAGCAGGCTGACATAACCGTGACCACTAGGACCGACGGCAATGAGCGGCGCGTTGCACAGCGCGCGGTCCCATTCCCACGTGTTGCGAAACCAGAGTTGCGGCACGATGTGCAGCGGCGCGGCGTCGGGGCCACGATTGATCGCGGTGATGCGCACGCAAATGTCTTCGCAGTCGACTTTGGCGTACTCGATGAAGATATCGAAGTAGCGGTCCTCGTCAAACACGCCCGTGTCGAGCAGTTCGTACTCGAGCCCCTGGCCGGCGCGGCGTTGATTCTCCTCCACGAGCCGCCGATAGGGAAACTCTCGCTGCGGATATTTGTAGAGCGCCCGCATGTACGAGTGCGTTGGCGTGTTGTCGAGGTAAAAGTAGTACTCTTTGACGTCTTCGCCGTGATTGCCCTCGAGCGGCGTGACGCCGAAGAGCCGTTCCTTGAGAAACGGATCGCGCTCGTTCCAAAAAGCCGGGGCACAGACGAGTAACTGATAGCGATCGCACAGCGCGGCGATGCCGTCCTCTCCCCAGCGATAGGCTTTACTGCGCGCCAGATCGTGCGGCAAATAGGTCCAAGCCTCGCCATTGGCACTGTAGTCTTCGCGCACGGTGGCCCAAGCGCGATCGCCCACGTACGGCCCCCAACGGCGCCAAGAGTGCGCGTCGTCATAAATTTCCGCAAGGCGTGCGTGTTCAGAGGTCAGCATGCGTCGCCCAACAAGTGCTCGAATGCCGCCGCACGAACCATTCGCCGGCTGGTCAGAATCTGACTTCTAGCATAATCGGCACGCCGCGGTGGGGCGCTGGGCGTGCAGCGAGTGGCGTCAGACGGCGGCTCGAATCGAGATCAAAATGTGTGTTTTTCGGGAGAAAACGTGTCTCTGTGGACTAAATCCGCGATTTTTCCGCATTTTGTCACGATTGAGGTTGCATTTTCAGCCCCTTTGATTTTAATTCACCCGTCCAACTTATACGGAAGGACACGTGTTTTTGGCTTTTTTTGAGGCTCCCAAGGAGGATGGTCACCAATGGCGAAAGCAGCACCTGCAGCGGGCAAGAAACCCAAGGCTCCGTCGAAAAGCGAAGTCATGGCGAGCATCGCCGAAGCGACTGGCTTGTCGAAGAAGGAAGTCGCCGGCGTGTTCGATGCCCTGCAAAACGAAATCAAGAAGGCGCTGAGCAACAAGGGTCCGGGCGTGTTCCAGGTTCCTGGCCTGCTCAAGATCGTCAAGCGCAAGGTCCCGGCCAAGCCGGCTCGCAAGAATGTTCCTGATCCCTTCAACAAGGGTCAATTCCGCGACTACCCGGCCAAGCCGGCTTCGACCAAGGTCAAGGTCCTGGCGCTCAAGCAGCTCAAGGGTTTTGTCTAAGCTTGTTGGCGTGGGGTGTGGCCCTTCGCAAACGAACACATTCAAGCGAGCGGTGGCGCGAACCTCCAATTCGGGTTCGCGTCGCCGCTCGTTGTGTTTGATGCGGCAATTCTGTGGACGCGCGTGGCTCGTCACATCGCGTCGCCTACGCGCACATTGCGAAACCACACCGCCTCACTGTGATTCTGCAAGCCGAGAAAGCCACTCAACCGGCGCTCGTTGAGCAACGGAATCTGTTCCGCGCTGGTCTCAACCACGCGCACGCCGTTATGCACGATCGTGTAGTGCTGGCCGCGACAGTTAATCTCGAGTGTGTTCCATTCGCCCGCCGCTCGTGAGACCCGCGGCTCGGCACCCACAAAATCATACATGCTGGCGCTGTACTGATACGCCTTGAGAGTCTTGTAGCGCGGCGAGGCGTCGTCGAGCGCCTGGATCTCGATGCCTGACTTGGGCCCATGATGATTGCCATCCTCGGGCACGCGAATGAACACGCCCGAGTTGCCTCCTTCGAGCACGCGATACTCGAGCCGCAGATTAAAATCGCCGTATTCCTTTTCGCTGCGCAGCCAAGGTCCCTTGGCACCGGTGCACTTGATCGCGCCGTCTTCGACCTGCCAGCACAATTTGGCGTCGGCCCCCGCGCCGACCCAGCCGCTCAAATCACGGCCATTGAACAGCGCGGCGTGGCCGAGCTCTGTGATTGCGATGTTCTTGAACTCGAACTGCCCACCCAGCGGCACCTCGGCCTGAAAACCGATGTAACCGCTCGGCTGCTCGACCTGATCGGTCTTCCAAGCCGGTTTGCCGTTGATCTCCATCGCGGCTGTCTTGCCAATGACCGTGATCTTAAAGTGGTTCCACTCGCCGGGCTTGATCAGCCCCGTGCTGGCCGCCGGCTTGATCGAGGTCACGTTCCCCTCGAATCCCTGCTTGAGATTGATCTGGTACTTGGTGGGCCATTTACGCGGCGCGACGGGCAGCTCGCCTCGAATATATATGCCCGAGTCGTACATCTCGCTCTTGCGGGCCTTCCAATCGAGTTCAAGCACAAAATCTTTGTACTGATGATGCGAGCGAACCAGTCCGTCTCCCTCCTGCAACACGAGTGCGCCGTTCTCGACCCCGACCTTGCAGTCGGTCACGACCCAGCCATCCAGATTTTTCCCGTTGAACAGATTGAGCTTGGCCCCCGTGGGCTCTTGCCCTAGCAGCGGCGAGGCGACGAGACAAAGTGCAAACAACAAGGCGAGGGGGCGTGAGCAATTCATCGGTGATCCTGGCGAGACGCATGGTAGGAAGGGGTGAGCGACCCTTTCAGCTTGGTCGGTTGAAGTGGCGAGGTCAAGAGTCGCCATGCACTGCGATCGTTTTTGAGGCACCCAATCCCGAGACAGTCGTCACGCGGTCCGAAACGTAGGTTTCACAGGCTGTCGATTTTAGGGATCGCAATTGTCGTGGTAGAAATCAAAGTCATGGCATGTCCAGCAAGCGGGACAACTCTGGTTCCCTTGCCGTGTCGTTCATCGTATCATGATGTCGTTGATGAAAAGCACTTTACCACGCTGAGGGACGGTCATGTCCATGGTGATGCGAGCGACGTTTAGTTGGTTGACGCTCCTAGGTTGCCTGACGGCCGGCGCAGCCGAGGGGCCCGTCTATTTTCGCGGCGATCAAGGGATTGCGGCCGACAAGGCGTCTTACCCCAGCTCGTTCAACAAACCCTCTGCACTCGTCTGGAAGCAGTCACTTGCGCCGGGGCACTCATCGCCGTGCGTTCATGGTGCTGCGGTCTATCTGACCACCTATGACGGCGACAAGAAGCTCGCCACCGTGGCGCTCGACCGTGCGACCGGTCGCGTCCGCTGGTCGCATACCATTCCCAACACGCGAGTCGAGCCGTTCCATCCGACCAATAGCCCGGCGTCGTCAACGGTCGCCTGCGATGGCCAACGGGTCTATGCGTTCTTCGGCAGCTACGGGCTCATCGCCTACGATCTCCAGGGGCAGATCGTCTGGCAGCGCGAGTTCGGTCCATTCCAAGATGAGTTCGGGTCGTCGAGCTCACCCGTGCTCGTCGATGGCAAGTTGCTGCTTAATGAGGATCACGATCTCAACAGTTTCTTGCTCTGTGTCGACCCGGCGACAGGCAAGACCCTTTGGCAAACATCGCGCGATGGCTTTACTCGCAGTTACGCCACGCCCGTCATCTGGAACACGCCCCACGGTAAGCAGGTGATTGTCGCCGGGGCGTTGCAGTTGGCCAGCTATGATCTGCAAACCGGCAAGCAAATCTGGAGCCTCGATGGCTTCGCCCGAATTGTGAACACGACGCCGATCATCGCCAACGGGCTATTGTACGTGGCGACCTGGTCTCCGGGCGGAGATACCACCGCGCGGCTTTCGATGGAACCCTGGGATGTGGCGATCAAGCAATGGGACAAAGACAAAGATGGCAAGCTGACGCGCTCGGAGGTTGATAACAAGGACGTACTCGACCGCTTCTACCGCATCGATCTGAATCAGGACAAGGGACTCGATCACTCCGAGTGGGTCAAGTACGCCCGCGTGTTCGAGTTGGCTCGCAATACCGTGGCGGCCATTCGCCCCGGCGAGTCCCTGTCGGCCCCGCCGCATGTCGTCTGGCAGTACGACAAGGGGATTCCCTATGTGTCGAGCCCGTTGGTTTATGGCGACGTGTACTACATGGTCAAGGACGGAGGTATCGTCACGACGCTCGACGCGCTCAGCGGCAAATTGCTACGCACAGCCCGCACGGCAGGGACGGGCGGATATTATGCCTCGCCGGTGGCCGCTGATGGCAAAATCTACATGCTCAGCGAGCGCGGCATGCTCAGTGTCATCCGCGCGGGACGCGAGTGGGAATTGATCGATCAACACGATTTTGCCGAACGCTCGGTGGCCACGCCGGTCGTGGCTGACGGACGCGTCTACATTCGCACCGAAGCGGCGGTCTACTGCTTCGCGGCACCGTAGCACGACGGACTTTTCAAGCTCTACACGGACGCCCTGCCTTGGCTGAGCTCATCGCGCAAGGGACACAATCGCAGCAGCGCTGGCGCCGTCCGTTGCGTCTGGGTGACAAACTCGTCATCGGTCGCGCTGCTGGCGAGTGGAGCGTCGCTTGGGACGAATTTGTGTCGCGCGCGCATGTTGAAGCCGACTGGGATGGCCGGTTGCTCCGCATTCGCCGACTGGAAAACTCCCTTAATCCACTCTTCCACCAGGGGCGCGAACGGTTGGCCGTCGACCTCCAACCCGGCGAGAATTTTGTCATCGGGCAGACCACCATCACTCTCGTTGGCGACCAAGTCCAACCGAGCAGCGACTCCGCAGGGCCCGTCGAGGAGCAATCGTTTAGCGCACAGTACTTGCACAAGTTGCCTTTCCGCAACAGCGACGAACGGCTCGAAGTGTTGACCCGGCTACCCGAGGTGATTCGCTCCTCCGGTGACGATCGTGAATTGTTCGCGCGGATCGTGCAACTGCTCCTTTCGGGTATTCGCCGCGCCGACACCGTCGCGTTTGTCTCGCACCGCAACTCGCATGACCCGCTAGGGCAGTTCGAGGTCTTGCATTGGGATCGCCGACGCATGATTAGCGGCGACTTTCATCCCAGCCAACGGCTTGTTCGCACGGCCATCGAGCAGTCGCAAAGCGTGCTGCATGTCTGGAATCGGATTCGCGAGCGGACGCAAGAGTCGTTCACCATGGTCGACAATGTCGATTGGGCGTACTGCACGCCGGTGCTCGTGCCCCATCGGCCCGGTTGGGTGCTGTACGTGTCGGGCACGTTTGCGCGCGATTATTCTCGTCCGAATGGCGTGAATGACGATTTGACACCGACCGACCCGCACGATTTGCGCGAGGACCTCAAGTTCACCGAATTGGTCGCTGCGACGATTCGCTCATTGCGGCAGGCACAGGCATTGGAGCGCAAGCAGGCGACTCTGAGTCGTTTTTTTGCCCCTCCGGTGCTTGAGGCGATTGGCGGCGACGACCCACAAGCGATCCTTGCTCCGCGCGAGACTGAAGTATCGGTGCTGTTTTGTGACTTGCGCGGCTTTTCTCGCGCCAGCGAGCAGAGCGCTGGGGACTTATTGGGCTTGCTCCAGCGCGTGAGCAAGGCGCTCGGTGTGGCGACACATCACATTCTCGATCAAGGGGGGGTCTTCGGCGATTTTCAAGGGGACGCCGCGATGGGGTTCTGGGGCTGGCCCTTGCCCCAGCACGACAAAGTGCTCCGCGCGTGTCAGACGGCCTTGGCCATCGGACAGGCCTTCGCCGCCGCGAGCCACCGCAGCGAGCATCCGTTGGCCAACTTTCAAATGGGTATCGGTGTCGCCACCGGTCGGGCGGTTGCCGGTCAAATCGGCACTTCGGATCAGGTCAAGGTGACCGTGTTCGGCCCGCTCGTGAATCGGGCCTCGCGTCAGGAGGGGATGACCAAGCTGCTCGGCGTCTCGATACTGATCGACGAGGCGACGGCGCAGGTGCTCCGCGCGCACGTGCCCGCGACGGTCGCCCGAGTCCGCCGCGTCGCCATCGTGCGGCCTTATGGGATGGAGCAGACCATCGACCTGAATGAGTTGCTCGCACCCGTGAGCGAAGACCCCTCGCTGACGGATGAGTATCTCGTACAATACGAACTGGCGCTCGACGAGTTCTTGGCCCGCCGCTGGGCTGAAGCGAGCAAGCGGTTGCGAGTGCTTAACACGGCCGATCGGGTTCGCGAGTTTCTCCTGTCGTACATGGCATCGCATGATCATTCCGTTCCGAGCGATTGGGACGGAGTCATTACACTCACATCGAAAGGTTGACGCACACACACCATGAGTCGCACGCTGAAGATTGCTGTTTACGGCGGGGATGGCATTGGTCCCGAGGTTACGCACGAGGCGGTGCGTGTGCTGCGGGCCGTCGAAAAGCAGAGCCGCGAATTCGCGCTCGTGCTCTCCGATCTCGACTGGGGATACGACTATTACCTGAAGCACGGCACGGTTGTGCCCGACAACTTTCTCGACGTCGTGCGGCCGTTCGACGCCATCTTGCTGGGGGCCGTGGGCTGGCCCGAGAAAATCCCCGACCACCTGACGCTCGCGCCGCTTGTGAAGATTCGCCAAACGTTTGATCAATACGCCTGTGTGCGCCCTGCCAAGCTGTACCCCGGCGTGCGCTGCCCCCTCGCGGGTAAAGGCCCAGAACACATCGATTTTGTCGTGATCCGCGAGAACAGCGAAGGGGAGTACGTCGACTCGGGGAGCCGATTTCATGTTGGCCGCAGCGACGAGTTCGCCTTGCAAACGGCAATCCACACGCGCCGCGGGGTCGAACGGATTTTACGCTTTGGCTTCGAGATGGCACGCACGCGCCGTAAGCACTTGACGATGGCCACCAAGAGCAATGCCCAACGCTATGCGTATGTGATGTGGGACGAAATTCTCACCGAGGTGCAGCGGGACTATCCCGACGTGAGCGCCCAGCGACAGCATTGCGACGCGTTGGCGATGAACCTGGTGCGCTGTCCCGAGGCGTTCGACGTGATCGTGGCGTCGAATTTGTTCGGCGACTTGTTGACCGACTTGGGAGGGACGATCAGCGGCGGCCTGGGGATGGCCCCGAGCACCAACACCAATCCGCAGCGCGAGTATCCGTCGATGTTCGAGCCGGTGCATGGCTCGGCACCCGACATTGCGGGGCGCGGCATCGCCAATCCTATTGCGGCCATTTTGAGCGCAGCCATGATGCTCGACTGGTTGCGGCTCGATGGGGCGGCGGTCGCGATTCGCTCCGCGGTCGAGCGAACCCTGGCGCAAGGGCACGGCACGCCTGATCTGGGCGGTACCCTGTCGACCACGCAACTCGCCGACCGGGTGATCGCCCATCTTGGTGGTTAATTAGTAAACGCCAGCGGCATAATCGTTACAATCGCGCGCTCGTCGCCGCGTGCTATATTTCGACATTCGATTGAAGCACCCGCTGGACGAGTGACACCACGACGATGTTCGATTGGCTGGCGATTATTCTGCTGGGGGTCCTGCAAGGGATCGCCGAGTTTCTGCCGATCAGCTCGTCAGGACACCTGAACATTGCGCAGGCGGCGCTGCATGACGCCGGCGGGCTCACGTTGCCCGACTCGCTCACGGTGACCATTGCCCTGCATTTCGGCACGCTATTGTCGATCATCGTCGTGTATTGGCAGCGGATTTGGCGACTGCTGGGGGCCGACCGGCGGGTGATTGGCTTGGTGATCGTGGGAACGATTCCCGCCGGGGTTGTCGGCGTGGCACTGCACGAGTGGTTCAAGGTGTCACCTTCATTGAAAGCCGGTTTCACAAATCCCGCGCTCACCGGTCTGATGCTGTTCGTCACCGGGGCGGGCCTGTTGTGGAGCGCGCGGCACAGTTCCGGACAGGTCGACTACACTCACATGACTTACCGCCAGGCGTTGTGTATCGGCCTCGCCCAGGCCGTCGCCATTCTGCCAGGCATTTCGCGTAGCGGCTCAACGATCATCGCAGGATTGGTGACCGGCTTGCGACGAGACGCCGCGGCGACTTTCTCGTTTTTGCTTGCCATCCCCGTCACGGCCGGTGCCTGCTTGGTCGAGGCCAAGGACTTGCTCGCCGAGTCGCACAGCTCGACCGACTGGCGGCCGCTGCTGTGCGGCGCGGTCGTGTCGTTCGTGGTGGGTGTGTTGGCGCTTAAGTGGTTGCTCTCTTGGCTCCGCGCCGGCCGGCTGCAAGACTTTGCTTGGTGGTGCCTGCCCGTCGGCGCGCTCACCTGCCTCTGGCAGTGGACCCTACGAGCCTAGAGTCCCTCGCCGTGCGAACGGCCGTGGTCACTTCACGCTCACCCACTGCACGGCGTCGACGACCACGTAACCGTCGGTGTTCCGATTCGTGATGACGACCGCGGCGGGCTTGTCGGTTGTGAACTCGAATATGCCGAGCGAGACGAAGAGCCCTCCGATACCCGGCTCGACGCGTTGGTTGAGTGTGATGGTTTTGACCCCCGTGGACGAGTGAACCTCGACGGGGACATTCGTGGCCCGATTTTCATTGGGAATGTACGCGAGCCGCACGTCATAACGACCTGCCGCAGGGAGCTTGGCCTCAAATCGGGCAGTCGAGCGTCCGTCGCGCGTGTTGCCGTCATGTCGATAGCCGGGACCCACACGCTTGGCATTGTTGTTACCTGAGCTCCACGAGCCAACCAACTCGGCCTGCATCTCGTCGATCACGATGCCGGCGAGTTTGGCCGGGCTGACCGACTCGATCTGCTCGGGGCTCGAAGCCTGCGCCGCGCTCACTTCAAGGATTTGTCCGTCGGCGAGCAATCGCTCGCGCAGTTTGCCATAAGGAACATCCTGCACGGCATGCCCCTGCTCGATGGCCAACACGGCAGCGGTCGCGGCCGACTGTCCCAGGATCATGAACACCGGCTCCATGCGGATCGAGCCATACGCCACATGCGTACTCGACAGGGCCACCGGCACGAATAGATTGGACCCTTCGCTCCGCTTGGGAACCAGCGATCCATACGCGATCTGATACGGTCCGCGAGTCGAGACGCCGATGTCTCCCTCGTTTTGCACGGCGCCCTCGGGGGTGATGTATCGCTGAATATTGTGCGAGTCGATGCCGTACGAGCCCATGCCGACGCTCTCGGGAGTGGGCCGGGTCTTGATCAACTCGTGCTCGGTCATCACGAAAGAGCCGATCATGCGCCGCGCTTCGCGCACATAAATCTGATGCGGCCAGTGGCCATTATCGAGGAACTCGTCCTTGGGCAGCCCATAGCTGCGCATGCGGGCTTGCACGTCCTTGGGAACGCGCGGATCGTTGGCAATAAAGTAGAGCCAGCCTTGCTGATACTGTTTGTGTTCTTCGAGAATCTCGCGCCGACGCTCGTAGGACGCCTCGGGGTAATCGTAGTTGAAACCGATGTTGTCGGTGCTCATCGGACCGTGGTTGTTCGTGTCGGTCTTGTGATTGGGAATCGGATCGAACTTATCGAACGTCTCTTTCCAGCCGGCTTGGTAAATACGGATGAGCAGTTCGTACTGCTTGGGGTCGTAGTTGGCCGGCTTGGGGAAGGGGAGACGGTTCTCCGCCAAATTGGTCAAGCACATGCGGTAACAATAGGCCTGCACCTTGTTGTCTCCCGCGCCGTACTCGCCGGGAGGCGCGGCGCTGACGCGCGGCAGCACGCCGCTCTGGGGATCGCCCGGCACCACGTAAGGGTCCACCTTTTGCGTCAACGCGCCGAAGTGATGTCGATGATGAAGCACGCCGGTCTGCACACCGGCCCATTTCTCGCCATACGCTTTTTGCGACTCGCGACCGACATGGTACTTGACCCCGGCCGTGGCCATGAGGTCTCCTTCGTAGGTGGCGTCGATAAACATTTTCCCCGCGTAAGTACGACCGTTAAGCGTGGTGATCGAGGTGATGCGATCCCCCTGTCTGGTCACTCCTTTGGTTCGATCGAGCCATTGATCCCGCTCAACCGGAATTTTGTAATCGCGAACAAAATCCTCGAACACCTGCTCGGCCACGCGCGGCTCAAAGATCCACATGGTGCGATGTTCGCCGTCGATCGCCGGAGTTCCTTGGCCTTTGTTGCCGTACTCGTCACGCTTCTGCCAGCGCCAGGTTTCGCTGCGCTGGTATGCTTGCCACACGCGATGGTAGAACTCGCGTGACAGACCGCCGATGACTCGCTTATCGCCGGTGTCGGTGAAGCCCAGCCCGCTGCCGGTGAGTCCGCCCAGGTGCTTGTCGGGGCTGACGATGATAACCGACTTGTTCATCTTCGCCGCCTGGACCGCCGCAGTGACGGCCGCCGACGTGCCCCCGTAAACAACGACGTCGTACTCAACCGCCGCAGCGGTCGACGTGATGAGTAGAGCGACGAGCGAGAGCGCGAATTTCATGAAGGGGATTCCTGTTGGGATGATTCTGGATGGCCGGTCCGCCGCGGCGAGAAACGCGCTCACGGCTTAACAAAAACTGCCGGAGCGAGCGCGGCCGGGGTGACGCGAATCTGCCGAATTGCCCCTTGATACCAATGGACCTTGTTAAATCGCACTCCGATCGAAGTGCCGCCCTCGGCGAGCGGAATCAGCTTGACATCGGTCGAGAGTTCCAACTGGCCATTCACGTAGTGACGCATGGTCTGGCCATCCACGACGATCGCCGCGTGATACCAAGGGCCGAGCGGGTGCAGAAACTTCTCGGCGAACAGCGTGTGCTTGCCTTCGCCCGATTGCAGATAAGTGTCGAGGAACCATTCGTTGCCCTGGGGCAGACGGGTCTCAAAAAGCAGGCGATTATCGCTGCCGCGCGGTTGAAAGTGTAGAAACCGTTGCGCGAGTGGGCCGAGAGCCGCGGGACGAAAGACCACTTCAGCCGTGAACTCGCGCAGTCCCGCGAGTGGATTGACGTCGATAAACAGTGCGTCGTCTTTCCCGTTAAATTCGATCGCCTTGCCGCGATCGGTTTCGATCACGCGCGGTTTGCCCACCACGGTCACTCTATGGCCGCCGATCGACTCGAGATTATCGAGTTGCCAATCGGCAACCGGTTTGGCGGCCAACAGTGAAACCGAAGGGTTTGAAACCAACAGAAATAGTAGCAGGCTGTGATAGATATTGGACACGGCACCCTCGTAAGAGATACACGACTGACAGGACCGCCCTGGCTGTCGTCATGTTACAACAACTCGGCGATCGGCTCACCGTTTTTCAGGATCGGGAACGGTCGACCGCTGAGGTCATGGAATTCGTGCTGCATGTCGATGCCAAAACGGTGATAGATCGTCGCGAGCAGGCAGTTACTGTCCATCGCGCGACGAATTGGTTCCTCGCCGCGCGCGTTGGTTTCACCGATGACTTGTCCCATCCGGAGCCCACCGCCGGCCAATAGTACGTTCATGGCCCGGGGCCAGTGGTCGCGGCCCGGTCGTCCGCTGGCGTCTTGATTGCGAATCGTCGGCGTGCGTCCAAACTCGCCAGAGAAGACGAACAGCACTCGGCGGTCGAGTCCACGGCGATACAGGTCGGCTATCAGGGCCGACACGGCCTGATCGAACACCGGCATGCGCTCTTCATAGGCCTTGAAAATATCGCAGTTTACAGAGTGGTCATCCCAACTCGTGATGCGCCCCGTCGACTCGCGGAGCGTGAAACCGGCGAGTACTTGCACGAACCGCGTGCCCGCCTCGACCAGTCGCCGCGCGGTGAGCAGGCTTTTGCCCCAATGCGTGTCGCCGTATTCGGCCCGGGTGCGGGCATCTTCCTGCGCGAGATTGAACGCCTCTCGCGTGCGGGGACCGGCGAGCATCTCGATGGCCCGACGTTGGAAACCATCGAACGTGTCAATCTCGCCGCGCCGGTCGATGTGCAGCGCCAATTCGTTCATCGTGTCGAGCAGACCGTAGCGTGTGCGCAGCGTGAGCACCCCATCGGGCGAGAGTGCAAAGTTCGCGCGATTGGCCTCGGTCAGATACAGCGGCACCGGCGGGTAAGCTTGGTTGCCGGTGCCCGATTCGGTGTCGTTGCCGGGCATGAACGGCATATAAGCTGGCCCAAGGTACCCCGGCCCGCCGCCGTATGACTTACTGTTGGCAATGTACGTCGGCACATCGGCCGCGCGCGACTCAAGCATTTTCGAGACGACCGCGCCGATGTCAGGAAACTCGGCATTCTGTAAGTTGGCCGCGACCGATGGGTAGCCGGTGAGCAGTCGATGCGTGCCGCCGGAATGTTCTCCACGATTGTGCTGCAACGAGCGGAGGATCGCGAACTTGTCGGCCATGCGCGCGAGCTTGGGCAACTGCTCGCTAATCTCAATCCCCGGCACATTGGTCGCGATCGGTTGAAACGGACCGCGAATTGTATCGGGGGCGTCGGGCTTAAGGTCGAACGTCTCGAAGTGGCTCGGTCCGCCGTTGGCCCAAAACCAGATTACCGAGAAGTCGTCGTTCGGCTGTCGTTTGGAATCGCGAGTCCCCTCGGCCGCCAAGAGCCGCGCGGTCGTAGGTGCCACTCCAGCCGCCAACGCGCCCAGGCTCAAGCCGCCGATCTTCAACCACGAACGTCGATCGATCGGACCCGGGCAGTTGAGGGTGGGACGCGTGGACATGGCATGCCAATCGCGATCGAGGGTAGAAGTCAGATGGGTCGTATAAGTGATATTCTATGCGGCGATACGAACTTGCCGCAATGGAT
>CAZZBK010000014.1:0-6112 GCA_964652155.1 uncultured Planctomycetaceae bacterium | reverse complement strand
TGATAGTGGGCCACCTTGCCGTCGCGGCCGATCACAACAAACAGCGGCAGCACGGCGCCGACTTGCCGTGGGTCGCCTAGGCTGCGGATGGCGGCCCCTTCGTCCAAGAAGATCGGATAGGTCAGGTTCATGAACGACCGCAACTTGCGGATGCCGCTCACCGCCGCGCCGCGAGTGTTCTCCTGCGCGAGGCGACCGTCGACCGCCACGCCCAACACCTGCAGGCCGTCAGCGTTGCGCTTGGCATGCAAGAATTCGAGATAGCCGACCTGCCCGTAGGGTTCCTTGAGCGGCTCGTCGCGATAGTCCCAAAAGTGGAGCACGGTCACTTTGCCTTTGAGTTGCTCGCTGGCTAGGGGTTGCTTGTTGAGGCCGACGAGTTCGAGCGACGGTAGTGGCTGACCGACCCATTTTTGTTCGAGTGAGCCGAGCGCCTCGGCGCGGCCCCCTTGTACTTCGAGATCGCGCTGAGCGGCGGCGACGACCGACTTGAGCGGTCCGCGCGTGATATTTTGCTGCAAGCCGCCGAGCGATGCCTTGAGGATCGCGCGTTGCTCGCTATCCAACTCTTCGTTCATGCTCCGCGCCGGGCGCTTGAGCCGAGTGCGCAATTCAACCAGCGCCTCGAATGCTCCGCCCAGCGACGCTAGTTCAGCACCGTCGAGCTTCGCGGTGCTGCCCAGCCGCACCTGCATGCGGTACTCGGTCCCTTGATCCATGAACACACGCTCATCCCAACCGACAAGGAGTTCTGAACCCTTGTCGAGATAGAGCGTGCGTTTGAGTCCGTACGGGGTGCTGACCGTGATCCGCCAGGTATCGCGGTCGGCGATACGCCGGCTCCCTTCGACACGATAGCTTGTCTGGACTTCTTCCCAGGCGGTCCCTTGGGAGAGTGGCTGTTCAAGTTTCAGAACGGGTGCAATCAGCGGCACGACCGACTTGCCTCGGCCATAGTCATAAAGCAGAGCCGGACCTAACGGCCCTTGTTGTTGACGATTCGCGCCGAGCACGAGCGTACCGAAGCGTTCGCTCCAACTCCAGCCACCTTGCCCGCGCTCGTCGACGAGCCAAAACAACTCCGCGCCTCGGTCCGAGGCGTCGCTCACAAGCAGCGTGAGGTCGAAGGTCTTGTTGGCGGGCGGAGCATTGTCTTCGGTCCGGTGCGGGCCGATCTGCCCTTGATATACGAGCGTCGTGCTGGTCTCGAATGGCGCGGCTGTCAGCAAAACCGACGACAATAGCCAGAGTGAGGCGGATGACAGCATGGGCGACCTTTCAGCGAACCAGGAGGGCAGGTATGGCGGGGTAGGGGGCAGCAGCCGATTTTAACCCAAGAGCCCGATAAATGCGACGTGAAAGCAGTCGCGACGGAATTGCCACGTTTTCCGAGCCGCTCGACATGAGTCCCCGAATAACGTGGCGTGTGCCTGGGCCAACCGAGCCGGGGGCTTACGCCCCCGACTCGGAGAGTTGACACGGAACGTGACGACGACCCGGGTGTCTACGGTTTACTGAGCCGAGCGGTGACGGTGCGCAGCAATGTCTCGAAGCGCGACTTGAGTTGCGGGTCGGCGGCAAGCGTTCGGAAGCCAAGCTGGGCGTGCTTTTCGAGCCGCACGGCTGTGTTGAACCCTTTGGCGGCGGCCTCGTCGAGCGTGGCAATCGCTTCGGCATTTTTGTCCTGCACGGCCTGGGCGAGCGCCAACATGAACAGCTCTTCGCGGTTCAAGAGGGGCTCGCTGCCGAGTCGGTCGCGAATGAGTCGCACCGCGTCGCTGCCCAACCGCGCCGCCTCTTTCGGATCGGTGGTTTGCTCGATCGCCGCGCTAATCACCAGGCTTGTGGCGAGCCCGTCGATGACATTCGCATCCGTCACGCGATGCCGTTGCTGGTCGTCGCTCAACATGCGGCCATAGAGCGTGGCCGCCTGCTTGGCCCGCGATCGAGCTTCGCGCAGATGCTCCGCCGCCTTGTCAGGCTCGCTCGTGCTGGCGAACAAATAGACCTCGGCCAGCAAGTCGAGCGTCCAGCCGTAGTCGATCCGGAAATCCAACACTTCGGGAAACTCTTGCACGAGCCGGGCTTGAATCTCCTCGGCCTCTTTGAGCTTGGGAATTGCCTCCAAGCATTGGCCGCGATAGCCCCGTTCGAGATAGCCAAAGTTGATCAAGCCGCGCGCATACTGAAAACGATGCTCGGGATCGCGTGGACTGTTGCGATACAAATTGGCGCGCAGCTGCAAGGAATCGGCGTACTGCTCGGCCGCGACGGCGACTTGCCCTTGCGCCAGGTTCAAATCGCCGAGGTAACCAAGGCTGCGGGCCAAATCGCGATCGTAGGTCAACTGATCGGCCGCTCCGGTGTTTTGCCGCAGAGCTTCTCGCAGGTCTTTGCTTTGCAGGAAATATTGCTTGGCCTTGTCCAAGTCGACTTCGCGCGCCAAGTACACCTCTCCCAGGGCATGATACGTTTCGGCCAGTGAGCGTTTAATCTCGATGCTGTCGGGCTGTTGCGTGACCAGTCGCGACAACAGGGACTCGGCGTCGTCCAGCTTGCGGAGCGCGGCGAGAAAGTTTTTCTGATCGGCTAATAGCCTCCCCTGGCTGAGATGAATTTGCGAGAGTCGCAGCTTCACTTCGGCCGGTTGTTCTTCGGGATGTTCGCGGAGGTACAAATTCTCGGCCTGCGAGAGGTCATCGAGCGGACCCGAGAGATCGGTCGAGGTCATGTGCGCGACTGTCGCGCGAAGTTCGTAGACGCGAGCCGCCTGCAGGCGCAAGGCTCGATCGTCTTTGAATCGCCGCAGGTAATCGTTTGCGAACAACTCGATGCGGTCGGCGAAGGGGCGGAAGATCGCCAGGTTGTTCATTTCGCCGTTGGCTAGTGGACGACACAAATCCTCAAACGTGTCGAGGGCGGTCGTGAAATTACCCTCGGCCCGAGCGCGTAGCTCAGCCTCGCGCGCGGCGTGGCGCGAGGAGAGTCCGATCCACATGATCGCGCCCGTGACGATTAGCGTGGCGACGAGGGCGGCCACCGTCGCGGCACGATGCCGACGTGAGAGCCGCGAGACGGTCTCCAGCGGCGAGTCCGGAGCGGCGATCAGCGGCTCGTCACGCATCCAGGCCTGAAGATCGGCGGCCATTTGCTTGCCGGTCGAATAACGCCAGGCACGATTCACGTTCATCGCCTTGAGGCAAATCATCTCCAGACCTGGTGCCACGACCGGGTTCACCGCGCGCGGGGCCACAAAATCGCCGCGGGCAATCCGCTCGCTCACGTCAGGGTCGCGACCGTTGAACGGAGCCTGCCCCGTCAGTATCTCGTACAGCGTGGCCCCCAAGCTGTACACGTCACTCGCAGGCGTAATCGCCTCGGCGTTGGACAGTTGCTCGGGGCTGATATAACCGTAGGTGCCGCCGCGCTGGGCACTGTCGCTCCCTGAACGCGGACGCATCGTCGGCTCGTTCGGAGCCTGAAAGGTCGGCGTTCGCTCGAACGTGCGGGCCAATCCCCAGTCGAGCACAAAGGTCTCGCCGTACTTGCCGATCATGATGTTGGCCGGCTTGATGTCGCAGTGAACAATACCCACGTCGTGCGCGTACGCCACGGTGTTGCAAGCCGACACGAGATGTTCGAGCAAGCCGCACAACCGCTGCCGCGCGGCGATCGAGTTTCCCCGCAAACCGTCGTCGTGATGAAAATCGGCGATCGCCTCACGCAACTCGCGGCCACGGATCAATCGCATCACGTAGAACGGTCGGCCGTACCAATCCTGTCCGATCGCATACACCGGCACGACTCCCGGGTGATCGAGTCGGCTGGTGATTTCGGCTTCGAGTCGAAACTGATTGACCATCTCGACATCGTCCATGCAGGCGTCGTTGATAAACTTAACGACGGTGTCGCGATGCAGATCGGCATCGGTGGCTTGGAAGAGGGTACCGAGCCCGCCACGTCTGAAGAATCGCAGTTCGTTGAATCGTGCTTGGGTGGTGACCTGCTCGGCGCTTTTTGGGGAATCGCTGTTCAGCACCGGGGCCGAGGTCCAAGCGCCCGAGGCATTCGTGGTGCCCCAGACGCTGTCGAGCAACTCGACATGCAAGGGAAATCGCCGCCGATACTCGTCGCGGTCCAGCGGCTCCGCGGCGCGTCGACGCAGTTCCAACTCGGCCGAGAGCAACTCGCGCAACAGGGGGAGCCTGGTCTCGGGCGTGGCGGCTTCGAGGAACGTCTCGATGCGCGGCCGCTCCCCTTGCTTCCACGCTTGCTCGAAACGATCGCAAATGTGGTCGACCGTGGTCAGGATGGTAGCGTCGGGTTGAGAAGGTTCGGTGGTCAAGGTCGTGGGCCCAACTTCAATTTTTCAAAGCGCGGACAAATCGACGGCCAGACGGTAGACTGATTGTAACCCATTGTGTTGAGCGAGTGATGCCCCCATGAGCCGCGATGCTGACGATGTGACCATCTGGATTCACCGACTGCACGGTGGCGACAGCGTGGCGGCCGAGGCGCTTTGGCACGAGTATTTCGAGCGACTGGTGCGCGTGGCCCGGCGAAAATTCGATGCCTCACGCCGCGGCGCGGCCGACGAAGAGGACGCTGCGCTCAGTGCCATGCACAGCTTTTATCGGGGCATGAAGGATGGCCGCTATCAGCGGCTCGCCGATCGGGACGAACTCTGGCGGCTGCTCGTGACGATTGTGGTGCATAAAATCTACCGTCAGCGACGCCACGATCATGCGCAAAAACGCGGCGGCGGACATGTCCGCGGCGAGAGCGTATTTCTGCCCCATCCTGGCTCCGATCAGGGTGCCCAGGGGATTGAACAAGTGATGGGCAAGGAACCAACGCCCGAGTTCGCCGCCACGATTAGCGAAAATTGCGAGCAGTTGCTCGCCACCTTGGGCGAGGAACCGTTGCGACAGGTGGCACGGTACAAACTCGAGGGTTTTACCAACGAAGAGATCGCCCAAAAGCTCGACTGCACCGTGCGGAGCGTCGAGCGGAAACTGCACCGGATTCGCGAGGTCTGGGCACCACGCCCGGACGAGGCCAATGAGCCCGCCTCGTGACCCTTACGGCCCAAAGCCAAAGGCCCGGGCGCTCACAAACGGCGATACCGGCATCGAGTAGCTAGGGTAATAGGCTGAATAACCACTGTAGCCGTAGCTTGGGTAGCCGTAGCCATAACCGTAGCTGGGATCGCTGCCATAGCCGCGCCAGGCGCTTTGCGAGCGGTTGCTCATCGAGCGATCACCGGCGCGGCAATTGAACGGGATGCCGTTCGTCGCGGCACGGTTCGATCGGGCCGCGAGTTGTGATGGGGCCGCGATCTGCTGCAACGGGCTGATCTGCGAGGAGCGGTGAGCCGTCGGTGGCGCGGCAGTGGCGTTCAGAGCAAACGAGGCCAGGGTGGCAATCGTCAGGAGGGCAAGCAAAACGTGTCGGGGCATGGCAAGCTCCGTGGGAATGGTCCATTGCGGGAGGGGTGGGGACTGATCCTCTCAATAACCCAGAGAGGCCCAAGACCAAACGCCGCCCGACACCCGGGAGCAGGATTTTTAGATTTTCACCCAGAATCTCATGGATTGGCTATTTTTCACCGTATGAACGCTGGCCCCAGGGGATTGGCATCGTTGGTTTGCGACGGTGCAGCTCGCGTCGTTGGTCCTTGGGCCGATCTTTGAAATAGTTTACGAACCGGACCAGTTGCTGGACCGCTTCTTCGTAGGCCTCGCGGCCTTTTTCGGGGGTGGCCAGTTCGGCGTCGCCGAGTACGCCCGTGTCGCTGTAGCTGCTCGTCCAGTTGACCACCGTCGCCGGGCCCGCCCCGAACAGATCGACCCAATTGAAGGGGTTGTTCTCGTCGTTGAAACTGATCGTGCCGCTCTTGATGAGGTCCTTGCGCACGTTGTCGCCGTCGAGATACATATACAGCGAGGTCTCGAGTTCGCAGGCATGCGAGCACCCACCGGGAAACTTACTCTGCCGCCAGCGGGGCAGAAATGCCTTGTCGACCGTCAACAGGTTCCACCACGCGACGCAGCAACACTCGGCGTCGGTCTCCAAATTCGTTCGCCGCGCCGTCAGATCCAAAATGGGTGCG
>CAZZBK010000013.1:66439-67559 GCA_964652155.1 uncultured Planctomycetaceae bacterium | reverse complement strand
TCGCCATGAACGCGTTGCCCGAGCTCGACGAGTTGGTGCAGGTCGGGCTGTTCAACATCCTCGAAGAGCGCGACGTGCAAATCCGCGGCTACCCCATCAAGTTCGACCTCGACGTGCTCGTGCTCTTCTCGGCTAACCCGGCCACGTACAACCGCAGCGGCAAAGTCATTCCACAGCTCAAAGACCGCATCGGAGCCGTGATCCACACGCACTATCCGCGCGAGCGCGAGTTGGGCATCGATATCGTCGAGCAAGAGGCGCAAATCGACCTGGGGGGCGATTGGCCTGTCGTCGTGCCGTACTTCATGAAAGAGATCATTGAGGAGATCACGATCGCCGCGCGACGCTCAAAGTACATCGACCATCAGTCGGGCGTGAGCGTGCGATTTAGCATTGCCAACTATCGCACGATGGTGGCCAGCGCTCGGCATCGCGGCGCACGCCTCGCCGAACGTCCCGCCGTCCCGCGCATCAGCGACCTGGGGCATCTTTACAGTTCGTCGCTGGGCAAGTTGGAACTCGACTTGATGAGCAGCCATCAGCTTTCCGAGCGGCAGGTGCTCGACGCCGTGCTGGCCGAGGCGATCCGCACCGTGTTCGAGCAATACGTCGAGCGGCATGGCCTCGACGAGATCGCGAAGATTTTTGCCGAAGGGGTGAAAATCGAGGTCGGCGACATGCTCCCCTCCGACGCGTATGCCGAGCGGCTCCAGCGTGTCCCCCCGGCCTGGGAGCGGGCCTTCGACGTGAACGCGAGCAGTCACGCCGCGATGCGCGCCAGTTGCGTCGAGTTCATTCTCGCCGGTCTTTACGCCACCGAGCGGATCAGTCGCGCCCAGTCCCACGGCCGCATCCGCTACGAGATTCGCTGAAGCGATTCGGACTCGCCGCATCCCAATTGGACTTTTGTTCAGCGTGTAAAGATAAGTTCTGAACTGGGCCAAGAGTTGCCAATAGCCCCCAAAAAGCTTCAGCAAAGTATTAAAAAGCTTTGCTTGGCCTACTAGATTGGGCTAAAACGATCTCACGGCAACTGGGCTTCTCATTCAATATTTCGGGGCAGTTCTTCGTACTCTTAGGCACATGGAGCAGTCATCATGGCAAAGCGCGCTAGGCGGTC
>CAZZBK010000013.1:0-66339 GCA_964652155.1 uncultured Planctomycetaceae bacterium | reverse complement strand
CGGCGTTTTACCAACCTGCTTACTCCGGATGTGTACGAATACTTTTTTGACGAACAACGTCGTCAAGTGATGCGTGAGAGCGTGCTGTCTCGCATGAAAACCGGTGGCGGGCCGTTTGTCGTCATTGGCCACAGCCTTGGCTCGGTCATCGCTTACGACGTGCTGTGTAGTCCCGAAGCAAGAGACTACAAAGTGGAGTTGTTTTTGACGCTCGGTTCGCCGTTAGGAATCAAGGAGGTTCAAGATCAAGTCCAACGGCTTACTCGTCAGACCCGCGGATTGCAGGTTCCGCCCAAGGTCGATCGCTGGGTGAACATTGCCGATCCCTTCGATCCGGTTGCCTTGGATAAATCCCTTGCCAACGATTTTGCCGCGCGCGGTGACGTCCAGGTCGAGGACTTGTTGCGTCTGAATTCGGATGGTCCGACCGACTCGCACAGCGGATCGGGTTATCTGCGGATACCGGAAACACGCGAAGTCGTGCGACAGGCGGTTGACCCGCTCTATTTTCAGACCATGCAGAACTTCGTGATCGCGCGTGACCTGGCGGCTCATTTCGATACGGAACACGATTCCTATCGGCATTCCATCTTGATTGAATTAATCGACGATGCCCGGATTGAATTGGTCGACGATGCGCGGACTAAGAAAACGATCGCGCATCGTAACCGCGAGAAAATTCGAGAATCAGTCGTCAATTGGATTCGCGGAGAAACCCAACTCACTCCCGACGAGTTGGAACTAGAAGATGCGCTTGACGGGTATGTGTCGGCTCGACTCTCACGTGCCGAAGTTGAGCGGATGTCATATGAGTTGGCCGGCAAAGTCAAACTTCCATCCGTCCATCGCATCTATCACAATGCCAAAAAGAAGGCGCTGCTGCTCCACTCGTCAGAAACGATTCAGGCTACAACGGCGCGACGGGGCTATGATTCCGATGGCCACGGCATCTGTTGGGCAATCCTTGATACGGGCCTTGATGCCGGCCATCTGCATTTTGCCGAGACGACGAAACAAGCGTTCAATTGCCTCGAACGCGGCGCAATTAAAGAGCATCCCGGGGCGGCCGAGAGAGGCGGACCCGCTTGGGATGGCAATGGGCATGGCACCCATGTGGCAGGCATTATTGCCGGGCGATACGAATTCTCCAACGGCTCAGTCATCGAAGGCATTGCGCCCCGCGCCGCGCTGCGCATCTATAAAGTGCTTGACGACCGTGGCGTAGGCGACGACGCCAAAATCATCAAAGCGCTGGACCACATTTATCATGCTAATGAAGATGCCACTCAACTGGTCGTGCATGGCGTCAATCTTAGCTTGGGCGGGTCGTTCGATCCGGAGGCCTACGGCTGCGGAGACACGCCCCTGTGTCGCATGCTGCGCAAGCTCTGGCGGCAAGGCGTCGTGGTCGTGCTGGCCGCCGGCAATGAAGGGTATCTGGAATTGGCGAACGGCCGCGATACGCTCGGCTTGAACATGGCCTTGTCGATCGGCGATCCCGCCAATCTCGACGAAGCGATTGCCGTCGGTTCAATTCACAAACGCTTCCCGCATACCAACGGTGTCTCGTATTTCAGTTCGCGTGGTCCGACGGCCGATGGCCGCATGAAGCCCGATTTAGTCGCCCCTGGTGAGAAGATCGTTTCGTGCCGATCCGGGTGGGATATGAAGAACGATAAAAAACACACGATTGAAAATATGTATGTTGAAATGAGCGGCACCAGCATGGCCGCGCCTCACGTGTCCGGCTTGATTGCCGCATATTTGTCGGCGCGGCCTGAATTCATCGGCTTTCCGGACCGAGTAAAGTCCATCCTGCTCGAAAACTGCTTGGACCTGAAGCGTCAAGCCGCGTCTCAGGGCGCTGGCATGCCCAATCTGGTCAAGATGCTGTTGAATACGTAACACGATCGCATGTGGCTCGAAACACGGGGATTCAAGATGGCTAAAACAGCAGGCTCTCTGGCGGTGTTTTGCGGAGCCGGTGTGTCGGTGCCGATGGGCTGCCCAACGACCGACAAGATATTTCAAAAAATTCTAACCGAATTGCAAGAAAAGACTCTTTTTGAGGATGAGTATTCAACGGGCCGTTCTGAGAGATCAAAGTTAAAGCGGCGTTTGTTTGAGCTATTTCCCGCGCTCGAGAAACAGCACACGAACTCCGATCAGATTTCAATTTGTTCGATTCTGAGTCTGATTGATCATTTAGCATCGGCCAAGACCATCCCAATTGCAAAATGGCAATTTCAAAAGATGCAGGAATTGCAAATTATCCTTGAGCAAGCCATTGCTTGGGTTATTGATCCGGGCGACGATCCGACACCTGCTCAAGACAAGTACTTGCGGTTGCTCAAGCGATTTGTGAAACGACAATCAGCGCGTCGTAACCTGACGTGGATTACGACCAATTATGATACTTGGCTTGAGCAGGAACTGTTTGATGAATATGAGCCTCATGAAGTCGCTCGTCGCTTCGACTTTGGATTCTCTTGGCGTTGCGTCTATAAAGAGTTGGAAATATTTGATCGCCCCGCGAGTCAGCAGGCAAAATACCGCTGGTATAAATTGCATGGCTCGTTCAATTGGGTTCGGTGTGACCTGTGTGCGCAGATCTACATTAATACAGAGATGAATATTGCCGATCTACCCATGTGGGATGAAAGCTCAGATACCACCTGTCACTGCGACCATTTCCCGCTGCGCCCGTTGCTCGTGTCACCCTCGTTGGTGCGAGACTTGCGCGACAGCAATCTGCTGGAGATTTGGCGGCACTCGTTGGAAGCCTTGCAGCAGGCCGATGAATGGGTCTTCGTCGGCTATTCTTTTCCGGAAGAAGATTACTCGATCCGAGCGATGTTGCTGAGGGCCTACCACGGCCGAATCGGAAAAAACAAGAAACCGCCACTCGTGAACGTCATTTCACGACCACTACCAGGTAAAGACGCCGCTCCCAACGAAATCGAACGTGCAAAGTGTAACCAAGATTCCATGCAGGCGCGTGCATCAGCCGTCCTCCCCGGGGCCAAATTTCACCCCATCGGCGCGGAGCAGTACTTCGCTCAATCGATCACCTAGACTACGGTAATGAACCCATGCACAATCATGCTTGTGTAGCTGTTTTCATATCTTTCGGGCGAGAACATCGTTGCTAGGTGCCCTGTCTCCACCGCTCCTTGCCTGTGATCCAGGCAACCGTTGAGTGCTCTCGGGGCTAAATGCTGGGCCAATCGCCGATTTTGAGGTGGTTCAACGGTTGTTTGGCACGTAACGCAAGCGTGGTCACCAGCTTAGGGCTGGGGGGCGGTCGTATCGGTCGTAACGACCACGACAGGGCTTTGACGACGCGCACTAAGCTGTTTACAGTAAATAGGTTGTTTCAATTCGTCCGCTCTCCGTTCGAAGGGTTGTTGCTCGTGGCCGCCAAAGCGTGGGAAGGTGTGTTCAGCCAGGCCACCGACAAACGGGTCGAGCAGTTCAGCGAAAGCATTAGCTTCGATCGCCGCCTTTACGAGCAAGATATTCGCGGCTCGATCGCCCATGCCCACATGCTCGCCCAGGTCGGACTCATTTCGACCGACGAGTGCCAACAGATCGAGCAGGGGTTGCTCGCCATCCGCCAAGAAATTGAGCAGGACCGCTTCCCCTTTCGCATCGAGCTCGAAGACATCCACATGCACATCGAGCGGGCGCTGATCGAGCGGATCGGCGACACCGGTCGCAAACTGCACACCGCGCGGAGCCGCAACGATCAGGTCTCGACCGATTTGCGGCTTTGGGTTCGCGAGGCGATCGATCTTATCGACGCCCGGTTGCTCGAGTTGCAACGCTCGTTTGTTGGCCGTTGCGATCGGGACCGCGAGGTCATTTTGCCCGGCTATACGCACATGCAGCGGGCGCAGCCGGTGCTCGCGCCGCACTATTGGCTGGCGTACTGCGAAAAGTTCGCGCGCGACCGGAGCCGGCTGGCCGACTGTCGCCGCCGCGTGAATGTGCTCAGTCTCGGAGCAGCGGCCTTGGCCGGCACCAGCTTGCCGATCGATCGACACGCCGTCGCCAGCGACTTGGGTTTCGAGAGCGTGGCGGCCAACAGCATCGATGTGTCGAGCGATCGGGACTTCGTCGTCGAGTTTGCCTTCGTGCTGACGCTGATTGCCGAACACCTGAGCACCTGGGCCGAGGAATGGATCCTGTGGTCGACCACCGAGTTCAACTTTCTCAAGTTGCCGCAGGCTTTTTGCACCGGCTCGTCGATCATGCCGCAGAAGGTCAACCCGGACGTGCTTGAGTTGACCCGGGGTAAAACCGCGCGCGTCGTCGGTAATCTGACCCGGCTGCTCGTGCTGATTAAAGGTTTGCCGCTGGCCTACAACCGCGACTTACAGGAAGACAAGGAGCCGGTGTTCGACAGCTTCGACACGGTCCGCATCTGCCTGGAGCTTGCCGCGCCGCTGGTTGCCCAGGCCGAGCTCAACCGCGCCGCGATTGCCGAGCGGCTCGAAGCCGGGCACCTCGACGCGACCACGCTGATGGAGTGGTTCATTCAGCGTGGCATCCCGCAGCGCTCGGCCCATGAAATGGTGGGCAAGCTTGTGCGGACGGCGCTCGACCGGGGCTGTCGGCTCAACGAGCTGTCGCTCTCCGACTTTCGCTCGGCACATGAGTCGATCGACGAGAGCGTGTATCAGGTGCTCGGCGTGCGTAACGCGGTCGAGCGGTTCGTGAGTTATGGTTCGACCGCGCCCGCCGAGGTCGACCAGCAAATTGCCCGTTGGAAAGCGTTTTTATTGGTCAGCAGTTGAACAGGTCGAGCAACGCGAGGCCGTTATTTCCGAACTCCCGCTGGTCGTCCTGTAGCTACAATCATTTGAAGTTTAAGACCGTGCATTCATGAGGATCACGCATCACCGTAGAACGGTTGTCTCGACTGGAGTGGTCGATGGCAGCCGAGGCCGCTATTTGAGAACCTCAGTATGTCACGCGTGATGAATGCCGTCTGGGCCGCGATCGTTTGGTCGTGCGTGGTAAGTGTTGGTTGGGCTCAAGAGCCGGCCGACATTCCGTTGCCAGTTTTGCCACCGGCGCGCGATCCGGTCGTGCGTGTGTTGCTCGAACGACCGCCGCAGACCGTCTCGGGCCTGGCCCGGTTGGTGAACACGTTCATCGATCTGAACGAGGCACCGTACGCCGCGGCGTCGCTCAAGAAGCTGCTCGACATGCAGTTGGACGAGGATAAGCTCGTGGCCTTGTATCGCGAGTTGGGTTCGGCGTTCTTTTTGAAGATTTCGCGCAACGACGTGCTCTCTCCGTGGGGCAAGCCGCTGTCCGAGGCGGCCATCGGCGCGTTCGAGCGTCGAGTCCGCGACCCTGAGCGGATCGCCGCTCATATCGAGCAGTTGGCCAACCCAGCGAAAGCGGTTCGCGCCACGGCGATCCGCGAGTTGCAGTTGGGACACGCCGTCGCCGTGTCGGCGCTCGTCGCCGCGCTCGCCGACGACAGCAAGACCGACTACCACCGCGGCGTCCAAGAGGCGCTCGTGGTGTTGGGGAGCGAATCGTTCGAGCCGCTGTCGTCGCTCGCGGCCACGGCCGGCGACTCGATCAAGGTGCGGGCCGTCGAGACGCTCGCGCGGCTCGATCATCCGGACACTGTGCTGTACGCGCTCGCGCCGGCGTTTTCGCCCCAGGCCTCGGCCGAGGTCCGCGCCGCCACGCGCCGCGCGGTGCCGCAACTCGAACAGCTCACGAGCGGTCAGGCCGCCGGCAAACTGTATCTGGCCGCGCGAGAATTCGTCAGCGGACAACGCAAGCTCGACAGCGACGCCGAGGGGCGCTCGGCCATTTTGCGCTGGGACGCCGACAACGCGCAGCTGGTCGTCGACCTGCTCCCCACGCGCATCGCCGCGCTGCAACAGGCGTCGCGGTTCGCCGATCAAGCGCGGCAAATCATGAGCGAGAGCGCCGAGATTCGCAAGTTTTATTGGTCGACGCGGATCCAAGCCGCCGCGACTCAATTTGGCATCGATCAACCTTGGCCCGAGAGCGAAGCGGCAACGATCGCGTCGCTGCGCGAGGCGGGCGAGCTGGGACTGAACGAGTTGTTGCAATCGGCGCTCGCCGACGACCGCGCCGACCTGGCCGTGGTCGCCTTGCGGCTGCTGGGCGAGGTGGGGTCGGCCGAGTCGTTGCACCGGCTCGACGCCAACACGTCACTCGTCATGCAGGCCGTGCGTCATCGCAACCGGCGCATTCGCTTCGCCGCCTTGCAAACCCTGGCTGTTTGGCAACCGCGCGACGCTTTCCCTGGCGACAGCTTTGTGGTCGAGACGGTTCGCTCGCTGATCTCCACGCAAGGAGTGCCGCGGGCGTTGGTCGTGGATCCGCGTCCGGTGACGGCCCAGAATCGCGTGGGCGTGCTGATGCAACTTGGAGTTGACGTGCAAATTGCGCCCGACGCGCGGACCGCGATGCAAATGCTCGCCAAGTCGGCCGATTACGAGTTGTTGGTGGTCGACATGCTGGTGGCGGCGCCAAGCTCGGGGCTGTTCTTGAACGCGCTGCGGCGAGACAATCGAACGGCCCACATTCCGCTGGCGATTGTGGCCGACGCCGCGCAACGCGAGTTGGCGACGGCCTTGGCGCGGCGGATCGAGTTGGCCGAGGTCTATGAACCCTCCAGCAGCTTGACGGCCGATGCGACGTTCTTTCGCACGTTGTTCAACGAGCATGGCAGGCACATCGTGCCGCCGCCATTGCGAGTGCAGCAGGCCAAGTGGGTGCTCGAGTGGTGGGTGTCGCTCGATCGCGAGGCGCGCAGCCGTTATGGCTCGCGGCAACTTGAGTCGTCGCTCATCGACGCCACGCGGGTCAGCGAGCTGGCTCCGGCCGCGTTCGCGCTGCTCGCCGAGTTGGGCTCAGCGCCCGCTCAGCGGCAACTGGTCGAGATTGCCAGCTCGCTCACGCAGCCGATTGAGTTGCGGCGCGGCGCGGCTGACGCCTTTGCGGCGAGCGTCAAGCAATCGGGCATCATGTTGACCCGGAGCGAGATGCTGCGGCAATACGACCGCTACAACGACAGCGAACGCCAACCGCGTGACGTGCAGCAGGTGCTCGCGTCGATACTCGATACCCTGGAGCGCACTGGCAAGCAGGCGGAGCCGGCGAGCGTTGCAACCCCTGTTCAGGAGGAGCCGCCGCGTTAGCGCTCGCCAGCGCGACACAGGTCGCCCGGCGCAGCGCAGCGCGTTTAAGGATATGAAAGAGCAACATTCGTCTCCGTCGGGGCCGCCGATCTCCGGTTTGATTGGCAGCGGTCCGGCCATGCAACACGTGTACGCCTTGACCCGGCAGGTCGCGCGGAGCAATGCCAGCGTGTTGTTGCTGGGCGAGACCGGCACTGGCAAGGAATTGATTGCCAAGGCGGTTCACCAGCTCAGCCCGCGGCAGAGTGGCCCGTTCGTGCGTGTGAACTGCGGCGCATTGAGCGAGAGCCTGCTCGAGAGCGAACTGTTTGGCCACGTGCGCGGCGCGTTCACCGGCGCGGTCGACAATCGGACCGGCCGTTTTGAGGCTGCCCACACCGGCTCGATCTTCCTCGACGAGATCAACTCGACCACCCCCAAGCTGCAAGTCAAGCTGCTGCGCGTCTTGCAAGAGCGCGAGTTCGAGCGCGTCGGCGATACGCACACCGTGCGGGTCGACACGCGCGTGATTGCCGCCAGCAATCGCGATTTGCTTGACGAGGTCGAGGCGGAGCGGTTTCGCGAGGACTTGTTCTATCGGCTCAACGTGGTGGCCATCCATCTCCCCCCGCTGCGCGAGCGGCGCGAGGATATCCCCGCGCTGGTCAGCTACTTCTTGGAGTATTACAACGAACGGAACGATCGGTATGTCGTGCATGTCGAACCGCAGGTGATCGAAGCCTTACAGAGGTACGACTGGCCTGGCAACGTGCGCGAGTTGCAGAACTACGTCGAGCGCGCGGTGGTCATGTCCCCCAGCGATGAGTTTACGCTCGATCTGCTTCCCGACGCGGTACTGGGGCGCAAGTCGCGCCGCTCGCCCCGCTTTAGCAAGGCCGACCTGGAATCGCTCACCGCCGAGTTGGTGCAGTTTGGCCTCACGAGCGCCAGCCCGAACGAGGATAGTCTGCACGCCAAGATTGTCGATCGTGTCGAGCGTGAGTTGATCGCCCAAGTGATGAGCAGTTGCGACAATGTGCAGATCAAGGCGGCCGCCAAGCTGGGGATCAATCGCAACACGCTGCACAAGAAGCTCAAGGATTACGGCCTCGACGAGAGCGAGAAGGAGGAAGGGTAATTCCCAATCCCCTCTCCCCTTGGGAGAGGGTGGCCGAAGGCCGGGTGAGGGGAGCTGGCGGCGCGACCTAAAGTAAGTGGACGTGTTTTTGGAAGCGAGATGAACGAATCCTTCTCAACTGGCACGCCGCAGAGCAAACCCCCTCAGCATCGAGACAACATATAGCACGCACGACCGATACTCCCAACTCCCCTCATCCGGCAACGATGTCGCCACCTTCTCCCAAAGGGAGAAGGGTTATACATCATTCAATATTTTCCTATGTTCCAAGGCATTAGCATCACCTGTTTCGCGGCGAGTTACACCGTCGCGCTCGCGCTCGAGCTCTCGCGGCTCTGGTTCAGCAGCCGGGTGCGCGGCGTGGTGATGCTCGGCTTTGCCGGGGCTGGCTTGTTTGCGCACAGCTTGTTTCTGGCCCATCGCGCCGCCACGGCGGCCGCCACGCCGTTGTCGAGCGAATTCGATTGGTACTTGGTCGCCGCCTGGGTGCTGGTCGCGTTGTATTTGTATCTTACGTACGCGCATCCACGCACCGCCTTCGGCGTGTTCGTGTTGCCGATCGTGCTCGTGCTGATCGCCGTGGGGCGATTTTGGGGAGACACCACCCCCTTTGCCACGGCCGAGGCGATCACCATCTGGGGACGCATCCACGGCTTCTCGCTGCTGTTGGGCTATGTGACCGTCATGGTCGGCTTCGTCGGCGGGCTGATGTGCCTGGTGCAAGCCTGGCGAATGAAACACAAACGGATTGCGACCATCGGCCTGCGCCTCCCCAGCCTCGAATGGCTCGAACGACTCAATCAACGCGCGCTGCTTAGCTCGGTTGTGATGTTCGCCATTGGGCTGTTCTCGGGCATCGTGCTCAACTCGATCAATCGGAGCCGCTCGTTGGCCAACATTCCCTGGAACGATCCGATCGTCTGGAGCAGCAGCCTGTTCGCCGGTTGGCTCATCGTGGCGGCCGGCTTTTCGATCCTCTATCGGCCCGCTCGCCAGGGACGCAAGGTGGCCTATCTGACTTTGGTGAGCTTCGTGTTTCTCGCCTTGTCGATCGTCGTGCGTTTCTGGCTGCCCAGTGAACACGCCGGGAGAAAATCGGACCTCACCCCTCACCCCTCACCCCTCGCCCCTTTCGCCTCTGGCACGGAGGCGAACTCATGAAGGTCCAAGTCGTCGGTTGTTCGCATCATCTGAGCGGGGTCAACTTGCGGGCCAAGCTCGCGTTTAGTCCGCCGCAAGCCGAGCAGGCGCTCGACGATCTGCGCGCGCGATTCCCGGGCTCCGAGGTCGTGCTGCTTTCGACCTGCAATCGGGTCGAACTCTACACGGCGGCCGACGATCAGTCGCAGGTCCCCTCGCATCGCGACGTGGCCGAGTTCTTCGCCGACTTTCATGGCTTGCGCACGGTCGACATCTTTAACGACCTCTTCGAGCGGAGCGGCGAGGATGTCGTGCGGCATCTGTTTACCGTCGCGGCCAGCCTCGACAGCATGGTGGTTGGCGAGCCGCAGATCGTCGCGCAGGTGAAGCAGGCCTACGAGTTGGCCCAAACTCATAACAGCACCGGGCCACTCACGCATCAGATGTTCCAGGCGGCGCTTAAAGTGGCCAAGCGGGTCGCCACTGAAACGGCGATCAACGAGCGGCGCGTGAGTATCCCCAGCATCGCGGTCAGCGACTTCGCCAAGAATATCTTCGAGCGGTTCGACGACAAGCGGATCGTTGTGATCGGTGCCGGCGAGATGGGGGAGGAGACGCTCACGTATTTGCTCGACGAGGGGGCCCGCGACATCACGGTCATCAACCGCAGCTTTGAACGCGCGCGCGCGTTGGCCGAGAAGATGAACGGCCGCGCCGCCGAGTGGAGCGAGTTGCCCCGACTGCTCGCCGAGGCCGATCTGGTGATTTCCACGACCGGAGCCGAAGATCCGATCGTGAGTCTTGAGCTGTATAAGCAGATCGAGCCGCGGCGGTTTCAGCGTGATCTGTTCGTGCTCGACCTGGCCGTGCCGCGCGACTTCGATGCGCGCATTGGCGAGTGTCTGAACGTGTACCTGTACTCGCTCGACGACCTGAGCGCGGCCTGCGAGCGGAACCGGCAACAGCGCGATCAGGAATTTCCCCGCGCGATGGTCATTATCGAGGACGAGACGGCACGCTTCATGGCCGATTTGAACCATCGCACCACGGGTCCCATCATTCGCCGCGTGCGACAGGGGTGGCAGCAGTGGAAGGACGAGGAACTGAAGCGGCTGTTCAATAAGCTGCCGCAACTCGACGATCGCACGCGCGACGAGGTGCGGCAATCATTCGATCGGCTCATCAATAAGTTCTTGCATCCGCCGCTTGAGGCCTTGCGGGACGAGTCGCGTGAAGGGGTCCCGCACGGCCTGATCGACGCCTTCAAGCGGCTGTTCAATCTCAAAGATTGAACCATTGAGCCCGGGTGGTACACTCCGCCACAACGCGATAAAATTAGCGAGAGCAACTCAAGTCACGAAAAGAACCACGGATGAACACAGATCGGGAGGAGAGGGGCTAGAGGCTAGTCAAGGAGTGGAACGCAAATGCAATTGCGATCTTTTCCTACTTTCATCTCTTAGATCCGTGTTGATCTGTGTTCATCCGTGGTTCCATTTCCTTCTTCATCACCTATTCCCTACGCATCAGCATGTTGATTTCTTCCGCCGTTCGTGTTGTGCATCTCCATAACGACGACACCGTCTGTATTGCCACGTGTAATCTGCCCGCGGGCGAGACGATCACCGCCGGACCGTACACGGTCAAGTTGACCGGTGCGGTCAAGCTGGGGCACAAGATCGCCCTGCGGCCGCATGCCAAGGGGGAGCGCGTCACGCGCTACGGTCAACTCATCGGCTATGCCAAGAGTGCCATCGAGCCGGGCGACTGGATCCACTCGCATAACCTCGAAGCGGGACCCCTGCGGCAAGATTACGAGTACGCCACCGAAACGCCGCGCGATCCCGAACCCATCGTGGGGCGCACCTTTCAGGGCTACCGTCGCGCTAGCGGCAAGGCGGCCACGCGCAATTATATCGCGATCATCTCGAGCGTGAACTGCTCGGCCCATGTGAGCAAGCTGATCGCGCAGCGGTTCGACGAGACGCTGCTGAAAAAGTATCCCAACGTCGATGGCATTCTGCCGCTGACGCACAAGGGGGGCTGCGCCATGCAGTTTGGCGGCGAGGACCATCAGCAACTCGCCCGCACGATCGCCGGCTTTGCCAAACATGCCAACATCGGGGGCTATATCATCATCGGCCTGGGTTGCGAGACCGGCTCGATTCCGTATCTCGTCGATCATGAAGGGCTCGTGCAGATTAGCGGCCTGGGGAACCAAGCTCAGCGGCAAGTGCCGATTGCCACGTTGCAAGACCTCGGCGGCACGCAGAAGACGATCGAGTGGGGCTTGCGCGAACTCTCCGGCTTGTTGCCGCTGGTCAACGACGTGCGGCGCGAGTCGATCCCGGCCAACGAGATTATTCTTGGCTTGAATTGCGGCGGCAGCGATGGGAACTCGGGCATCACGGCCAACCCGGCCTTGGGCGTGGCCAGCGATCTGCTCGTCGCCGCCGGTGGCACGACCGTGCTCGCCGAGACCCCCGAGATTCTGGGGGCTGAGCACCTGCTCACGCGCCGGGCTCGCAGCCGCGCGGTGGGGGAGAAACTCGTCGAGCGAATCCGCTGGTGGGAGCGTTATGCCGGCTTCTTTGGTGTGCAGCTCGACAACAATCCCTCGCCCGGCAATAAGGAAGGGGGTCTGACGACCATTTACGAGAAATCGCTCGGCGCCACGGCCAAGGCCGGCTCGACGGCCATGAACGCCGTGTATCTCTACGCCGAGCCGATCACGGCCAAGGGGATGTGCGTGATGGACACGCCGGGCTTTGATCCCGCGAGCGTGACCGGCTTGGTTGCCGGCGGCTGCAATGTCGTGGCCTTCACGACCGGTCGCGGCAGTTGTTTTGGTTGTAAGCCGAGCCCCTCGATCAAGATCGCCACGAACACGCCGATGTACCAGCGAATGGAGTCCGACATGGACATCAACGCCGGCGTGATTTTGGAAGGGACGAGTGTCGAGCACGTCGGCCGCGAGATTTTTGAGATGGTGCTCGACGTGGCCAGCGGCAAAAAAACCAAGAGCGAGCAGCTCGGCTACGGCGAAGACGAGTACGCCCCCTGGGCGATCGGCCCGACGTTGTAATCGGTTGGCGAATTTCTCAACGATTGAAGCGCAATGTTTTACAACGAGCGGGAGACGCCAGTCTCCCGATAAGCTGGGTTCGTCAACGAGTAAACGATCCTGACTTTGACCAAACAGCGCGATCATATTCTCAACGTCATCGGGAGACTGACGTCTCCCGCTCGTTGTGTAATATCCGACTGAACGCAGGACGAACTTACGTCAGCGTCCAAGGCTTGCGGTATTCCTTGGTCAGCCACTTCGCCGCCTCGGTGTCGCCGACGATCGTTTCGCTCGTCGGGTCCCAGTGGATTTTCTTTTGCGTGCGCACGGCGATGTTGCCGAGATGACAAACGGTCGCCGAGCGGTGACCAATGCTGACGTCGGCCGCGGGAGTCTGACGCGACTTCACGCAATCGAAGAAGTTGTTCACGTGCGCCGTGTTCGCTTGTGAACTGACAATCTTCGGCAACTCGATGTCCTTGAGTAACTCCGGCGGGTTGGCGACGATGCCGCCGCGATAGACGAACAGGCTCCCCTTGTTGCCGATGAATTCGGTCCCCTGGTCGGGGTTCTTCGTGTTGAGCTTCTGGCGGCACGTCATCACCACGCCACTGGCGTACGTGTACTTGATCTCGGTCGTGTCGGGCGTTTCGTACCAGCCGTCGGGATGGTAGACGGCCGACCCCTCGACGCTGATGGGTCCGCTCGCGTCCATGCCCAAGCCCCATTGAGCGATATCGAGATGGTGGGCGCCAAAATTGGTTTGCTGACCGCCGCTGTAGTCCCAGTAGAAACGGAACAGGTAATGGACCCGGTTCTTGTTGTAGGAGCGCAGCGGAGCGGGGCCCAACCAGCGGTTGAAGTCAAAGCCTTCGGGCGGAGCGCTGTCAGGCACCGGCATGCCCGCCCGGGCGATCCAATTGGGGCCAGGGAGCGTGACATTCACGGCGCTGACTTTACCGACGATCCCTTGTTGCACGAGCTCGACGGCCAGCTTGAACTCCGCGCCACTGCGTTGCATCGTGCCGGTCTGCACGACCCGGCCATGTTTGCGAGCCGCGTCGATCATCGGCTTCCCTTCGCCAATCACAAGCGTCAAGGGCTTCTCGCAGTACACGTCTTTGCCGGCTTGGCAAGCGTCGATCGTCATCCGCGCGTGCCACTGGTCGGGCACGGTCACAACCACGGCGTCGATGTCCCTGGCGTCCAGCAGTCGGCGATAATCGTCGGTCATCGTCGCGGTCAGGTTCGCCTGTTTGGACAAAAAGTCGGCGGCTTCAGCGAGGTAGTTCTTGTCGAGATCGCACAGGGCGACAATGTTTTTGAGAAAATACTTCATGTTGTTCTTGGGCCCGCCCTGATTGCCGACGCCGATCAGGCCGACGCGGACCCGCTCGCTGGGCGGTTCGGCCGCAAAGACCGAGCGATAGGTGCTCGGAGCCAGGCCGAGCAGCGTGCCTCCCAAGGCAGACTGCTGCAAAAACGAGCGGCGTGAATGTTGGGCCATGATGGCGGCAACTCCTCAAAGGGGGACTCGGCACGGTCGAGTGCGCCGAGCGAATCGCTGGACGCTTGATTATTTCACGTCGCGCGGCCGGTGTCTATCGAACAGCGCCAAGCACCATGAATTACTGGCATCAGTTCGCCGCGGCTTGCGAGCGGCGGCATTTGAGAAAGAGCTGAACGTCTTCGTAACGCAGATCGCTGGGCAACTGCGCCAGCAAGGGCCGAATGCGTTGCGGCTCGCCGGGGCCGATGAGCGATTCGAGCTGCTCGATCTGCCGCGCGGAGAGGAACCATCGCGCCTCGACCGGCCACTGGTTGTCGATCGCCCGCAGGGCGTGATCGAGGATCACCTCGCGTTCCATGCCGCGGATGGCCATGCACTGCTCGACGGTGAAGTCGGCGGAGAGCAGCCGCCAGGTCCAGTAGTGCGTCGGCTGGACGACTGGAGACTGGAGATCGGAGACTGGAGTGGGGGTGGATTGAGGCGAGGCGAGTGGAGTCGGCTCGCTCGCGATCACCCCCGGCGTATGCGACGAAGCGTCGCTATCGACGGGGGCTAAGGGAGAGGGTGCAGGGGGCGTGACCTCACGCGGGGCAACCACGGGCGCGGGGGCCGGTTTCGGCGGCGGGTCGTGTGGCTGCTCGGGCATGCGCAACTTGCGGAAGCGGTGGATCAGCTCGGCGTCGAGACGCAACGGCACGATCGCCGCGCGGCCGGTCATCACGTCCGTCCCGGCGTCGGTCAGTTGCAGCTTGGGTCGATCCGATTGCATGTCGACCTGTTCCAAGTAGCCGATCGCGATCAGGGCGTTGAGCAACTCGACCACATCGTCCTGCTTAAAATGCTCGAACAGTCCGTAGGTGCTGAGCCGTTGCAGGCCGAACTTCACCAGCTTGGCCGACTTCGAGCCGCACAGCATCTGCGCGACGAGCACCTTGCCGAACCGCGCGCGACTGCGGGCAACTCCACTGAGCGCCATGCGGACCGCGGCGTCGAGTTGTTGCGGAGCGGTGTCGGTGACGGTCGCTGTGGCGGTCACGCGACTGCGGCCGCTGCGCTTGTGGCAATTGTCGCAACGACCACACGGCACAAGCTCGCCGCTTTGGCCAAAGTATTCGAGAATGTATTGCTCGCGGCAGCGGTTGCCCTGGGCAAAATCGATGACCCGTTGCAGCTTGTCGTACTCGGCCTGTTTGCGTTGATCGAGCTTTTGCCAATCGATGTCGAGTTGGTCGAAGGGGGTGTCGCGGTCGAGCACATGAATGGCCCGGCCGCGGAAGGGGGGCACGTAGTCGACCACCTTGAGGGCGAGCACCTCGCGCATGGCGCGGTTCCACTGCGTGGCTTCCAGTTCCAGTTCGGCGAGCAGGTCGCGATGGTTGAAGTAGACGGTCTCGAAGCGGCGCGGGCCGACGATCCGCTCCAAGGCTTGCAGCACGCGGCGCTGGGTCTTGGCGGCCTTGGGGAGCAGATCGACGAGCGCGGGTAGATCACTATTGAGCCGCACGATCGCCATGTTCTCGCGCGGTTCGAGTCGTTCAACGACACCGGCCTTCTCAAGCAGTTGCTCGCAGGTGCCGACCCCCTCGGCGCTCATTTGCAGACCCAGTTCCTCTTTCAGCTCTTGTTGGGTCATCTCGATGGGATCGACCGGCTGGGAGCGGAGAAAATCGCAGACGCGCTCGACCACCTCGCGGGCCGGGTACGAGCTCTCGATGAAGAACTCCTGGATGCGGCGATCCCCCTGGCTGAACAGCATCAGGCAGTGAGACGGTTGGCCATCGCGACCGGCGCGGCCCGCTTCCTGATAGTAGCCTTCGATCGTGCCGGGCAAGTTGTAGTGCACGACGAAGCGGACGTCGCGCTTGTCGATGCCCATGCCGAAGGCGGTGGTGGCGACGACGATTTCACTCTTGCCCAGCATGAACTCGTCTTGGGCTTTGTGCCGGTCCTCGTTCGTCATGCCGGCGTGATACACGCAGGCCTTCCGCTTGGCGCGGGCGTTGATCATGTCTCCCACCTCCTCGCAGCGTTTGCGGGTCGAGGCGTAAACGATGCCCGAGCCGGGGGTCGCGGCGAGGAACTCGACCAGTTCGTCGTCTTTGCGTCGATCGGAGCCAGGGTTCGTGACGGCGTAATGCAGGTTGGGACGCGAGAAACCCGTGATGTAGACGCGCGGCTCTTTCAACTGCAATTGTGCGATGATGTCGGCGCGGACGTCGGCTGTGGCGGTCGCGGTGAGGGCGATCGTCGGCGGGTTGCCGATCTTTTGGCGGAATTGGCCGAGCCGGGCGTAATCGTGCCGGAAGTCGTGTCCCCATTCGCTGATGCAATGCGCCTCGTCGATGGCGAGCCGTTTCAGATCGACGCTCTTCAGGGCCTCGAGGAACCGATTGGAGCGGAACCGTTCGGGGACGACATAGACCAGCTCATACGCCCCATCGCGCATGGCATCGAGCCGGGCGTATTGCTCGGCGGGGGAGAGGGTGCTGTTGATCAGCGTGGCGCGAATGCCCAGCGACTCGAGCTGGTCGACCTGATCTTTCATTAGGGCAATCAGCGGCGAGACGACGAGCGTGGTCCCCCCCAGAGCCAACGCGGGCAATTGATAGCACAGGCTTTTGCCCCCGCCGGTGGGCATCACGCACAGACAGTCTTCGCCGCTGAGCACGGTCGCGATTACATCGAGCTGACCGGGTCGAAAGCCCTCGAGCCGGAAACGCGACAGCAGCGATTCGGGCTCGAGATGCGTGGTGGACGACATAAGCGGTTGGGGCAGCAAGGTTTCGCGGTCTGATCGAGGTCGCTGCATTATAGAGGCGGCGCGGAGGCGAGCAAAGCGGCCGCGCGGACGTGTGGCTGAGGAGCGGAAGGGCCGGGGAGTGGAGGAGTGGCGGGGGCGTAATGGCCGGAAATGAACGGAAATCAACGCGAAGATAAACGCCTCGCGCAGCAGCTCTGCTCGTGAAAGATTTTCGTTCATTCGCGTTCATTTCCGGCCGTTCTGCTTGGTTTCTCGACCGCGAGAAAATAATTTCCACACGTCGAACGTCTTCATCGGGGTCGGATCTCTTCTCATAACGTGCACTCGTGAACAAGGCGACTCTCTATGCGTTCGCATCGCAGGCTCGTGGGGTGTGTCGGTCTGGCTCTGGCTTTTGTCATCTTGGGAGGTGTTTCACACGTTCAGGCCGCCAAGCCGAATGTGATCATCTTTTATGCCGATGACCTGGGCTGGGGTGAGTTGGGCTGCCAGGGCAACAAGCAGATCCCGACACCCAACATCGATTCGATCGCCGCGGCGGGGGTGCGTTTTACGCAAGGCTACGTCGCCGCGACGTATTGCAGTCCCTCGCGGGCCGGGCTCATGACCGGCCGCTATCCGACCCGATTTGGACACGAGTTCAACGCCGCCGCGCGGCACAGCGGGCTATCGCTCCAAGAGACCACGCTGGCCAATCGGCTCAAGACGCTCGGCTACGACACGATCGGCATCGGCAAATGGCACCTGGGGGACCAGCCCCCGTATCGACCCTTGAAGCGCGGGTTCGATGAGTTTTACGGCACGCTGGCCAACACGCCGTTTTATCATCCGACCAACTTCATGGACTCGCGCGTGTCGAACGACGTTCAGGAAGTGAAGGACCAGGACTTTTACACGACCGACAAGTATGCCGAGCGGGCGGTCGACTGGCTGGGCAAACGTGGTGACAAGCCGTGGTTCTTGTACTTGCCGTTCAATGCCCAGCACGCGCCGCTACAGGCTCCGCAAAAGTACCTGGACCGGTTCAAGGACATCACCGACGAGAACCGTCGCATCTTTGCCGCGATGCTCTCGAGCATGGACGACGCGGTGGGGCAAGTGCTCGCCAAGGTCCGCGCGATGGGGCAGCTCGACAACACGATCGTGTTCTACATCGCCGACAATGGTGGCCCGACGCTGAGCACCACCTCGCAGAACGGCGCCCTGCGTGGGTTCAAAGCGACGACGTATGAAGGGGGCCCGCGCGTCCCTTTTATCATGCAGTGGACCGGCAAGCTGCCCGGGGGCCAAACCTTCGCGGCTCCGGTGCTGAATTTGGACGTGTTGCCCACGGTGGTCACGGCGGCCGGCGGACACGTCGAAGCAAGTTGGAAGCTGGACGGCGTCGACTTGCTGCCGCATCTCACGAAGCCAGCCACCGCGCGACCGCATGCGACCTTGTATTGGCGGTTCGGCAACCAATGGGCCGTGCGCCATGAAGACTGGAAGCTGGTGGTGGCCCGCGGCGGCAGCGGTCAGCCCGAGTTGTATAACTTGGCGCAGGACCTGAGCGAGTCGAAAGACCTGGCCTCGGCCGAACCGGAGAAGGTCAAGCAATTGCAAGCCTTGTATGACGCTTGGAATAAAGAGCAGGCTGCGCCGATCGCGGTTGACGCGCCGTTTACCCCCAAGGGCAAGGCCAAGGGGAAAGCGAAGGCTAAGGCCAAGGCATAAGTAAAACCCTCTCCTTCCGGGAGAGGGGCATTTGCGGCGTGGCCTTGGTAGGCGTCGGGTTCTCTCGGTGCGCACCAGGAAGCAAGTTGAATGAGTTCGTGACAGGGCAACCTGCCCTCATCCGGCCTCCGGCCACCTTCTCCCGGAGGGAGAAGGTCGTACGCAACGGATGAACCGCCTACGGCTTGGGCCAGTCGTCGAACACGAAGCGGCCGTTCTCGCTGATCAACTGTCCGTCGACGTAAATCTGGCCCCCCTGGCGCAGGTCGCAGACCATGTCCCAGTGCAGGCCCGACTCGTTCTTGCCGCCGCTCTCGGGATACGCGGCCCCGAGCGCGGCGTGGAACGTGCCGCCGATCTTCTCGTCGAACAGCGTGTTCTTCGAGTACTGTTGAATCGCGTAGTTGGTGCCCATGGCCACTTCGCCCAGCGTGCGGGCACCGGCGTCCTGATCGAGCATGGCGAACAAAAAATCTTCCCCCTTGCTGGCCGAGGCGTTGACGACCTTGCCGTCTTTGAACTCGAGCCGGATGCCATGCACCTCACGGCCACCATGCACGGCCGGGAAACTGTAGTTCACCACCCCCTGGGTCGCGGTCTCGATCGGTCCGGTGAAGACCTCGCCGTCCGGGAAGTTTTCGTGCCCGTCGCAGTTGATCCACTTGCGCCCCTCGATCCCGAAGCGGATGTCGGTCCCTTGCGGAGTGACGAACCGCAGCTCCCGTTTCGTGTTGAGGAAATCGACCATCCGCTGTTGCCGGACGCTGATTTCCTGCCACGCCCGGGCGGGGTCACTCTGATCGAGCAGCCCCGCCGAGAACACAAAGTTCTCGTAGGCCGCGAGCGACATCTCGGCGTCTTGCGCGGCGGCGTTGGTGGGGAACTGCGTGCCGACCCAGCGGAGCTTTCCTTCGCCGAACCGCTTCATGAACGTCGCCATGTATTTTTTGCGGGCCTGGCTCACGAGCGCTTGCTTCTTGGGATCGACGCGCGACAGCGCCTTGGTGTTCTCGTCGCCCCAGTAGCTGATCGTGACGTCGACGGTCTCGATGATGTATTGCTGCAAGGGGTCCTCGAATCGCAATTGCTCCTCGCTCCCTTCGGTGAGCTTGATCTCGTGGCATTCCTCGGGGCCCATGACGACGATGGGTTGTCCGCCAGCCCGCAGCACGGCGCGATACAGAGCCACGATCAGCGGCCGCCCGACGAGCGCGCCGGTCAACCGGACCACGTCCCCCTTTTTCACTCGGGTCGAGTAATTCACCAAGACGTCGGCGAGCTTTTCGATCCGTGAATCACGCATGAGAAATCCTTTTCGTAGGAATAATCGCTACTGCTATTACCACCCAAGATGCTTGTTTGCCGCGCCCCGCTCTGCGTACTAGAGTTTTATATCGTTTCCGAAACGGCTTGAGTCTTTCCTTTACGCACGGTCTCCACCATGCTTCGACCATTCTGCCTGCGACTGTGGCAAAACGACGAAGGTACCACGGCCGTCGAATACGCGGTCATGCTGGCCATGATCCTGATGTCGATCATCGTGGCGGTTAGCGCCGTCGGTGGTCGCTCGGGAGGCATGTGGGGTAATGTCGACACGCAACTGCAGAACCACGGTTTCGACGGCGGCTCGTAACGTCCTCTCACCAAGCCGGCGACTCGTCGCCGATCGACCGACGGCAAAGCCATCGGCTTGGGGCAGATGACATTAGCCCCAAGCCTTCTTCGCCGCGGCTTGTGCCACCGCAAAGCACTCACGAATGTCGGCCAATGGATCGGCGGGGTTCTCTTCGTATTCGAGCGAGATCGCGCCGTCGGTCGGGAAGTTGACTTGCTTCAGGGCCACGAACACCTGCTCGACGTTCAGGTGCCCCTTGCCCAGAATCACCCCCTTGGTCTTGTCTGCCTGCTCGGCAAAGTCTTTCAAGTGAATGCCGAACAGCCGCTTGCCCAGCGACCGCACCACTTCCACCGGCGGCTCGCCCGAGCGGATGAAGTGTCCCAGATCGGCACACGCGCCGATCAGCGGGTGATGATCGCGCACCGCGTTGAGCACGTCGGTCACTTTGTTGTAACGATGCTTGGGGCCGTGATTGTGAATCGCAATCCGCACGTCATACTCGGCCACCAGCTTGTCGAGGCTCTCGAAGCTGTCCGGATCGGGGTCGGCCGACAGGTTGCGAATGCCCGCCTGCTTGGCAAACTCGAAAATCTTGCGATTGGCGTCGTGGTCTTTCGTGAAGCGGTTGACACCGTGCGCCGTGATCTTCATCCCCTTGTCGGCGATCTTCTTGACGAACGCCTTGATCTGATCGGGGGTCGAGTTGAGCGGGAACTGGCCGCTGTAGAACTCCAGGTGCCGGAAGCCGATGTCGTAGGCGTGCTGAATGGCGACGTCGACGTCCTTGTAACCGCGCAACGAGTACATTTGGATGCCGACGGCATAGCCCGCGTCGGCCCATGCGAAGGCGCTCTGAGCGCGGTTCAACAGCAAAGCAGTCGAGGCGGCCGAAGCCAGTTGGACGAACGAACGGCGAGTAAGCGACATGGGACGCGAGCTCCTGTGCGATGACGACAAAAGGTTGTGTGGGTGATGATCGTAGGTGCCCTATCTTATCGAGCGAACGGGACGATCGCCACACATGCTCGGAGGAGAACTGGCCAGCGACGCCACCTTGGGCGTAAAATGTCCACATGACCAATGACCCGCCGAGCGATGAAACTCCGCCCCCCAACGACCCTGCGCCGCTCGCCGACCGCGCGCCAGGCTACCGTCAGGCCGCCGCCAAGGTGCGCGAGTTCCCTCAATCGCCGGGCGTGTATCTGATGAAGGACGCGACCGGGCTGGTCATCTATGTCGGCAAGGCGGTCAACCTCCGCAGTCGCGCGGGGAGCTATTTTCTCAAGGCGGCCGCCGAAGACCGACGCACGGCCGAGTTGGTCCGCGAGATCAGCGATATCGATTACCTCGACGCCGACAGCGAGGTCGATGCCCTGCTGATGGAAGCCCGGCTCATCAAGGACATTCAGCCCAAGCACAACAAGGATCTCAAAGACAGCAAAACCTTTCCATATCTAGAGATCACGACGCGCGAAGATTTTCCGCGCGTCGAAATCACCCGGCAGCCTCAAGAGCGAGGCACGAAACTGTACGGTCCGTTCACCAACTCGGGCTCGCTCGGCGGCGCGCTGCAAGTGTTGCAGCGGATCTTCAAGTTCCGCACCTGTAGTCTCGATATCGAGGAGGGGGACGCCAAATGGCGCTGGTTCCGACCCTGCTTGCTCGCCAGCATCGAGCAGTGCACCGCGCCGTGCAATCTGCGGATTAGCAAAGAAGATTACCGCCGCGATATTCATCGGCTGCGCATGTTCCTCGAAGGGCACAAAAAACAGTTGCTCGACGAGATGCGCGAGGACATGAAAGCCGCCGCGGCCGATAAACAATTCGAACGCGCCGCCCGGCTGCGCGATGAGATTAAAATGCTCGAAAACCTTGACCAACGAGGCGAACTCGACAAGCACGCGCAGCCCGAGGTGTTTTATCAGGATCCGAAAAAAGGTCTGGCCGGCCTGCGCAAGGTGCTCAAGCTTGAGAAAATGCCGCGCGTCATCGAGGGGGTCGACATCGCGCACCTCGGCGGCGGCGAAACGGTCGCCAGCCTCGTGCAGTTCATCGATGGCTTGCCCTTTAAGCCGGGTTACAAGCGTTACAAAATTCGCGAGGTGCAAGGGGTCAACGACTTCGCCAGCATTCATGAGGTCGTCGCGCGGCGCTTTCAATCGCTCGATCACAACAACGAAGCGTTCCCCGACATCCTGTTGATTGATGGCGGCAAGGGGCAGCTCTCGTCCGGATTGGCCGCGTTCGCCGCGCTGCACATCACGCCGCCAACGGTCATCTCGCTCGCCAAGCGCGACGAGGAGATCTTTCTGCCCGAGCAAAGCGAGCCCTTGCGATTGAGTCGGCACTCGTTCGCGCTGCGGCTGTTGCAGTACGTGCGCGACGAGGCGCATCGCTTCGCGCAGCATTACCATCACATCTTGCGTCGCCGCTCGGCGCTCGGCGACGAGCCGTCGACGTGACATGATTCAGCATCTCACGTACTTCTCGTTAGCCGCGACGCGCCAGCGGAGCGCGTAACCGTTGCGCAGTCGAGAGATTCGCCATCGTTACGCGCTCCGCTGGCGCGTCGCGGCTAATGAACACCTAGCGAATTTTTTGTAGGGCTACGGAGTGACCAACCAAAAATCGCTTGCAATCGCACCCGAGCTTGATAAACTCTGCCTATCGGTGGGAAATAAGCCCCAAATGTGACTGAAGTTGAATATCCTGTGGGAATTCAACCCAAATCACGAGGCGGGCCGCTTTCCGTCCGGTATGAACGGAGTCCTCGGTAAGACACGGGAGCACGTGTCGACACCTTCGGCCGTTGTTCCCCGTAAGGCGGAACAGCTTTGCGATGTCCGAGTCACCGTTCTTGCTGGGTGAATTTCACCGTGCGCTGGATGATCGTTTCCGGCTCAGCCTGCCGGCCGAATTGTTGACCGGCCTGGGCGAGTCGCTAACCGATTGCATGCTCATCAAGGAACGGCCCGGATGCGTCAGCTTGTGGAACTCGTCGACTTGGCAGTCTCGCTTTACGGCGGGGGTCGAGGTGATCGAGGCCAAGCTGCGTTCGGGTCGACTCGACACCCAAGCCGCCGAGATTCAACGTCTCGGACGGTTGCTCTCGACGCGACAGCGCTCGGTGGGGCTCGCCCCGCGCGGTCGGCTGTTAATTCCCGAGGGCTTTCGCGAGTTTCTGCAAGTCGAGCCTGGCGGCCCTGTGGTGGTCGTGGGCGCGGCGGTGTGCATCGAAATCTGGCGACCGTCCCGCTGGCTGCGGTTCGTCGAGCGGAACGTGAGCCGCTTTCCCCAACTGTTCGATCAATTGTCTCGCTGACCGTGCACACTGGACGTGTCGCATCGCGACAGGTCATGTGCGGCGGCGATTTGAGTGACTACCCGGTTCGGAGTCTGTGAGCTGTTTTCCCGCCCTCTTCTGTCACCCGGTCTGGGAAACGAGTCAAGGGCTTGAATCACTACGGCACGGATGCCATCTCACAGGCTTCGACCGGGTAGGTTATTTTCACGCTCTGCGGCTGCATTCACAGGCCGCGCTAAAGGAGTTGGGTGGCTGGTGTTTTGCGTCAGCAATACCCGGCGATCGATCAACAGGTCATCCGTTCGGCAGCACGACCCGTGAACGACGGGCACTGCGGCCTCCGTATGTCTTGCCCATCAAAACATGGCCACAAAGAACGCAAAGCGACGCAAAGAAGAGCTGAAGTGCCCGATGGATGAATGCGGCGACGACCGAGCAAGGCGGATTCTTTGAGGTGCAGCCGATGTAATCCAAGGTTGCGGATCGGGTCGTGATCGATTCGCACAAAATCGCTTCAATTCAGTGCTTCTCTTTTTGTGTCGCTTTGAGATTTTTGTGGCGACAACTTCCGCCTCTCTGCGGCTCCATCATCCACAAAGCCCTTGCGAACCGGGTCCATCCCATCGCGGGCTTCCGTTAAGCCAGCACCGGTTTCACGACCTTGCCAAAAATGTCGGTTAGGCGGAACTGCCGGCCTTGAAAGCGGAACGTGAGCCGTTCGTGATCGATGCCCAGCAGGTGCATCACGGTCGCTTGGAAGTCGTGGATATGGACGCCATCGACGGCCACGTTATGCCCAAAATCGTCGCTCTGTCCGTAGGCAAAGCCTGGCTTGATGCCGCCGCCGGCCATCCACAGCGAGAAGCAGTACGGATGATGGTCGCGCCCCCAGGACTGCGTCTCCTCGATTTTTCCCTGTAAGAACGGTGTCCGGCCGAACTCGCCCCCCCAGATCACGAGTGTGTCGTCGAGCATGCCGCGCTGTTGCAGGTCTTTGACCAGGGCGGCCGAGGGCTGATCGGTGTCGAGGCACTGTGTCTTGAGTTGCGTGTTCAGATTGCGATGCTGGTCCCAACCGGCGTGCATGAGCTGAATGAAGCTCACGCCGCGCTCAGCGAGCCGCCGCGCCATCAGGCAGTTGTAGGCAAAACTGCCGGGCCGCTCGATATCCGGGCCGTACATGTCGCGAATGTGCTTGGGCTCGGTCGAGAAGTCGGCCAGTTCGGGCACGCTGGTCTGCATGCGATACGCCAGCTCGTACTGGCTAATGCGGGTGGCGATTTCTGGATCGCCGAAGTCACGCAGCTTCAGTTCGTTGAGCCGCGCGAGGTCGTCGAGCATTCCGCGCCGCACCTCGGCCGAGATGCCTTCCGGGTTCGACAAATACAGCACGGGGTCGCCACTGCCGCGAAACTTCACGCCCTGAAACTTCGAGGGCAGGAAGCCGCTCCCCCAATAGAAGTCGTAGAATATCTGCCCACAACTGGCCTCTTTGTCGCGCGAGGTCATGACGACAAAGGAGGGCAGCTCCTCGGTTTCGGTCCCCAAGCCGTAGGTCATCCAGGCACCCATGCTCGGCCGGCCGGCCATCTCCGAGCCGGTCAGGAAAAACGTGATGGCCGGGGCATGGTTCACCGCCTCGGTATGCATCGAGTGGATGAAACACAACTCGTCGGCAATCTCGGCCGTGTGCGGCGTAAAGTCGCTCAGCCAGCGACCGCACTTGCCGTGCTGAGTAAACTTGGTGATCTCGGCGAGCACCGGCTTGGCGGTTTGCCCCTGCGTCATGGTGCTCAGCCGTTGGCCTTGCTGGATCTCGGCCGGTATCTCTTTGCCATGCCATTTGCGCAGCAGGGGCTTGTAGTCGAGAATGTCGACGTGTGTGGGAGCGCCGTTCTGAAACAGGTAGATGACCCGTTTGGCCTTGGGGGCAAAATGAGGGAGCCCCACGAGGCCGCCGAGCCGCTTCGAGGGGCTGTCTGCCAGGCCGTCACGCGCCAGCAGCGACGCGAGCGCGGCCTTGCCCACGCCCAGCGCGCTGCGACCAAAGAAGTGGCGCCGCGTGAGCAGCGATGAGTGTTGCAATAACGGGTCCACGTCGGGGCAATCCTTGAGCAAATTCCAGGCGATGGTGCAGGGCGTACTCGTCGAGTCCCATTGTAGTCCAGCCTCGAACGCGCTCCAAATGCCGTGGCGCGGCGAGCCACGGCGGCACGGTGACCTGCGGCAGCCGGGGGCCGATTTGAGGCCCGGTCCGCGCTCGGGTATGCTGAGCGGACTTTACAACAACCCTTTTGTCACCCCGTTAACCGCCTGTGCCTGCCATGCCCCGACCTGTTTTGCGAGTTGCCGGCTGTCAGTTTCCGGTCGAAGCCGATATCGAGGCCAACCGTCAACAGATCGTCGCGCTGTTGCAGCAGGCGGCCGATCAGGGAGCCCGGGTGGCTCATTTTCCGGAAACCGCGCTGAGCGGCTACGGCGGCAGCGAGTTGCAGTCGCTCGACGACCTCGATTGGGAGCGACTCCGCGACGCCACCGCCTCGATTATCCAGACGGCCGACGAACTCAACTTATGGGTCGTGCTCGGCTCGACCCATCGGCTGTCAGCGGGCCACAAGCCGCACAACTCGCTGTACATCTTCAACGATCGGGGGCAGGTCGTCGAGCGCTACGACAAACGGTTCTGCACCGGGGTCTGCCTGCCCGAGCCGACGATGGATCACGGCTACTACACGCCCGGCAACCACGCCACGATCTTCGAGATCGACGGTTACAAGTGCGGGGCGTTGATCTGCTACGACTATCGCTTTCCCGAGTTGTATCGCGAGCTGAAGCGACAGGGGGTCGAGCTGGTGTTCCACTCGTTCCACAATGCCCGCAAGGACTATCGCACGTTCCATTACCAGAACATCTGGAAGGATATTGTGCCGGCGACGCTCATGTGCCACGCGGCGTGCAACCACCTGTGGATCAGCGCCACGAACAGCACGGCCAAGTACTCGCTGTGGGGCGCGTTCTTTGTGCGGCCCGACGGCCGGGTGACCGGCAAGCTGCCCGTGCATCAAACGGGGGCCTTGATCAGCGACGTGGATGGGAATTTGGAGTTTTTCGACGCACCGCTTCCGTGGCGCGACCGGGCCATCGCCGGCATTTTGCACAGCGGCGAGTTGGTGAGCGACCCACGCAGCGAGGATCGGAAATGTTTTTAGCCGGCTTCGAGCCCGTGAGTCTTGAGCGCGAGGCTCGCTCGGCGTACTGTTTTACTCAGAGATACCCACCCTTGGTCGAGGAACTTGGCTCATGGATCGTTTGGTTGGCGTCGCCTCGAGCGTGACGCGGCTGGCTTTGACGGCCGCGATCAGCAGGGCGTCGAGCGCCGCCAAGTTTGCATCTCCTTTGTATCTCCGACCAAGTAACCCTTCCCGCGATCTGAAAACTGAAAACCGAACACGTTCCTCCCACCCTTTGAAAGTCCCACCCATGAAAATCGCCCGCCTCCTCACATTCGCCCTGTTGTTCGTGGTTCCTGCGTGGCTCAGCGCGGCCGACAACACGCCTCCCGAGGGCTTTACGGCCCTGTTCAATGGCAAAGACCTGACCGGCTGGAAGGGGTTGCCGATGAAGCCCCATCCGAAGGACGCGAGCAAGTCGGTCCCGATGTCGATGCCCGAGCGGCTCTCGTCGACCGGTCCGCAAATGGCGGCGGCTCAGAAAGCCGGTGACGCCTCAATGAACGAGCATTGGAAGGTGGTCGACGGCGTGATCGTCTTCGACGGCAAGGGGCAAAGTCTGTGCACCGCCAAAGAGTACGGCGACGTGGAATTCTTCGTCGACTGGAAGATCGAAGCCAAGGGGGATAGCGGCATCTACGTGCGTGGCTCGCCGCAGATCCAGATTTGGGACCCCGCGCTACGCAACATTGGCTCGGGTGGCCTGTTCAACAACCAGAAGAACCCGGCCAACCCACTCAAGACGGCCGACAAGCCGATCGGCGAGTGGAACACGTTCAAGGTGCGGATGGTTGGCGACAAGGTCTCGGTGTGGCTCAACGGCGAACTGGTCACCGACAACGTCACGCTCGAAAACTACTGGGACCGCACCAAGCCGATTTACTCAGCCGGGACGATCGAGCTGCAAAACCACGGCAACACCCTGTACTTCAAGAACATTTACGTCAAGGAACTGACCAGCGAGCCGGCACCGGCCGTGAAGGCCCCTGGCGAAGGGTTCACCAGCCTGTTCAATGGCAAGGACCTGACCGGCTGGATTGGCAATCAACAGGGCTACGCGGTCGAGAACGAATCGATCGTCTGCGTGCCCGGCGGCAAGGGTGGCGGCGGCAACTTGTACACTGAGAAGCAGTACAAGGACTTCCACTTCGCGTTCGACTTCCGTCTGCCAAGCGGCGCGAACAACGGTATCGGCCTGCGTGCGCCGACCATGGGGGACGCGGCCTACGTGGGCATGGAATGCCAAGTGCTCGATGATTACGCGCCCGGCTACTGGAACAAGCTCGCCCCGTATCAGTATCACGGATCGATCTACGGCGTCTCGGCCGTTACTCGCGGCTTTTTGCGACCCGCCGGTCACTGGAACCACGAAGAGATCATCGTCAAAGGGAATCAAGTGACGGTGATCCTCAACGGTGTCACGGTGAACGACGTTGACATTGCCAAGGCCAGCGATCCCGAGACGATCGACAAGAAGTCACATCCTGGCCTGAAGAACGACAAAGGACACATCGGCTTCTTGGGTCACGGCTCGAAAGTCGAGTTCCGCAGCCTGTGGATCAAAGAGCTGCCGTAGTAATTGAATCGAGTCCCAAGCCGGCGGCTCTGCCGCCGGTCTTTCGGCGACAGAGTCGCCGGCTTGGGTAAATTCATGTTGCGGGTGTACTTACACCACGCGCAACCGTTCACGCTCCAGGCGGTCGACGATGAAGTTGATCGCCTGCGGCGCTTGGTGATTGTAGTACGTCCACGAGTGTCCGCCGGCCGATGTTTCCAGGTCGCACTCGTGCATGATCCCCAGGGCATTGAGCTTCATGCGCAATTTCTGCGCGCTGTCATGCCAGCGCTCGTCGGCCGGGTCGCTACAGAAGAACGTGTGGCGCGGCCAGTTCAACGGATGCACATGCAACGTGGCCGTGTCCTGTCGCACGTGTTCGGCGTCGTCGTACATCTGCCGCACCGTGACGTCGTCGGGGTCGTCATAGCGGAGCTGATAATCGATCGCCGGGGCAAGTGCCGCGACGACCGGAAATCGGTTCGGATACTTGAACGCGAACCGCAACCCTCCCTGGCCCCCCATGCTCGTGCCGAGCAAGGCGATCTGTGGCGGCTTCGCGCTCCAGGTTTGCTCGATCCACGGCACGACGTTGTCGAGCAGATGTCGCTCGGCGGTCAGTGTTGGGTCGAACTCTGGGCAGATTTTGTCCGTCCACCAGCTCCGTTGCGTGTGCGGGGCGATCACCCGCAGGCCGTGTCGCTCGAATAGCTCGCTATACACCGCGTTCTCGTCGAGTCGCGCCAAGTGTACGCCATGCAGGTAAATGACCGTGAAGCCATGCTCATGCGGCCGGCTCGGCTCGAACCGGTCGGCCGTGTGTCCGGCAATCGTCGTTTGACTCCAGGGCATGCTTACAACCCCGCGGCAGTCATGGCGCGATCGAGATCGGCACACAGATCGTCTTCATGCTCAAGCCCGATGCTCAAGCGGATCAGGCCATCGGTGATGCCGTGGGCCAGTCGATCAGCTTTGTCGTAACTGGCGTGCGACATGCTGGCGGGCTGCTCGATCAACGACTCGACCGCCCCCAGGCTCACAGCCAATGCGAAGAGCTCGGTCGACTCGCAGACCTTCTTCGTGGCCGCAAAGTCACCGCGGACTTCAAAGCTCAGAATCGCACCAAAGCCGCCGTGCATTTGTCGTCGCGCGATGTCGTGGCCCGGGTGCGAGGACAAGCCCGGATACAACACCCGATTCACGCGGCGATCATTGGCCAACCAGTGGGCCACCCGCTCAGCAATGCGATTGTGCTCGCGGACACGCAATTCGAGCGTCTTCAACCCTCGGGCGCAGAGATACGATTCGAGCGGGGCCATCACCGCGCCGGTCGCGTTCTGCACAAAGTACAGTCGCTTGAACAGCTCACTGTCGCGGGCCACGAGCGCCCCGCCGAGCACGTCACTGTGCCCGCCGATGTATTTCGTGGCCGAGTGCATGACGATATCGACGCCCAACTCGAGCGGCCGGGTCAACACGGGGGTCGAGAACGTGTTGTCGACGCCGACCAGCGCTCCGTGCTGATGGGCAATCTTGGCGCACTCGGCGAGGTCGGTGATCGACAAGAGCGGATTGCCGGGGCTTTCGAGCCAGACCAATTTCGTTTTCGGCGTGAGTGCTTGCCGCAGCTTGTCGACGTTCGTGGCATCGACGAGCGTGACGTTGATCCCGGAGCGGTTGCAGATTTTGTGCAGCAGGCGATAGGTGCCGCCGTAGATATCGCTCCCCGCGACGAGATGGTCGCCGCTTTCGAGCAGCATCGTCACGCAGTGCGTGGCGGCCATTCCGGACGCAAAGGCCAGCGCGCCGCAACCCCCTTCGAGCGAGGCGAGCACGGTCTCGAATTGCTTGCGCGTGGGGTTGCCGCTGCGCGAGTAATCGAACTCGCCCCAGACACCGGCCCCGGGCTGCACGAAAGTCGTCGCCAGATGGATCGGCGGCACCACGGCGCCCGTGGCGGGGTCGCGTGACTGGCCAGCATGAATGGCGCGGGTGCGAAAGTGCATAATGAGGCTCGCTGAGATTCGTCGGGCACGCGCATCGTGCCGTTATCATGGGTCGATACGAAACCGTCACGGCGCGTTGCACGTGCCCTACAAGGGGTGTCGTTAAATCTTGTCGAGTGCCTGGGCCAAGTCGTCGATCAGGTCCTGTGTATTCTCGATTCCACAAGCGAGCCGGATCATGTTATCGCTGATGCCGAACCGCTGTCGATCCTCAGCAGGCATCTCGAAATAGCTCATCACGAGCGGCTGCTCGATGAGCGATTCGACACCACCGAGGCTCGGTGCAATGCGCGGCACGCGGCAGGCATCGACCACCGCGGCCGTCTGCTTCCAGTCGGCATTTTTCACGGCGAAGGTAATCAAGCCGCCAAAGCCACGCATCGTCCGCCGGGCCACCTCGTAGTACGCGTGACTCTCGACCCCCGGATACCAGACCTTCTCGACCTTCGGGTGTTGTTCGAGAAACCGGGCCACGGCCAGGCCGTTTTCGTTGTGCCGCTGCATGCGCAGCTCGAACGTTTTGAGCCCGCGGAGCAACAGGTAAATGGCGTGTGGGCTGTTGATGGCTCCCATGATGCCGCGGAGTTTGCGGACCGATTCGAGCTTGTCGGTCGCGCCGATGATGACACCGGCGAGCAGGTCGTTGTGCCCAGCCAGGTACTTGGTCGCCGAGTGCAAGACGTAATCGACACCGGCCGCCAACGGGCGAATGTTGTACGGCGTGGCCAGCGTGGCATCGATCAGCGTCTCGACGCCGTGCTGGCGACCCAGTGCAACGAATTTTTCCAGATCGACGACGCTCATGTGCGGGTTCGTCGGCGACTCGCTGATGAGCAGCTTGGTTTGGGGCGTGATGGCTCGCTGCATTGCGTCGTAGTCGCAGGCTTTGACCTGCCGCGTGACGACGCCGAAGCGTGACATGTGCTTGGTGCAGAACTCGCGGCTGCGGTGATAACACTCGTCAAAGAAGATGACCTCGTCGCCGGCGTTGAGCTTGGCCATCAAGAGGCCGACGATGGCGGCCATGCCCGACGAGTAGAGTAGCGCCGACTCGCCCCCTTCCAGGGCCGCGAGCTTGCGCTCGGCGACTTTCTCGATGGGGTTGCCGTAGCGGCCGTACTCTTCGCGCGGCAGCTTTTGTTCGATGAAGTCGATGACGCTCTGCGTGTTGGGGAAGGTGTAGGTCGACGAGCAGAAGACCGCGTCGGTGACGGCGTCGCCCGGCTTCTGGCGGGCCTCGCCGGCATGCACGCTGAGCGTGGACAGGTGGTCGAAAGCGTCATCGTTCAACAACGAACTCAAGGGGTCGTTCATCACCAAATCCCTGGGCAAAATCCGCGAAGGAGAACCGATCGACCATCTGCGGGATTCGGTCGACCTAAACGACACGAGCCGCGTCACGCACACAATCGTGGCGTCCGCGGCTCGCATGCCAGGTCCTGTGAGAACGGCTTCCACCAGCACGCGCCCCCGGGTGGGGACAAACTCAGGCGAAGCGTTGGCTCTTTAGCAGTCAGGCTGCAAGCGGCCGCAAATCCCATCACTGCACTATCCTAACTGGCCGCGCGGCGCGAAACAAGGGGAGGAAAGGGGTGTGGGGCGAGGGGAGTGGGGTGAGGAAGGACACTTGGATGAAGGCGTTACTCCCGATGGATGAGCAGAATCGTTTGACCCTTTTGAGCCGTGACGCAAGCTCTCGAATTCGATAATATCGTTGAGATGTTGTCTTGGTCCCCTCTCGCCCCTCACACCACATCCCACGCCCCTCGCCCATGAAAATCACCCGCATCGAAACGCACGTCTGCCACGCGCGGATGCGCAACTGGATCTTCGTCAAAGTGCTCACCGATCAGGCTGGCCTCTACGGCTGGGGCGAGGCGACCCTCGAATGGCATACCCGCAGCGTGGTCGGCGCGATGGAAGACCTCTCGCAGTTGCTCGTGGGTGAAGACCCGCGGCGGATCGAGCACCTGTGGCAGATGATGTATCGGCAACACTTCTGGCACGGCAACGGCATCGTCCGCGCGACGGCAATGAGCGGCATCGACATCGCGCTCTGGGACATCCTTGGCAAGGTCCACGGCGTGCCGTGTCATGAGTTGCTCGGCGGGCGGGTGCGCGACTTTATTCGCACGTACTGTCACCTGGGGGGCGGCAAGATGGAAGACTTTTACGAGACCAACGTTGCCGACGCGAAGCGCTTTGGCGACCTCGCCCGCGCGGCGGTCGCCGAGGGGTTCACGGCCTTCAAGAGCATGGCGGTCCCCGAGACGATGCCGCTTGAAGGCTTACGGCCCGTCCGCTACGCCGAGCAATGCGTGGCCGCGATGCGCGAGGCGGTTGGCGACGGCATCGACATCATGGTCGACTGCCACGCGCGCCCCTCGCCACGGATGGGCACCTTGTTTGCCAAGGCGCTCGAGCCGTATGGTCTCTACTGGTTCGAGGAACCTTGTTGGCCCGAGTCGGCCGCTGAGATGGCCGAGATTCAACGCGCGGTTGTCACGCCGATCGCGACGGGCGAGCGGCTCAGCGGGCTGAACGAGTATCGCGATTTGCTCGCGCTCAAGGCGTGCAGTGTGTTGCAGCCCGACATCACGCATTGCGGCGGGTTGACGAGCGCGCGGCGCATTGCGGCCTTGGCCGAGGCGTATCGCGTGTCGCTCGCGCCGCACAATCCGCAGGGTCCGGTCAGCACGGCGGCGAGCATCGAGTTTGGCTTTGCCACCCCCAGCTATATCATTTGCGAGGCGGTCCACAGCGACGTGCCGTGGCGCAGCGACGTCGTGCAGGAAGGGTTCACGGTCGAGCCACAGGGCCGGATCGTGCGGCCGAGCAGCAAGCCGGGGCTGGGCATCGAGATCAACGAGGCCGAGGTCCGCAAGCATCCGTTTCAGCAGGAGGTGTTGCAGCGGAGCTTTTACAGCGACGGCGCGGTCGGCGACTGGTGAGTCGCTTTTATTCGGCGTCGCGACAGGCTTGGCCGAAGAGTTGCACGGCGGTGTCGATTTGCTCGGCCGACACACACAGTGCTGGGCAGAAGCGGACGGCCCCCTTGCCGCAGCCGATCAGCAGCAACCCGCGTAGGAAGGCGGCCTGCACGACCGTGTTGCGGCGCGTGACGTCGGGCTGCCCCGCGGTCAGAATGTCGACGGCTTGCATCAGGCCCCGTCCGCGCGGCGGGCTAATGAGGTGCGCGAGCGGGCCGGCCAAGGCTCTCAAGCGTGCGTCGAGCTGCTCGCCCCGCGCGACGGCGTTGCCAAGATACTCGCGCTCGATCAAGTCGATCGTGGCGAGCGCGGCGCGGCAGGCGACCGGATTGCCGCCAAAGGTCGAGGCGTGGCTGCCCGGCGGCCAGGTCATGATCTCGGCCTTGGCCACCAAGGCTCCGAGCGGCAAGCCGCTGGCGATCCCCTTGGCGATGCAGATCATGTCGGGCACGACGAGCGAGTGCTCGACGGCGAACCATCGCCCGGTGCGCCCCATGCCCGACTGAATCTCGTCGAGCACCAGGCGAATGCCATGCTGATCGCACACGTCGCGGAGCATGGGCAAGAATCCCTCGGAGGGGACGCGATAGCCCCCCTCGCCTTGAATCGCCTCGACGACGATCGCGGCCACTTCGTCGGCTGGGGCGATACTCGTCAGCAGCTCGTCGAGTTGAGCGCGCGAGCAATCGTAGGGCAAGTGGTGAGTCCCGGCGAGCAGGGGCCCAAAGCCGCGGCGATGAATGGCCCGCGAGCCGCCGACCGACAGCGCTGCGATCGTCCGGCCATGAAACGCGCCGAGGAACGAGATGATCCGCGATCGGCCCGTTGACCAGCGGGCCAATTTCAACGCCGCCTCGATCGTTTCGGTGCCGCTGTTTGTGAAGAACACACGCTTGGGCAGGTCGCCGGGGGTGATCTGCACGAGTCGCTCGGCCAGTTCGATTTCGGGCGCGTAGTAGAAATCGGTCCCCGACATGTGGATCAGTTGGCTGGCCTGATCGCTGATGGCTTGCACGACTTCGGGATGGCAGTGTCCCGTGGCGGTGACGGCGATGCCGGCCGTGAAGTCGAGGAAGCGATTGCCGTCGACGTCTTCGATGACGCAGCCTTCGCCGCGAGCGGCGACCAGCGGGTAGTCGCGGGTGTAGGATGGGGAGACGACGCGCTCGTCGCGCGCGACCCAGGCCGCGGCCAGGGGCCCCGGAAGTGACGTGACCAGATGCGGCGCGCGGTTCGTCATGGTCAATCTCCCTGGCGGTGGTTGACTCTCAGACTATCCACTTCTCGATCGCAAGGGAAGCTGACTAGCGGGCAATGAGGCGGGGTCTGCCGGTGTTGACCCGGGTTCGTTGACTGCGCGGTCTGCCATAATGACGAGCGGTTGTGGATCAGTCGGCGGCCAACTTGCGGAGCGCGGTGCAGAGCGCGGTGATGTCGTCGTCGCGGGTGTCCCAGGAGCACATGAGCCGCGCGCCGCCGGCGGCGATAAACGTGTAAAATCGCCAACCTTGCTCGCGGAGGGCTTTGGCCCAAGCGATGGGCATTTCGACGAACACGCTGTTGGCCTGCGGCGTGGCGAGCAGCCGCAGCTGGGGGATCGAGGCCAGGGCGGCGGCCAATTGCTGGGCGCGATCGTTGGCGTAGCGGGCGCGTTCGACCCAGGCGTTGCTCTGCAGCATGCCGACCCAGGGGGCCGAGATAAATCGCATTTTCGAGGCGAGTTGCCCGGCCTGCTTGCAACGGTAATCGAACTCCTTGGCCAACTCGCGATTGAAGAAGATGACGGCCTCGCCCACCGGCAGGCCGTTTTTTGTGCCGCCGAAACAGAGCACGTCGACGCCGAGCTTCCAGGTGATTTCCTTCGGCTTCACCGCGAGCGTGGCGATGGCATTGGCGAACCGGGCACCGTCCATGTGGATGCGTAAATGATGCCGCCGGGCCATCTCGCCGAGCGCGTCGAGTTCGGCCACGCTGTAGACGGTGCCCATCTCGGTGGCCTGCGTGAGCGACAATACACGCGGCTTGGGATAATGAATGTCGCAGCGGCGCGTGACCATTTCATGCACGCTCTGCGGCAGGATTTTCCCCTCCGCGCCGTCGACCACCAGCAGCTTGGTGCCGTTCGAGAAAAACTCAGGCCCGCCACACTCGTCGGTCTCGACATGCGCAAGCTGATGGCAAATCACGCTGTGGTACGATTGGCACAGATGGGCAATAGCCATCGCGTTGGCCGCCGTGCCGTTGAAGCAGAAGAACACTTCGCAGTCGATCTCGAACAGCTCGCGGAGCAGATCGCTGGCACGTTGTGTCCAGGGATCGTCGCCGTAGGCGGGCACATGGCCACGGTTGGCCGCTTCGAGCGCGGCCCACGCTTCGCTGCAGATGCCCGCGTAGTTGTCGCTGGCAAAGTGGCGGCGGGTCTCGACTGTCGGATAATCGATCGTCATGAGGGGTCCTAATTTCAGTGCTCAGTAGCCCTGCAAAATGAGTACGATGCTTTGCCCAAGCCAGCGGCGTTGCCGCCGGTCTTTCGGCGACCGAATCGCCGGCTTGGGGGATCAACTTATTGGGTGGGTGCAATTAGTCCATGTCGCTATTTGCTCTCCAGGCCGACACAGATCAACTCCTGATCGTTCCGCGCGAACACGCAGCGATTCGCATAGGCCGGATGGCTCCAGACGACATTGCGACCGAAGGCCTCGTGGGTCGGTTCGAGCAGATGAGCGCGCGAGAGTTCCTCGTAACCCTTGGGCGAGAGCCGGGCGATGATCAAATCGCCCCGTTCGTTAAAAATGAAGAACCGCTCATCGTTGCGGACGATGAACGCGGTGCCGGAGTTGGCGCGCCGCTCGCCCGTGGTCGCCTGATAGGTCTCCCACAATTTCTTGCCCGAGGGTATTTCGATTGCCGCGAGTTCCCCCATCCGATCGACACCGTAGAGCGTGTTGTTTAGCGGGACGACCGGGCTATGGACGGGTGCGAAACCCAGCTTGGACGAGACACGCCACACCTCGCTCACCGTGGGCTGGTCCTGGGCGAGCTTGAGCAGCACCCCTTGGTTGACGATGCCGGCGACAAACAAGTGCTCGCCGATCTGACAGGGCGGGTTGATCGACATGCCGTAGTTGGGTTCGAGCTTGACGCTCCACAGGACCTCGCCCGTGTCGCTTCGCAGACCGTTGACGGCGAGCGGGTGCCAGACGACGAGCTGTTTGCCTTGTGCGGTGTGGATGAGTGTGGGGGGACAGTAACCGGCGTCGGGGGCGCTGAGGGCGCGCCACAATTCCTGGCCCGTCCGTTTGTCGAGCGCGACGACCACGCTCCCCGCGCCACCGGCGAGCACGAACAGCTTGTCGCCATCGATGAGCGGATGACTACAGAAGCCCCAGATGGGCGTGGGGGCTTGGTAGCGCGCTTTGAGATCGACGTGCCAGACGACTTGGCCCGTCGCGGCTTGCAAGCAGAGCAGGTTCCCTTCGGCACCGAGGGTGTAAACTCGATCGCCGTCGACGGCGGGGGTGGCACGTGGACCGGCCGGGTAGCTGATCTCGTAGGGGCGTGGGTAGGCGTGCTTCCAGAGTAGCTGGCCGCTCGTAGCGTCGAGGCACAGCACGCGCTCCTCTCCCTGGAGTTGGGGTCGGCCGCCGGGATCGTTCTTGGGTTCGCCCGCGGTGCGGACGTAGTCAGTTATATAGACACGTCCAGCGGCCACGGCGGGGCCCGAGTAGCCGCCGGAGACTTTGGCCCGCCAGCGGATATCGAGTTTGCCCTCGAGTGAGTCGGTGATGCGTGTCTCGCGCCAGACGCTATCGCGCGTGGGACCTTGCCACTGCGGCCAGTCGTCGGCCCGGGCCGTGCTAGCGATCAGACCGGCCACGAGGCCCAGCCAATTCATCAAGCCAAAGCGGGTCATGGACGCAAGCTCCCGATCTAAAAGCGGTGTACTGGGAAGCGATCAGGATAGCGTACCGGGCAGCGCCGTGCATCCTCTTGGTTCGCTCGGGTCTCATCACCACCGCTCGATGCAACGTTGCTACTACAAGTGGTACTAGCAGAGTATTGTGAATAATCTGCATATCCTATGCGACTGTTATTCAACTCACCCTCGACTCTTAACCGAAGATTGGAGTACCCGCCGGAGAGTTCCTGCCTAGAGGGCTTCGATCCTTGAGGATCGAGTCCTTGCTAGCAGCGAGCGTGACGGCGGGTTGGGCCCCATTGCCGGGGAGAGAACGTCGAGAGCACCTTGACCCAGGGGCGATCGACGAGTGTTCGCCCAACGTGTATGAGATGCCGAAAACAACCATGATCCAAGCCACTCAAAGCACAGTTAGCTTGCGACGCCCAACGTGGGCGCGACTGCGACGAGTTTGTGCCGTGGCTGCCATGAGCCTCGTCGCCGACACGCTACCGCTGTCAGCTCAGGTCCCGAACCTTGCGGGCGGGCCTAACCCGAACTTTGGGCCACAGCCCCCCGTGGCGACTGCGCCTCAAGCCGCGTGGAACACCGGTTCGATCCAGCCGACGGCCTACCATGCACCGGGCACTTTGCCGAACAACTACGGCAACACGCCCGCCGCCTATCCCGCTGCCTATGCTCAGCAGTTAGGCTATCAGCCGCCTGGGTACCCACCGGCGAGCGGATATCGGCAGCCCAACGGCTACCCGCAGCAAGCGGGTTATCCGCCGCAGTATGCATTCCCAGCGCAAGGTGGCTACACGCAAGGCAGTTATCCGCCGGGCTACGTGCAGCAGGCCGCGTTTCCGCAGCCGGTCTATGGCCCGCAGTCGTACGGACAGTTTGCGCCCTCGGGTGGCTACAACGGTCCGTTGCCCGCGAATCAGGGAGGCGCTCCCAACGGTGGCGCGTCGCAGCCAGGTTTCCAAGGGGGCGCGCCGAACGGTCCTGGCGGACAATTCCAGCTTCCGACGACCGGCGGTCCCGCGCCAGTCGCACCGGCCTCGCTGGGAGACAAGATCCCGCTCAAGGAAGACGCGCCAGTTCCCATTCAACACAAGGTCGACGCCTACGTGGCCGACATTATCGGCCCTGAAGTGCGCATGAACTTGCGAAGCGGAAAAGGGGAGCTCATCCGACTCAAGTCGAATGTGGCCCGCGTGGCGATCACTGACCCGTCGGTGGTCGAAATCATTCAGTATCGACCCGATGAGTTTGAACTCGTTGGCCGTGCCGTGGGCGAGACGACTCTCACGTTGTGGTTCCCGGGCCAGAACGACAAGGGCCAACAACCGTTCATTCGCTATCTCATCAAGGTGCTGCCGACCGAAGACGCCGAGAACATCCCGGGGGTCGAGTACGGCAAGCTGCAGCGGCGGCTCAACGAGATGTTTCCCAACAGCCACATTCAGTTGATCGCGGTACTCGATAAGCTCATCGTGCGAGGCCAGGCCCGTGATGCCCGCGAAGCCTCGCAGATCATGCAGGTGTTGCGTGGCCAGATGACCGACCAGTTTGGCAACACGCTCGGCCCGGGCATGACGGGCTGGGGGGGCGGCATACCCGGCGCGGGACCTGTGAGCTGGGCCGGCTACGGCGGCTTCGGCAACGGCGGTTACAACGGCGTCGCCTATGGTACCAACGGACTCGCTCGAGGCCGATCGGCCAGTGACATGCCCGCCACGCAAGTCATCAGCATGCTCGACGTGCCAGGCGAACAGCAGATCATGCTCAAGGTGCGTGTCGCCGAACTGACCCGTACCGCGCTCCGCGAGATGGGGGCCAACTTTGCCGCCCAGGCCGGCGATTTCACGTTCAGCTCGGTGCTCAACGCCACCGGCGCGGCCTCGGCCATCCTTACCTCGCAGCAGGTGCAGTTGACCATGAGCGCGGTGAGCAGCAACCGCATGTCGAAGGTCCTGGCTGAGCCGAACCTCGTAACCCTCAATGGCTACCCGGCCAGCTTTATTGCCGGTGGTCAATTCCCCGTCCCGACGGTGGTCGGCGTGGGTGGAGCGGCCGCTGCGACCACGGGCTTCCAGGGCTTTGGCACCCAGATCTTCTTCACGCCGACGATGATCGACAAGGACCACATCCGCCTGCAAGTCACGCCCACCGTGAGCCGGCTCGACTCGACCAGCGGCGTGAACGGCATCCCCGGCCTACAGACCCGCAGCGCCTCGACCAACGTCGACTTGCGTGAAGGCCAGTGGTTGGCGATCGCCGGTTTGATTCAGGACCAGCAGGTGGGTGAGAGCGCGCGGGTCCCGTGGCTTGGCGACATCCCGTTCGTGGGTGCCCTGTTCTCGCATCGCAAGACGACCCGCGACGAGACCGAAGTGATCATCCTGGTGAGCCCCGAGTTGATCCATCCGATGGAAGCCGATCAGGTTCCGCAAATTCTGCCGGGCATGGAAGTGACCGAGCCAGACGACGCGCGGTTCTTCATTCGCGGCGCGTACACCGGTAACCCGAACTTGCAGCATCGCAGCACCGTCTACCCCGAGTACCGCTGGGACACCTACGACGCCCGCAACCGTGCGGTGCGCGACGCGCGAGGGGCGAACGGCTACGGTCGCACGGAACGCTATTACACGGGTGGAGCCAGCGGCTTCTCGAACTAACAGCCTCTATTCAACCAGCGGCCTGTGACCGGGTCCTGGAGCGGATGACGTGAGTCAAGGAAATCGAATCATGCGACGACCCCTGCGAGAATGGCGCACCGCCTTGGCCGCCTTGGCGCTGGGCCTGAACGTCGTGAGCGGCTGCTCGCTGCGCTGGGGAGGGGGCTACTTCAACGCCCCCAGCGGGTATCCGCCCCAAGGCACGCTCACCGACCCGCTCTGGCAAACCCAGGAAGACAACGCCGAGCCCAGCAAGTTTGTCGTCTACCAGCACGAGTGGCTGCAAAACACCACCCGGCTCAACACCTACGGCGAGGACCATCTCAAGCAGGTCGCGGCTCGCATCAATGCCGGTCAGAACTTCGCGGTCATCATCGAGCGCAGCAACTCGAGCGTCCGCGACACGAGCGAGTTCCATTACCCAATCCACTCCAACGCCGAACTCGACGCCCGACGCCGCGAGATTGTCGTGCAAGCGCTCAGCATGATGGGCGTGCCCGACGCCCAGCAGCGCGTCGTCATCTCGACGGCCATCACCCGCGGATTCCACGAGTACGAATCAGAACGGGCCTACTACAACATGTTCCGCGGCGCGGGAGTGGGCTTTGGCGGCTTTGGTGGCGGACTCGGTGGCTTTGGCGGCGGCGGCATGGGGGGCGCGGGGGGTGGAGGCATGTTCTAGACCGCCACTCGCAACACGTGTCCCAATTCAAATCAGAGCATCGAACAAAATGGCTGGGGACGGTCCCAATTTTTCGAGTGCCGCCAAGATAAACGAGGCTCTCCCCCTCTCCGTCGCCTGAACAGCAGCGAACCCTCCGCGGCGTGGCGTTTGTCGTTGACATTTTTAGCGAGGTTGCGTCATGTCTCTCGTCACTCGATGCGGCAGCCCGACGGTTTTGCACGGTGGACATTTTTTCAGCGTGTTGCTCGTCGCCCTCTCGGGCTGTGCGCTCACGAGCACGTTGCCCGAGCTGCCCACGGCAGAAAACCTGGCGCGAAAAGAGAAGCAAACGATCTCGCTGGCGCAGCTCGCCGAGCAGCGTGGCCAAGACACCGACGCCAAGCATATCTACGAAGAGCTCATCAAGAAGAACCCCAAGCACCAACTTGCCCATCATCGCCTGGGGGTCATGGCGGCCAAGAACGGCAAGTACGCCGAGGCCGACGAGCACTTTTTCCAAGCCTACGAGATCGGCCCCAAGTCGCCGCAACTGCTCAGCGACATGGGCTACCGGCTGTTCATCGAGAACCGGCTCCCGGAAGCTGAAAAAATGTATCGCGAGGCGCTGGCCATCGAGCCCAAGCACCCCACGGCCAACAACAACCTTGGCCTCGTGCTCGGTCAGCAAGGACGCAGTGACGAAGCCCTGCAATGCTTTCTGCGAGTGAACAGCGAAGCGCAGGCCCATTGCAGCCTGGGCTATGTGCTCACGCAAATCGCCCGCATCGACGAGGCTAAGTTTCACTTCAATCAATCGCTGTCGCATGATCCGAATCTGCGCGCAGCCGCCAACGGTCTGCTGTACCTGACGGGCAATTATCAGCCACGGCAGCCCGTGGCACCGAGCAATCCGTTGCTGCCGCCGCAACAGGTGGCGGCGACGCTCCCTCCGGCCCAGCCGATGCAAGCCGGTTGGAATCAACTGCCGGTGACCGAGAACAAAGTCCCCGTGAATCCGCAGCCTCCGGCCGGCACCTTGAGCTGGAACGGGCCGCAAGCCGCCGTGCCGCAGAGTCCGCCCGCCACAACTCAAACCGGCGGCGTGCAACCCGTCGCGTACAACTCGGCGATGCCGGCTTACCATCATGGCACGGCCCCGTCGGTGGGCTCGACCACCGCGCCCTACTCAGGCCCGATGGGCGCGCCGATGCAATTCAGCAACGGCATCCCGCAGGGCGCGACCCCCTATGGCACCTCGCAAGTCGCTCCGAGCGTCATGGCTCCCGCCCCCGCCGCGAATCCGTACTCGGGCAGCTAAGCAAGTTCGTTAGCCGCGACGCGCAGCGGAGCGCGAAATGAAGCGGAGGGGTAGCGGAGTAGCGGAGTAGCTCTAGCGGGTGCCATGCCCACGGTTCGACGTGGGCATGCGCGCACATGGCCACCCTTCATGTGGCCATGGCACCCAAATACAAGCTGCCATCATGTGAAAAACTCTACCGGGCTGTGTGCGCTCCGTTGCGATGGTCCTTCCAGCGACGATGCACCCACCAGTACTGCTCGGGAGCTACGCGGACAATCGCCTCCAACTGACTCGTGAACCACTGCGTGAGCGGCTTCACGCCCGAGGTTGCCGCTGTTTGATCGCGGGGGTCGACGAGGCTGTGGATCCCCACGTCGTAGTGCAGCAGTCCGCGAGTGCGCCGCGCGTAGGCCACGATCAACGGGGCGTCGTATTGCAGCGCGAACAGCGCCACGGCTTTGTGGGTCGACGCGCTGCGACCAAAAAAGTCGACCCAGCAGCCGCGGCTCCCCGCGTATTGATCTCCCAGCAGCGTGACGGCCCCGCCGCGCTCCAGTGTGGCGACGATCTCATCGTAGCCGCCGATCTTGTCGACCATCCGCTGCCCGGTGCGGCCGCGAAAGCGACGCAGCCACGCGTCGAGAAACTCGTTGTCCAACTCGCGGGCCACGGCCAGCGTGGGCACCCCCAGCAAGCCGAGCGCGTAGTTGCCCAACTCGAAGTTGCCAAAATGCCCGGACACGATCACCATCGGCCGGCCGCTCATAAAGTAGCCCAGCGTTTGCTGGCCGTTGCAGAGATTCAGGTACCGCCGCCAGTTGGTCGGATGCACCTTGCGATCGAGCAGGGCCACTTCGCCGATCAGCAAGAAGAGGTGTTCCCACATGCGTCGCGCCACCTTACGGCGCGTCGGCTCGTCGCTCTCGCCCAGGGCGATCGCCAGGCTCTCGTCGACCACGTCGCGGCGCAATCGCAGCAGTTCGTCGCATAGGTACGCGAACCGGGGCGCGAGCGCCTCAAAGGTCTCGCCGCGCAACATCTGCAACAGGCAGACCGCCACGCGCACCACGAGATACGTCAAATATTGTCGCGCACGACTCACCAGTACACCGCTCGACCAAGGACCGACAAAAGAGTTCCGCCCGTGAGCACGCTATCGACTCGCCGCGGTTCTGTCCACCGCAGCCGCTTTTGGGCGGAAGCGGCAAAAATTCTGGCGACGAGCGGCCACTCATCCCATAAAATAGCGACGATTCGCGTCAGACCTTGCCCGCGGTTGTCGTCGCACCCCACGCTTCACACGCCTTCGTTTCAGGAACTCCGTCATGGCATTGGCCCGTTTCGCGCTCAAGATACTCACGGTTCTCATCACGCCCGCCGTGGCGCTGTTCGTTACCGGCTCGACCAAGGCGGCCGAGAAACCTAATGTGCTGTTCATCGCCGTCGACGATTTGAACGACTGGATCGGCTGCCTCGGCGGGCATCCGCAGGCCAAGACACCGCAGATCGATGCCCTCGCGGCCCGGGGCGTCAACTTCTCCCGCGCCTACTGCGCCTCGCCGGTCTGCAATCCCTCGCGCACCGCGCTCATGACCGGCTTGCGCAGCTCGTCGAGTGGCGTCTACGGCAACGATGTGAACCGCCGCGCGACCCGTTGCGCCGATGTCGTGGCACTCAACTCGTGGATGCATGACCACGGCTATCGGACACTCGCTGCGGGCAAGATCTATCACGGCGATGGTGACCAGTGGGGTACGTGGGACGAGTACGACAAAAACACCGGCAAAGAACTTCCCCCCGGCAAGGGCGAGAACGACGGAGTCGCTGGTATCCGCTTCGCGCCGGCCGACGGCCAGGACGAAGACACGCACGACTTTCACACCGTCGAGTACTGCCTCGAACAGTTGAACAAAAAGCACGATCGGCCTTTCTTTCTGGCCTGCGGATTGCACAAGCCGCACATGGCCTGGAACGTACCACGCAAGTACTACGACCTCTTCCCCCTCGAATCGATTCAGCTGCCTGTCGTCAACGAGCATGACCTCGACGACGTGCCGAGCGCCGGCCAGAAGATGGCCAACCCACAGGGTGACCACGCCGCGATGCTCAAGAGTGGCCGCTGGAAAGAGGCGGTCCGCGGTTATCTGGCCGCCGGGGCTTACTGCGACGCCATGATCGGCAAGTTGATGAAAGGTTTCGATCAATGCCCGAACAAAGACAACACGATCATTGTGTTCTGGGGGGACCACGGTTGGCACCTGGGCGAGAAGCAGCACTGGCGCAAGTTTGCCCTCTGGGAGGAAGCGACCCGCGCGCCGTTGTTTTTCGTCGCGCCGGGCGTGACCCAACCGAACTCGACGTGCGCACGGACCGTGGACTTCATGAGCATCTACCCGACGTTGTGCGAGTTGTGCGGCTTGGCGACGCCATCGCACGTGCAAGGGGTATCGATCAAGGCGTTGCTCGCCGACCCTGCCGCGGCCTGGGATCGCCCCGCCCTGACGACCCACGGCTACCAAAATCATGCGGTGCGGAGTGAAAAGTGGCGATACATCCACTACGCTAATGGCGACGAAGAGTTGTACGACGAAGTGGTCGACCCGCTGGAATGGAAGAATCTCGCGCTCGACACGCAGTACGCGGCCGTCAAAGCCGAGTTGGCCAAATACCTGCCGACCGAGAATATCGCCCCAGGCGACAAACAGCCCGACGCGAACAGCGCCAAGAAAGCGGCCAAAAAGAAAGCCAAGCCAGCCTCAAACTAGCTCCCCTCTCCCGTCGGGAGAGGGTGGCCGACAGGCCATGAGAGGGTGGTTCGCCCCGTCACTCGCCTGGCATCACGCTCCACCCTCCGCACATCCGAGGTCGCTCCACATGCCCTACCGTCATCAGCAACACGTCGGCAGTTCTTGGGGTCGACGCGATTTTCTCGTCGGCTCCGCGGCGCTCGTCGCCTGGCCGTTGCTCGCGCCGCCGCTCTCCGCCACGGTCCGCAAAAATGTCGCGCTCAAGGCGCATCCCTTTCAGTTGGGGGTCGCCTCGGGCGATCCGACCGCCGACGGCTTTGTGATCTGGACGCGATTGGCTCCCGAGCCGCTCGATGGTGGCGGCATGCCGCGCGAGAACATCGAGGTCCGTTGGCTCGTGGCGCGCGATGAAACGATGTCGCAAGTCGTCGCCTCGGGCACGGCCGTCGCCACGCCCGAACTGGCCCACTCGGTGCATGTCGAGGTGGCCGGACTCGAACCGCAGCGGTGGTATTTTTATCAGTTCCAGGCCGTGGGAGAGACAAGCAGCGTGGGTCGGGCGCGCACGATGCCCACCGCCGACATCCTCCCGGACCGGCTCCGCTTCGCCTTCGCTTCGTGTCAGCACTACGAGCAAGGGCTCTTCACCGCCTACGCGCACATGCAGCGCTTGGACTTCGATCTGGTCGTGCACCTGGGCGATTACATCTACGAAGGAGCCGCCAAGGACAATCTAGTCCGCAAGCACGTCGGCCTCGAATGCGAAACGCTCGACGGCTACCGCGCGCGACATGCCCAGTACAAAACCGACGTGCATCTGCAAGCCGCGCACGCCGCGTGCCCGTGGCTCGTCACTTGGGACGATCACGAGTTCGATAACAACTGCGCCGGCGACATGAGTGAGGAAAAAGGGGTCGAGCCCGGTCTGTTCCTCGAGCGTCGCGCCCGCGCCTATCAGGCGTATTATGAGCACATGCCGCTCCGCAGAGCGCAGCTTCCACGCGGCCCGCACATGCAATTGTATCGCCACGTCGACTTCGGTCGGCTCGCCCGCTTCGCGGTGCTCGACACGCGGCAGTATCGCAGCGATCAGCCCTGTGGCGACAACAACAAGCCTCCTTGCGACGAGACCTATTCGCCGCAGGCGTCGCTGCTCGGCGCGGCTCAAGAGAAATGGCTCACCGAGACGCTCGACGCCACGCCGGCCCAATGGAACGTCCTCGCGCAGCAGGTGATGATGGCCCGCGCCGATCGACTCATGGGCGAAGGAGTTGCCTACAGCATGGACCAGTGGCCCGGCTACGAGGCCAACCGGCAGCGCATGCTCAAGTACTTTGCCGCGCGACCCAAGCTCAACCCGGTCGTGCTCACCGGCGATATTCACACCCATTGGGCCAATAACTTGCAGGTGAACAGCGCCGACCCGCAAGACCCGGTCGTGGCCAGCGAATTCGTCGGCACCTCGATCAGTTCGGGCGGCAACGGTACTCCGCCGGGAGAAAAACCCTCGCCCGTCCTGAGCGAGAACCCCTTTGTGAAGTACCACAGCTCGCAACGCGGGTTTGTCTCATGCGAAGTCACGCCGCGTGCGTGGCGCTCGTACTATCACACGCTCGACTACGTGACCCGGCCTGGGGCGCCGCTGCAAACGCCCGTCAAGTTCGCCATCGAGTCGGGTCGCCCCGGTCTACAAAAAATCTGAACAGGAAACGCACCGATGTTAAACCAGCGGATGATGTGGGGTCTTACGATGTTGTGCTGCTTGACGGCGCCGAGCGAGGGGGCCGACGACAAGCCGTGGGTCGCCTCCCCCTTTACCGAAAAGGGCTCATTCACGCCGGGCATTGAAGGCCCCAACTGCGATGCGCTCGGCAACGTCTTTGTGGTCAACTTTGCCAAGCAAGGAACCGTTGGCAAAGTGACCCCCGAAGGCAAAGCGGAAATCTTTGTCGAGTTCGCCAACAAGAGCGTGGGCAACGGCATCGTCTTCGACCGTGGCGGCCATTTTTACGTCGCCGACTATGTGAACCACAACGTGCTGCGAGTGGATCCACGCACCAAAGCCGTGAGCGTCTTCGCGCACGAGTCGAAGATGAGTCAGCCGAACGACTTGGCGATCGCCCCCGACGGCACGCTCTACGCCAGCGACCCGAACTGGGGCAAAAACACGGGTCAAATCTGGCGCATTGACACGCGTGGGACCGTGACCCTGCTGGCTGACGGCCAGGGGACCACCAACGGCATCGAGGTCAGCCCCGACGGCAAGACACTGTACACCAACGAGAGCGTGCAGCGCGGCGTGTGGGCGTTTCCGATTCAAGCACAAGGGCTCGGCGAGCGAAAGCTCGTCAAACAATTTCCCGATCACGGCTTCGATGGCATGCGCTGCGATGTCGACGGCAACTTGTATATTACCCGTTACGGCAAAGGGACGGTCGTCAAGCTGTCGCCCCAAGGAGAGATCCTGCACGAGGTCGATGTGCTTGGCAAAAGCCCGAGCAATTTGTGCTTTGGTGGTCCCGATGGTCGGACGGTCTACGTGACCGAAGTGACCCAGCAGCGGCTCGTGTCGTTTCGGGTCGATCGTCCTGGTTTGAACTGGCAACGTTGGCAAGAAAAATAAACACGGAGTGGCGTATGTTCTGCCGGATGTTTGTGGCCTGCGCATGTCTGTGCGCGGCGTCGTGGGTTTATGCCGGACCGCAGGTTACGGTGGTGACGGGAGACAACCCCTCGCCGCTCTTGAGCTACGCGGCGAGTGAATTATCGACGCAACTTACCAAGCTGTTCGAGGCCGAGGTGCGCGTGAGCGCCACCCCCGTTGCCGACGCGGCGCACGTGGTCTTGCTCGGTCGGCCCGAGACCAACGCCGCGCTGGCTCAAGCCATTGGCGATCGCTGGCCCAAACTCGGCGAGCAAGGGCACGTTGTCCGCACACTCGCTGGCAGCAAGGTGCCGACCGTGATCGTTGGCGGCGGCAGCGACCTGGCCACGCTCTGGGCCGTGTACGAACTCGGGCACCATTTCGGCATCCGCTCGCTACCCCACGGCGACATGCTCCCCACGGCCGGCGCGACGTTCAAGCTCGACGGCCTCGATCTGGTATTAGACACCGAACTGAGCGTGCGCGGCTGGCGAATGTTTGGCTCGGCGCTCTCGTCGACCTTCGCCTGGAGCGCGGCCGACCTCGAGTCGCTGATCGGGCAGTTGGTCAAAAATAAAATCAACCTCATCGTGTTCGAGTTGGGAACCGAGCAGCCGTTCGTCGAGTACACAGTGCAAGGTCAACGCGTGCAGGGCAGCCGCTTGTTTGAACTGGGCCAAACGTTCGACGTGACTCCCGACACGCCAGGGCGACGCGCCTTCGGCGAGAACAAGCTGTTCACCGCCGCCGAGTTCGCGGGCCGCTCGACCCCGGCCGAGCAGTTGAGCGCCGCGCAGTCGCTGGTCCATCGGCTCATGCGCCGTTGCGCGCAGTTGGGTATCGGCGGCGCGCTGCGTGTCGCTCCGACGGCCTTTCCTCGCGAGTTGCGTGGCAAGCTCCCCGACGCCATCGAGCAGATGCGTAAAACATTGGGCGCGCCGACCGTCGAGCCCCCCGCCGCCGCTGGTCCCGTGTTGACTTGGTTGCCTGGCACGCCCCACGTGGGCGATGCGTCACCGGTCCGCGAGGCGACCCATGCCCAATGGCAGGCTTTGCATCAGTCGTACCCCGAGGCGTCAGCCTGGTTCGGCGATCATCTCGACTACGAAGGGCTGCACACGCTGTTGCCCAACGACCTCAAGCAGCACGCGACACCGTTGTTTGTCGACGGTTCGTTCGTGCGCGAGGCCGACCTGGCGAAGGGGTTGCCCCGTTCGGTCGTGTTCTCGCTCGATGTCGAAGTGTTGCACGAAGAACCGCCCCATGAAACGCTCGCCATGTTGCAGAAGAATGCCGCGCCGATCGTCGGCGAGTTGCACGCGGCCCTCTCGGGGCTCGGTCCATTGCCCCTGGCCGACCAAGCTGCCGTGCTGCACGACATTGACTTGGCCAAGCGCCACGGCTGGCGCGGGATGGTGCTGCAACCGACCGCGCTCATCGGCGAAGCCACCGTCCCCCTGTATGCGCTGGGACGCGCGGCGTTCAGCAAGCTGTCGGTCGATGACGTCGTGCTGCAACTCTACACCCCCATTGCCGGTCGACGCGACGTGGCCGAGCGAATGTTGCTCGCCCTGCAACGGCTCGAAGAGGCCAATCACGCGCTCTCCGAGCATTACTCAGCCGTCAAGCCGCTGACGACGGACCTCGTGTATCAGCACCCCGCCAAGCAGGCCGACGTGCTCAAGAACGCGCTGGGGTTGTTCACAAAATCATATAACGAGGTGCTGCGGGCACACGGCAACGCTCCGGGCGAGGCCCGGCCGTTGTTCTGGTATCACGCCAAGCGGGGTGAGTTCTCGTTGCATTACCTGGGCGCGCTCGTGGCCCTGGCCGCGGCCGGCGAGGCTCGTGATGCGAAGCAAGCCGAGACGCACATCGAGCAACTCGAAAAGGCGGTCGAGGCTCTGTACAACGCTGGCAATGCCCTGAGCGAGGCGTCGCGCGACACGAGCGACCAAGGGTTGATCGCCGAGTTGGATCACCAGCGCTATCGCCCGTTGGTCCGCGCGTTGGACAAGGTCAGCAACGAGTGAGTTAGCCGCTGGTTCGATCGAGGACATCTCTACGAGGATCCTTTCAACGAGCGGGAGGCGTGAGCCTCCCGATAAGTTTGCCTTACCCAAACGTTTACTATCGCAATGGGAGCGAACGCCGGCGACACGGTCGATGACGGGGCGAAGCTATCGGGGGCCTGACGACCCCCGCTCCTTGCCGTGTTTTAATACTTGATCGGTCGTTTCATGCTGAGGGCAAACTCTCGTGATGCTCCGCTACTGGCTTTTGACGTGGACGACCTACGGTACGTGGCTGCCGGGAGATCGACGTGGATTTGTCAGCCCGGTACGGACCGGGTCCGGTGAATTGGAACTGCACAACATTCCGGGCATGCCGGTCGATGCCGACTTACCCGCGCTGCGTGAGCATGCATGCAAGAAGCTGCTCGGATCACCGGTTTGGTTAAGTTCAGAGCAGGCCTCCGTGGCTTTGACACAATTTCAAGAAACGGCCGCCTATCGAGCCGACGATCTACTGGCCGCAGCGATCATGTCCAATCATGTTCATCTGGTGATCGGTGCCGTAGCGAGCCGGACATCGAGTGCCTTGCTGGGGGACATGAAGAGCTATGCCAGCCGAGCGTTGAATGGGCGATTTTCTCGGCCCGAGAGTGGAACCTGGTGGACCGAGTCGGGATCGAAGCGGCATTTACCAGGCAGGTTGGCCGTGCAAGCGGCGATCGAATACGTTCGTCGGCAAGCCCACCCGATGGAGATCTGGATCAAGCCCGACGTTGAACGCATCTCTGACCTGCCATCACAGCGCATCAACAACGAGCGGGAGGCGTGAGCCTCCCGATAAGTTTGCCTTGCCCAAACGTTTACTATCGCAATGGGAGCGAACGCCGGCGACACGGTCGATGACGGGGTGAAGCTATCGGGGGCCTGACGACCCCCGCTCGTTCGTCTCTAACACGTCGCAACGCGCTACACGAGCTTGCTGGCGTCGTACCATTGGTAGCAGCGCATGAGCGCTTCGCGCACGCGGTCCATGACGTGGCTGCGCGTGACCGGCTTGCGGAGCACAGCGAAGGCGTCCCAGGAGAGGGCCTCCTTGATCATCTGCTCGTCGGCCTCGGCCGACATCAGAATGCAGGGCAAATCGGCTTTGAACTGCTTGGCAAGCCGCAGGGTTTCGAGCCCCGTCAGGCGTGGCATGTGCATGTCGAAGAGCGCGATGTGAACTTCCTGGTTGTGCAGGATATCGAGCGCCTCTTGCCCATCGCTCGCTTGCAAGGTGCGGAACCCGCGCGGCTCAAACACGCTGCTCAGCGTGGCGCGCAGTGACGAATCGTCGTCGGTGATCAAAATGGCGGGTGAGGTCACGAGAACCACAACATGCTCCACACAACTCGTTTCGACGCTTGTGAGAACAGCCTACGCAGCACGCAACTGCCAAAAACGGACAGACGAACTCCGCGCTTCAATCATAGCTGCAAGTTCGGTACCGCGCGGCAAGTAATCCTGGCCGGAGGTTATCGACTTTCCGCAACACCTTATCCAGAAGTGATTTGTAGTCTATCCATCCAAAATTAGAAAGCTGAGTTAGGGCGTCCGCCCCCGCGACCCTGGCTGCCAATACCCGCATCGTCTGCCAGCCTTTCGGGCTTTGAGCCGAGAGGGAACAAATCCTGGCACCGAGGCCGCTTGCGAGGTGACGGTCGACCCTTATACTACCGTGAGTTGCGACCTCCACGTTCCGCCGCGCGAAGGAAAGCCGCCTTGGAAACCAGCCCCTCGACGTCGTCATTCTTCAAGCGTAACCAGTTTCTCATCTTAAGGTTACACTCGCTCAGCGGCCTGCTGCCCGTGGGGGCGTACATGTGCGTCCACTTGGTGACCAACGCCAGCGTGCTGTCGGGGCCCGACGTGTTTCAGAACGCGGTCGACCAGATCCACGCGCTGGGACCCGTGTTGCCGTTGGTCGAGTGGGGCGGCATCTTTTTGCCCATCATTTTTCATGCTGTCGTGGGCGTGGCGATTATTCGGACGGGCATCTCGAATACGGCCAACTATCCGTACAAGGGCAATTTCCGCTACACGCTGCAACGCGTGACGGCTTGGATTGCCCTGTTCTTCATTTTCTATCACGTCTTTCACATGCACGGCTGGATTCATGCCTCGTGGTGGCGGAGCGTGACCGACAACCTGGGGGGCTGGCAGTTTGATCCGCATCATGCCTCGTCGAGCGCCGCGGCCGCGCTGAGTTCGACGCTCACGAAAATCGTCTACGCGATCGGTGTCCTGTCGTGTGTGTATCACTTGGCCAACGGCCTGTGGACGATGGGGATCACCTGGGGCGTCTGGACCTCGCCCGCCGCTCAGCGACGCGCCACCGTGGCGTGCGCCATCTTCGGCTTGGCGTTGGCCGCCGTCGGACTCGGCGCGCTGACCGGCATGAGCCGCGTGAACGTCGACGAGGCCAAGCTCATCGAGCAGGCCCACATCGATCAGCGGCAAGCCGTCAAGGCGAACGTGGACAAGGCCAAGCAGGCCCAGCAGACCGACGGCAAAGCGGCCACGGTCACCGCTCCTTAATCTCTGAATCGTTCAAAGCCGCGCGCCGTTGGCGAGCAATTTTTCCGAGAAAGTCATGAACATGGCAAAGCAACGCGTGATGATCGTCGGTGGTGGACTTGCCGGTCTGGCCGCCGCCATGAAACTCGCCGAGTTGGGCATCGACGTCGACCTGATGAGCCTCACGCCGGTCAAACGCTCGCACAGCGTCTGCGCTCAAGGGGGCATCAACAGCGTCAACGACCTCACGCGCCAACAAGGCGATCACGAGGGGCTGCACTTCGACGACACGGTCTACGGCGGCGACTTCCTCCAGCATCAGCCCCCGGTCAAGGAAATGTGCGACTGGGGACCGAAGATCATCGACCTCATGGATCGCCTCGGAGTCCCCTTCAACCGCACGCCCGAGGGCTTCCGCGATCAACGTCGTTTCGGCGGCACGCTCTTCAAGCGGACCGCCTTCGCCGGCGCAACCACCGGTCAGCAGTTGCTCTATGCCCTCGACGAACAAGTGCGCCGCTGGGAGAGCGAAGGAAACATCAAGAAATACGAGTTCTGGGATTTTCTCGGCCCGATCGTCGACGAGCAAGGCGTCTGCCGCGGCTGCGTCGCCCAGGACATGGTCACGATGGAGATTCGCTCCTTCGCGGCCGACGCCGTCGTGCTGGCCACGGGCGGGTGCGGGCTGATCTTCGGTCGCTCGACGATGTCGATGGCTTGCACGGGCAGCGCGGTCAGCCGCGCCTTTCAGGCCGGCGCCAAGTACGGTAACGGTGAGTTCATCCAAGTCCATCCCACCGCCATTCCTGGTGCCGACAAGCTGCGGCTGATGAGCGAGAGCGCCCGCGGCGAAGGGGGCCGCGTCTGGGTCCCCGTCAAGCCACAGGACCCCCGCGATCCACGACAAATACCCGAGACCGAGCGGTATTACTTCCTCGAAAAGCGTTACCCGAAGTACGGCAATCTCGTCCCGCGCGACATTGCCACGCGTGAGATTTTCAACGTTTGCACGAACGAGGGGCTGAGCGTCGAGAGCGATCGGCTTGCCGTGTACCTCGACCTCACGCACCTGCCGCGTGAAATGCTCAACCGCAAACTCGGCGGCATCTTGGAAATCTACGAGAAGTTCCAAGGGGTTGATCCGCGTGAGACGCCGATGAAAATTTTCCCCGCCGTGCATTACTCGATGGGTGGCCTCTGGGTCGACTACGAGAAGTGTGCCCAGGGTGGCTTGCAGATCGGCCATCCGAAGAACCAGGCCACCAACATCCCCGGGCTCTACGCGCTGGGCGAATGCGACTATCAATACCACGGCGCGAATCGCCTGGGAGCGAATTCGTTGCTCAGTTGCATATTCAGCGGCTTGATTGTTGCTCCGAGCTTGCAGACTTGGCTCAAGGGGGTGAGCGGCGGCGCGGCGGCCGATCAGCCCGCGTCGCTTTTCGAGCAAGCCCGCAAGCAGCACCAGGGCACGCACGACAAGCTGCTCAAGCGGAGCGGCGGCGGCGAGAACCCGTACCTGCTGCATCAAGAGTTGGGCAACATGATGACCCGCGTCGCCACGGTCGTGCGACAGAACGATCAGCTCAGCGAGGCGGTCGGCAAGATGGCCGACCTCAAGGAGCGCGTCAAACGCTGCTCGTTGAGCGACTCGGGGCACTGGACGAACCAGAACGTGGTGTTCACCAAGGCGCTCACGGACATGCTGCCGATCGCCGAGGCGATTCTCAAAGGCGCACTGGCGCGCGACGAAAGCCGCGGTGCTCATTACAAGCCAAACTTCTCGCTGCCGGGGCTCAAAGCCACCGAACCGGCCGAGCGTCTGCGTGAAGCCGAGCAATGGTGCGACCGTTTCGAGGAGAGCACGGCCCGCTGGCTCAAGAGCACGATCACGACACTCGACTCGAGCGGCGACGTCCAGTTGAGTTACGAGGATGTCGACACCTCGCTGATCCCGCCCCGCCCGCGGCTCTATGGCTTGGTCGGCGCCGAGGTGATCGAGGAAGTCTGGAAGCAGCGCAGCGCCGCCAAGGCGGCTACCGCGAATCATCAAGGTAATGGGTCAAAGGCCGCGGGCTAGGGCGTTGCCGCCCCCCGCTAGTTCTACGTTTCGAGCGTTCAATCAGGAAACGGTAAACCATCATGGACCACGAACACAACGACCACGCTCAGCACGGTCACGCCAAGACCTTTACGGTCCGCGTGCTGCGGCAAGACGCGCCCGGCGAGGCGAGCTACTGGGAGCGGCATGTCATCGAACGCGAGAACGACATGAACGTGATCAGTGTCTTGCAGCGCATCGCCGCACAGGCCAAAACGGCCGAGGGGCAAGCTGTCGCCCCCGTGGCCTGGGACTGTAACTGCCTCGAAGAGGTATGCGGCGCCTGCACGATGGTCGTCAATGGCCGGGTGCGGCAAGCCTGCTCCGCGCTCGTCGATCGCTTGCTTGCCGAGCAACCCAGCGAAATCGAACTCCGGCCGATGGGCAAGTTCCCCGTGGTCCGCGACCTGATGGTCGACCGCTCGCGGTTGTTCCGCGCCTTGCAGAAGGTCAAGGCCTGGATTCCGGTCGATGGCTACTACGACATGGGTGCCGGGCCGCGCGTCTCGCCGGCCGAGCAGGGTATTGCCTACCCGCTCTCCGAGTGCATGAGTTGCGGTTGCTGCGTCGAGGCGTGTCCGCAGTACAACAAGGTCGAGTTGGTCCAGCGAGACGACGAGAGCGAGACGCAATTCGCCGCCCGCAAGCAAGCCGCCTACGACGAAAACTTCATTGGCCCGCACGCCATCAGCCAGGCGATGTTGTTCAACACGCACCCGACGGGCAAGCTGCAAGCCGAGGAGCGGCTCGAAGCGCTCACGGCCGAGGGGGGCTTGCAGATGTGCGGCAATGCCCAGAACTGCGTGACGGTCTGCCCGAAGCGCATTCCGCTGACGACCTCGATTGCCCGTGCTGGCCGCGCCGCGACCGTCTACGCAATCAAGAAGCTGTTCGACCGCTAGCGCACATTTCACGCATGGACAAAGGGCGCCATGCCCACACTTGCCTGAGAAGATGCCTTGCATAAGGGTGCCATGCCCACGTCTGCGTGGGCATGCTTACTGCACAGAGCCATGTCTTTATGGCCGCTCGTAATGCAGCTCAGTGCACCAGCAGGAAGTCCTTGCTGTTGAGCAGCGCCCACATCATGTCCTGCAGCGCCTCGAGTTGCTTGTCGCCGTAGCTGGCGAGGAACTCGACCCCCACGCGTCGCTCGTTGGCCGATGCGCTGCGGGCGAGCGTCCAGAGGTACAGTTCGTTGATCCGCTCTTCGTCGCTCAGCTTTTGTTTGAGCAATTGAGCCGGTCGGCCGTTGGGGTTGCTGACCCGCGAGAGGATGCTGTTGCCGTTGATCATGTGCAGGGCCTGGAGCATGTTCGAGCCGTTGTCGCGTTCGCATTCGCAGGCTTCCATTCGTTGCGGCTTGCCGAACAGGCTGAGGAACGGACTCGTGACGTTGGCGTCGGGCAGTTGCGCGGCGCGGAACCCGGCCGGTGCGCCGCCGATGTTCTCCGGGACCCCGGTCCCCTGCACGAGCGAGTCGAGCAAGGCCTCGGCGGGGATGCGTCGCGGCACGGCGTGTGAGAAATTCTGCTCGTCGTGCGCGTTCGAGGCGTTTTCCAAACTGGTCCGCTGATAGGTCCGCGAGGTGACGATCTGCCGCATCAAATGCCGCGCGTCGAACTTATGCTGCACGAAGTCGGCAGTCAGAGCCTCGAGCAAAGCCGGGTTGATCGGCGGGTTCGTGCTCCGCACGTCGTCGACCGGCTCGACGATGCCGCGATGGAAGAAATAGCTCCACAGTCGGTTGACCAGCCCGCGGGCAAAGAGCGGATTATCGGCCTGAGTGAGCCACTGGGCATAGGCCTCGCGGCGATCGACGCCCGCGGCGAGTTTGGGTTCGTCCCCGCCTAAAAATCGCGGCGGTTGCAGTTGATTGGTGCGCGGGTTGGTCGATAGGCTCGCTTGCAAATTCAGCTGCACGAATTTCGCGTTCGGCGTGCGTTGGGCGTTAAAGCGAGTGTCGGGCCGGGTGCTCACCTGATTGAAAAAGCTGGCCAGTCCGTAGTAGTCGGCCTGCGTCCAGTTTTCGAGCGGGTGGGCATGACAACGGGCACAGAGCATGCGCACGCCGCAAAACACCTGAGTGACCCGCTCGACCGAGTCGTTCGTGTCCTTGCTGATCGCGAAGTACACGCTGGCCGGATCGTCGACCGCGCCGCCGCGGGCAGTCACCAGCCGTCGGGCGAACTCGTCGAGCGGCATGTTCGAGGCCACCGCCGAGCGAATGAACTCGCGGAACAGATACACGCTGGGCGAACTCACCGAGTTGCGCGAGTTTTGCAGCAGGTCGCCCCATTTGAGTGACCAGTGGTCGACAAACTCGCTGCGGTCGAACAACGCCTCGATGACCTGCGCGCGCTTGTTGACGTCGGCGTTGGCAGCAAAGGCGCGAATCTCTTCGGGCTTCGGTTGCACGCCGATCAGGTCGAGATACACGCGGCGAAGAAACTCTTCGTCGCCCGAGATGGCTGACGGTTCGATCTTAAGCCGATTGAGCTTTTCGAGGACGTGGCGATCGACGAGGTGATCTTGCGGCACGACCGATGGTTGGAAGCTGCTCGTGTTCTTGAGCACAATCACGCCGGTCGAGGCGAACTTGCGTTCGAACCGGCCCACGATCACGGTTTCGCCCGGATCGCCCGATTCGACCAATCCCTCGTCATCGACGGTGGCGAATTGTGTGTTGTTGGCGACAAACACGCCGAGCCGGGTCACGTCGCGTGAAGTGCCATTGCTGTAGTCGGCCAACAACTGCACGCGGTGTTTGATGCCCGGCCGAAGCACGAGCTTGTCGGGGATCATTCGCACGCCGGTCACCTGAGCGGTGTCGGCCAGATCGCTCGGCGCGCCTTGCTCGACCCAGCGTTGTAGAATCTGATCGCAGAGACTGTCGCGCTGATAACGCACGCCTCCTTCGTGGGCCACGTCGCCGCGCGGCTTCGAGACAAAAATGCTCGCCAGGGGGCGCTGATAATCGAGTCGCCGGCCGAACGCTTCCTTGGAGATCGACATGTAGTCGGCGTCGGCATCTTGGCCGCGGAGCGAGAGCCGAAAGCCATTCTTACCCAACGAGTAACCGTGACAGGCGCCCATATTGCAACCGGCCTTGGTCAGCACGGGCATGACCTCGTGACGGAAGCTGTACGGCGGCTCGGTGGGGCTCAATTCGACGCGGACACTCATGGTGAGCGTCTTGCCCGCTACAGCGGCGGTGATGGTTGTTTGGCCGTTGCTCAGCGGCCAGGCCCAGCCTTGCGAGTCGACGCGGACCATTTTGCCATCGGCGACGGTGAACTTGGCGGTGCTGCGCAGGTCGACTGAGAAATCGTCGGCCGTGGTCGCCAGCACCTGAATGCTTTGCGGCTGCCGCGGGTGACGCAGCACAAACTCGCTTGGCGAGACGCCGAGGCTTTTGTACACGGCGGGCGGCGCGTCGGCGGCATGGCTCACTGCTCCGCCGCACACGCCGGCCACGAACAGGGCCAGCGCCAACCACCACCATTTGTTCATGCTCTGCATTGCGTTCACCTTACTTCTTGTCGTTCTCGGTTCGTTTGACGAGCAGCGTCAACTCGCGCTCGCTCTTGATCCGTTGATTCGGCAACTTGCTGTCCGGCACGATCGAGGCTTGCAATTTCAGCCCTTTGTACTCGCTGGGGGCGAGTGTCGCGGGCACGGCAATGTTCGCCGCGAACTCGCTTTGATCGGCTTTGACCGTGACCGCGGCGCTCACCGCGCCGCTGGGCAATCCGGTGATCGCCAGCGACACGTCACCCGCGAGCGGGGCGCGTCGCGCGATCTTGCCCGTGACCTTCACGTTGACCCCCGCCTTGCCGTCGCTTGTCGCGGTGTAGGTTAGTCCCTCGGCCAACTCGATCCCGAGCGGGTTGACGACCGGCATGCGGCGCACGGGAGCGAACGCCGTGGCGAGCACCGTCTTTTTGTCAGCCGTGAGCAACTCACCCTGCACGGTCACATCGTACACGGGGCTGGTGAGCTCGACGGGCACCAGCAGCGGTTGCTCGGTGTCCACCGTTTTCGCGGCGACCTCGACGGCCTTTTCGACGCGCAGGGTTTTGATGGGGTCGGGCTGATTGTTGACGAGCGACACGAGTTGACTGGTGACGAGTGAGAGTCGCACGAGGGTATTTTCGTCGCTGCGAGAAATTTTCAGCGGCAGCGTGAGCTTGCTGCCCAACACGAGCGGCGTGTCGGCCGACAGGTCGCGCCAATCGAGTTGGAACGGCACGCTGTCGGTTTTAGTTAGCAGCAGCGAGACCTCGGTGGCGAGCCACGGCTGAATGGTTTCGAGCGGATGATTTTTGAGCAGCACGGGGCGTGCCCCGACGGCCGACGCGCCGCGCCAGCGGGTGACGAGCGTGGCCGCTTCGCCGGCGGTGCGGTCGAGGGTGACCAGCGCGCCGTCGGCGAGCGCGGGGATCGTGACGTGGCTGAGCTTGAGGTGCGACGGCAAGCCATCGGCCGAGAGTTCGATGGGGCCGGTGTAGCCGCGTCGCTCGGAGAGAATGGGGAGCACGGCGCGGCCTGACGCGCCGAGTGTGAGCCGTCCGCTGGTGGTCGAGAGCCGATAGTCGACCATCGACTGCTTGCCCGATTGCGGCTCGACCAGCAGGCGATACATGGCCTGCGGCGCGGCGCGGCCTTGCGCGTCGACCACGCCGACGATCACGTTTTGCACGCCGGCCGGGACCGTGTACTCGAGCACCGGATCGAGCGTGCCGGGACTATCTTCGCCGCGCGCGAGTTGCTCCCCCTTCTCGTTACGCACCACCACGGCCGCATCGAGCGGCGAGGCATAGCGATCGGCGAACACTTCCAGCCGCAGCTTGCTGAGCGGCTCGACCGGTAGGCGAAAACGGTCTTCCTGCTGCGGGCGGGTCAAACGACCGCTCACGCCCACGGGGCCCGCGGGTAAATCCTGCGGCGCGTTATCCGCCCCGCGGGCGATCAGCTCGGGATAGGAACTCACCTGCACCCAGGGACGCAAGCCGCTCCACAGCGCGGCTTCTGGCCAAGCCAACGAGACAAACGGCGTCGCGGCGTCGGGCTTCACGTCGACCGTTCTCAAGCCCGCGCTCGTGAGCAACTCGACACGTGTCGTTTGGCCAGCCGAGACGACTGGCGGAAAGACCTGCTCGATGCTCGATAAGTTGCCGAGCTTGAGGCGAAAATAACTCGGTGCCGCGGCTGCATATTCCAAATCGTGAATAGCGATCGTGTAGGAACCATCTTTCGGGGCCTTCACACTCAACCGCACGTCACCCCAGAGGGTCGGCGTCGACCAGGCCCAAGCCAATTGTCGGCGATGCTCATCATAAACATGCACGACCGGGCGGAGTTTGCTGCCCAGTCGGGCCGCTTCGACGTCAAGGTGCAATGTCTCGTTCGCCTTGAGCGTGAGTTGCGTTTCGAGCACGGCAGAGCCCGCGACGGTGCCGTGCAAGGCCACGGGGAGCTTGTCGACATTGCTGCCCACAAGCGGCCGTTGGGGGAGCGGATCGACCGCGACGAGCACCGGCAGGCTGACCCCGCTGGGAGAGACGACCCGCAGCGAGTAATAACCGCTGGCGACGTCGGCGGGGAGCTTGAGGGTTGCGGTCAGCCGCGTGGCGGTGGCCCCTTTTTCGAGTTGTTGCTCGCAGGGCCAGGGGAGATGCAGTTGGGCGTCGGCCGCGCCGAGTTCGGTGCCGTCGATGACGAGCGTGGTCGTGCCGCCGCTTTGCAGGCCACGGAGATTGAGGTTCGCTATCGTGGGCTCGGCGGCCGGCAGTTGCACGGCCAAGGCGCAAACGATCGCAAGGACCGTCGTACAGCGGAGCGGAATGCATGCCCAAGTTGTGTGTCGCATGGCTTCCGCCTCACCGTAATGCTTAAGAGAACAACTGGCGAATCGGTTCGGCTTCGATCAAGCGGACGGGACGCTCGCCCGGGCCGGGCATCATCGTCGTCTCGAGGTTGATTCCCATGCCGTGATAGATCGAGGCCAGCACTTGCGGCGGCTCGATGGGGTTGCTCGCGGGGCGCGAGCCGATGGAGTCGGTGGAGCCGATCGCTTGTCCGCCGCGGATACTGCCTCCGCAGAGGAAATTGGTCCAGGCGGCCGGGTAGTGGTCGCGGCCCCCCTTGGCGTTCAGGCGTGGCGTGCGGCCGAACTCGCTGAGCACCGCGACGACCGTGCTCTCGAGCAGGCCCCGTTGCTCCAGATCGCTGATGAGCGCGGTGAAGGCCCAGTCGAACTGTGGGCAGAGGTGGTTCTCGTAGTCGGCATAGGTATTGTTGAGTCCGCCGCCGTCGGCATGCATGTCCCAGCAGGTCTGATTAAAGACCGTGTCGAAGTGGTTGACCGTCACGTAACGGACCCCCCCTTCGATCATGCGGCGGGCCAGCAAGCAACTCGAACCGAAGGTGTTGCGGCCGTAACGATCGCGAACGCTGTCGGGCTCTTTGCCCAGGTCGAAGGTCTCTTTGGCCCGGGGCGACGTGAGCAGTTTGAAGGCGCGTTCATAGGAGTTGTCGTGCATTTGCGTGCTGCGCGACTCGCTGCGGCGCTGGAGCTGATCGATCTGCGAGAGCAGTTTCTTACGCGCGTCGACGCGGAACTCGCTGAGCCCGGCCGGGGCTTCAAGGTCCGAAACTTTGAAATCGCTTTTGGCGGGATCTGAGTTGAGAAAGAACGGCTCGTGGGCGCTCCCCAGGTAGGCGGCGGTCTGGCCGTGCAGGTTGCCCGCGCCGGTGTTGCCGATCGGGCCGGGCAGAATGACCGACGAAGGCATTTCGCTTTTCTGGCCAAAGACGCGCGAGACGACCGAGCCGGTGTAGGGCTTCATGCTATCGGCGTTGAAGTCGTGGCCGGTCATCATCCAGCGCTGGCCATTTTCGTGCGTGGCGCCGGTCTTGTGGTGCAGCGAGCGGATCAGCGCGACCTTGTCCATCATCCGCGCCATGAGCGGAAAATGCTCGCAAATCTGAATGCCCGAGACGTTCGTGCTGATCGGCTTGAACTTGCCGCGCACCTCGGCAGGGGCGTCGGGTTTCATGTCCCAGGTGTCGACTTGGCCAGGCGAGCCGACGAGGAAAATGGTGATGCAGTTGCGAATCTTGGCGCGGCTCTCGTCGATCGCGCCCGCGGCTTCGAGGCTCATGGTCGCGGGGAGCGACAAGCCGACCAAGCCGGCCGAGCCCGCCTGAATAAAGCTGCGCCGCGACAGACCGTGACCGCCGCAGAACGGAACTCGCTCGTCTCCGACGTGCAACATGATAGGGGGCCTCGAGTGGCTCGATGAATGACAAATGAATGGGATGACGGTATTCGATCGATTCGCCGTTCAACCAAAAACGGAGAACAGAAAACCGAGAACGCTTAAGCTTAAATCGTGTAGCTGACCTTGTTCGAGACGTCGACAAACTTGCTGTTCACGAACTGGCCGTCGGGCGTCTTGCGGTAGTCAACGTACTTCCACATCTGGAGCACGACTTCGTACTTGCCCTTTTCGGTTTCGGTGTGTTCGTAGCTCGACTCGGTGCGGGCATTGGCCGTGGCCACGACCTTGCCGTCGCGGCTGACGACCCATTGCAGGCGCAGGCCCCAATCGTTGGTCACATCGCCACGGACCACACGGCGACCTTCGAGACGAATTTCCGCTTGCGGCGTACCTTCGTATTTTTGTTCCATGACGCTGCGCTCCTAGCGGCTGAGGCGGGAGGGGGTGCTAGCAGGGAGGGTACAAATCGGTGGGATATAAGACTACTCTTATACATCGACTGCCGGGCGATGTCGAGTGAAATTTACCAAAATCGATTTCGGGCGAATATTCACAAGTGACTTTGGCAACAGGTGTTATGTTGGATGCCAGCGCGCTCAATAGGAGTTGGGCAGGCGGCCCGATACGCTGCGACCGACATGGCGGGAGCTGCATCGTGGTGCTCGTGCCTGGCGTTGATCCGGGCCGAGCAAGGGCGGCTAACGGGACTCCATCCCGATGGAATTGGCGAGATTCTTCGTCGGTGGAGTTTCGGCATTCGCTCGCGCTGAAGCCGTTGCGGCCAGGAACCCCAGCGTCAGGCAAGCTGCTAAGAGTCGGAGCGGATGAAGTTGTGTACGGTACCCATTCATGGAATCGACTCCGTGTGCGAACGGTGACGGGGACAAGGTTGTAGCTTCACTTGCCGGAAGCGGGGGATGCGGGCTGAGCGGGGACGGCGCCCGGCAGCGGGGCGGTCGGCTCGATGGTTTCGACCTCGCTGGTGCCACCGGTTCCAAGCTTGATGCGGACCCAGGGCATCACTTTGGCTAGCTCGGAGGCTGCCGTGCGGCGTGCTTCCAAGTCGCCGCTGCTGCCGGCGAGGGTGAAAGTCGTCAGCGTCGGGCAGCCTTTGAGCTCATTCAGGCCGGAGAGGCTCAGGGAGTAAATTTTCAATTCGCGCAGCGAGAGCCGCCGGACTTGATCAACCCAGTTGGGGAACGGAATCACGGACAATTGGAGCGTTTCCAATCGCGGCAAGCGTTCTAAAAAGGAATAGTCGGTGTCGGCCGTTCCCAAGCGACCCAGAACTAGTATGCGTAGCCCGGTCAGCTTCGCGAACTCGGCCATGCCGGTTTTCGTGACTGCGGCCCCCGGTAAGGCGAAGTCGGTGGAGAACGTCTCCAAATCGGTCAGGGTCGCCAGCCTCGCCATCTCGGCGTCGGTCCATTGCGGCCCGCCGTCGCGATGCATGCTGACGCCGACGATCGTCACCGGGCCGGTCGGCAAGGGGGCGCCGGGTAGAACTTGGACGTCCGTGGGGTCGCCGCCGAACGCACTCGGCGCACGGAGCGTGAGCGTCGCTTTCAGGCTTTGCAGCCAGACGATGTCTTCCGGCTTCGACGGCGCCAGCGGCCAACGGGGCGGCGCGGGAGCCGCGGCCGGCATCGGTGCGGCAATACCCAGCGGCGTGCGCGGCTCGATGAATTCCTTGGGTTTTAGTTGGATGCGACAGCCCGGCACGGCGGCGGCGAACCGGTCGATCGCAGCTTGCGAGGGCTGCTCACAGTCAAGAAGTTGCAGTTGTTTGAGCTGCGGCATCTTCTCCAAGTGGGCCAAGCCTGCGTCGGAGAGACCCGAGCGATACGCCGATAACTCGACGATCGACGGTCTGGCGGCTGCGGCCGCAGCCCATTCGTCCGTCGCGCTCCGGCCAGGAAGACGGAGATATTCTAAATGCGGCCACGACTTCAACAGATCGGAAAGCCCCTTAGTATTTCCATGGAGGTAAAGGAGATCGAGCCGTCGCAAATTCACGAGCGAGGCCAGCTTCGACAATCCCGCGGGAGTGACGGGGTACGTCTCGTTGTAATAGAAGTTCAGGTCTTCTAAATCGGTCAGTCCGGCGACGACGCCGACTAGCGCATCGTCCATCAACACGGGTTCGCTTCTCATCACCAACACGCCGACGATCGTCACCGGGCCGGCGGGCAGGGCGTCGCCCGGCTTGAGCTTCGAGTCGAAAGACGCGCCACCGTACGACGCCGGGGCACGCACCGTCAATTCGACCTTCGCATCGAGCAGTCGCTTGATGTCTTCCGGCTTCGACGGCGCGAGCGGCCACCGCGGCGCGGCCGGAACACTGTTCACCGCGGCGGCGTGCATCGTGCCGCGGCCGGTCACTTCGCGGACGGTGATGGTGTGAAACGTCGCAGCGCGGCCATAGGCAATCAGGCCGAGTCGTTTCGGATCGGGGAGCCGTTCCGCCGAATCGCCCACGGTCAATCGCTGCCAATCTCCTGTCCATTGCACGAACGGCTTGCTGTCGAGTATGGCCCGCAATCCATCGCGACGCACCTCGATCGTCAACTGATAGCGCTGACCATTTGTCAGAAACGGCTTTTCGTCTTGCTTGATGCTCGCGGGCAATTCTTCGACCCGTTTGCCGTCGATCCAGCCGAAGCCGGCGTACCAGGTATTGACACCCGCGGACTTGCGGTCGATGCGAAACTGGAAACTGCGTCCTTGGGCACTCAGCAAGCAGCCCAGGTCGTTGCCGCGACTGGTGGGTGTGAACTCGAGCAGCAGGTCGTACTCATCGGGCGGCGTATAGGGGAGTTGCAATCGTGGAGCTCCTTTGCCCCCCGTGTCGCCGTTGATTTGATACGGTACGTTCAGACCCTCCTTGGAGAAGGTCCAGTCACCGGCGACGGTGTCGCGCACGACGTCAATCATCGGTCGCATGTCGACGACGTCACTGGGCAACGAGCGCTGGGCGTTGGCCCCCTGATTACTCGGATTGACCGGTTTACTTGGACCGTTGGGTGCGCCGCTCGTCGAGGGGCTCATCGGGAGGCTCACGCCTCCCGCTCGTGGGTCGCTCACTGGTGCCGCGGCGATCGGCAGCACGACGCGGCCGAAGCCCGAGTATTGCAACGCCGCCGGGCTGTACGGCCCGCCGAACGACTTGGTGCGCGCAAAGCTGTTGATCGCGAAGCGACTCGCTCCACCGCTGTCGTTGCCCGAGCCGCCGCGTTTGATGCGCTCCGCCCCCGCGTCTTCCCGGGGATCGTTGCGACCGCTGGGCGTCGCGGCCGGGTACGGCTTCAGGTCCGTGGCGTCCCAGCACATTTCGTTCGACCCGCCGTAGAGGCCGGTCAGCCCGAACGGATTGGGGGCGGCGCATTGCTTGACGAACGTTTCTCGATCGGCGCTGCCGTCGTTGCCGAAGTACCAGAGCGTGTTCGTCCCCGCGCGGCAGGCGTATTCCCACTGGGCCTCGGTGGGGAGTCGGTAACCATCGGAGTCGTCGATCGGCGTGATTTCCGCCCCTGCGATCCGGTAGGCGGGCCGCTTCCCTTCGCGTTCGCTCAGTTGGTTGCAAAACGCGATCGCATCGGGCCAGGCCACGTATTGCCCCAGCAGCTTGTTCGGATTCTGCTCCATCTCCGCTCGCAGTTGCCCGACGACATCGCGATAACGGCCGGAGGTGATCTCGTCCACTTGCATGTAGAACGGCCGCGTGATCCGCACGCCGTGCGCCGGCCGAGCCGTGCGCAAATTCCTGAGATTCCCATCGAATGTCACGCCGGTCAGCCGCGTTAGTTCCGCGTCGGTGAACTCCGGGCCGAGGCCCATCTGGAACTCGCCCGGCGGAATGAGGCGAAACTTCATGCCCAGGGTGTTGGTGAACTCGACCGGCACGCCGAGGTGCGCGGCCCACGCTTCTTGGTGCTTCAACGCCGTCGCGGCATCGAAGGGGAACACGGCGGCCGGTGGTGGGGCGGCGAGCGCCGTCTTCTCAACCGGCGTCAGCCGCGGCATGAACCAGGTGGCATGGCAGGCGCCGGTTCTTTCGCCGCTAGCCGTTTCGAGGCGTAGATCCTTCACCCCGCGAATGTCGACCGCGACTTCGGCCGATTCGCCCCGCTTTTGCATCGGTTGCGATTTCCACAGCTCGCGGCCGTCGCCCAACAGGCGAAACGTCACCGGCGACTGCGGGTCTTTATCCGCCGACTCGTGAATACCGGCCTCGGCGGCGAACGTCGCATATTGACCATCGAGCTTATACCGGGCAAACGCAGTCGGATCCGTCGCCAGATTAGCACGAGGTGGATTTGTAGGATGCATCCACAGCGTGTGCTCAACCGGCTTGCCGCGGAAGAGGATCGTCGTTTCGGTCGTTTCGGATAAGTAGAGATACTTACCGTGCTTGCCCAACGGCTGTTTGGCGAGATTTTTCCATTCGATTTCCGTCAGATCGTCGAGGTAGACGACGCCGGCAGGTTCGGGCTGCGCCGTCGGCGTCAGCCGCGGGTTGATCCAAACGGCGTGGGCCGAATTGTTGTCACCCGGACAGAGCACCTCCAGCTTTAGCGTTTCAACACCGCGGAGGTCGACGTTCACCTCGATGCCGCTTACGACCCTTTTGGTTTGCGGTGGTGATTCCCAGAGAATTTTTCCGTCGCCGGAAACCCGGAACGTCAACGGAGTCCGCGGCGTCACCGTGATGCCGACCACGGCTTGAAACGCCGAGTACCGTCCGCCGAGTTCATACGTGACCGTAGCCGAGCCGTTGCTGAGCGGATACGTCGTCAGCGCATGCGCAGGCTTGGCACCCTGCCAATTGATGACCGACCCGTCTTGCTTCCACTTGTCACCGTGCTTTCCCAGTTCGATGAATCCTTGCCAGTCTTTCTCGGGCAGGTCGTCGAGATAGACGATGCCCGGCACGTTAGCCCCCGACGAGCCGCCGGGAGTGGTCGACGGTGCAGCAATCGGCGTCAGTCGCGGGTCGAGCCAGACAGCGTGGGCAAATTTATTCGAGTTCGTGGCGACCGTTGCCACTTCCAACTGCAATTCGCGTACGCCCGCAACCGACACCGAGAACGTAGCTTCGTCCGTCGGTTTCTGGATCTGATGCGACTTCCAAAGTTCGCGACCGTCGCCGAGCACTCGGAACTGGATTGCAGATCCCGCGCGGTCCTCGGTAATGTCGGCAAGACCCACGGTCGCGGCGAGTGTTGCGAATTTGC